>JADGQW010000009.1 GCA_017881505.1 Gemmatimonadales bacterium
TGGATGTGAAGGAAGGGCCGGCTCGCTAGGGCCGCCCTCCCGACTCATGGTTGGCACCAAGCAGCGCGGCGACGCGGGGAAGCAGGTCATCGGCATCCTGCCCGCTCGCCACCCCCACTAGCGCACCATCCCGCGCAGCCAGCAAACCGAACAGCATCGTTCCACCGACCGAGTCCTCCGTGAACGCCACGTCCGCTGCGCCCCACACCGGAAGAACCGCCTTCTCAGCCGTGAGGAACTCGCAGACCTCCGGGACGTCCGACGCGGGGGAGACCACCCACAGCTTGCTGGTGGCTGGGTTCCTCATGAGCTGCCGGATCACGTACCCGATGCCCCTGCACGAGAGGCACTGACGTGCCGTCACGAAGAGCAAGCCTGCAGGCCTCCCGATCAGCGGCGCGGCGGTGCAGCCATCGCGTCGTGGGAGCGACGCGCGAGACTCGATGACGCGCTCCACCATCTGCCTTGCTCGAGCGGGCGAGACCCGCACGGAGCGCGCGACCGGAGGGGCGGGTCGGCCGCAGGCGACACTCGCGAGCAGACAGAGGACGACCCCGCCGCGTTTCACCGTCGCACCGGGACGTAGAAGCCGAGCGTGACAGCCACCTCACCCGGGTGCTCCAATGTGACCAAGGAGTCACCGTTGACCGCGATCACGGGGGGTGCCCCGGACAGGGCGCGCCACGGCCCATCGCCGGAGCGCACCGCCAGGATCATCGGATCACCATAGTTCAGAACGCCCCGGACGAAGGGAACGGCTACTTGGCTGCTGCTGGCGAGCACGGTGGCGGCAATGTGGAAGGACTTGGTCCACTCGGTCATCGCCCTGAAATCGCGCGACACCTCGTGGAGGACCACCGGCTCGATGTAGCCGGGAACGACGAGCCGCGAGGCCGCGATCTGGCCCGTCAGCAGCGACACTCGCCAGAGGCTGTCCGAAAGGGTCGAGGCCACGATGGCCGTGTCGCCCACGAGGGCCAGCCAGTGCTGCGTCACCGGCCGCCAGAAGGGCGATTCGGGACCGGCACGCGGCAGCGTGCGATCGGCCCGAAGCAGGTGCTGGATGATGCGCCCGGTGCTGTCCGCGATGAAGACGACATCTTCCGCACTGGCTGAGCCGGTCAGGACGAACCGCCCATCCGGGAGCACTGCGAAGCCCATGATCGGAGAGAACCCTTCCAGCGATACGGTCTTGAGCACCCGGCCGAGGGAGTCAAAGACGGCGATGCGGCTCATCATCGCATCCGCCACGAAGACCCGGCCGTCCGCCGAGAAGCGCGGGAATCGCGGTTGAGCGAACTCGCCCGGCCCATCGCCACGGCGGCCCAGGACTCTAAGGAGCCGGCCGGTGCGGTCGAACCACTTGACGTTCGACTCCGACACGTCGCCGATGAGGATCTGGCCACGGGGACCGATGGCCAGGCCGGAAACGCGAATCAAAGGCGTCGCGTCAGGCACCTCCAGCCGAAGCGTGTCGATGCGCCGATAGTAGGACGAGAACTCCCCAGGCTGGGCCTCGATCGAGGCCTGCGCGTACTCGCGTCCCTTCCGGTCACACCCTCCAGCACCAGCGGCGACCATCACTACTATCGTGATACAGGTCAGCGATGCGTGACTCCGGCCGATCATCAGACGGCTCCCGCGATTGAACTCATTGGCGATCACCTTCGGGCCCTGGCGCTGCGGGGCCAGAGGGTACGCTCGAGAAGTGCCCTCTCGGAGGAAGATGGCCCGAGCATCGGCACGGGCCGGAGGCGACTCGCGAGCCTCTGTTACTTCCATGAACGCGATGGTGCGAACCGAGGCCACCGTAGCCTGCGGCGAGTCTGCACGCAAGAGCTAAACGTCGTTACTATAAGATGTTATAGTGTTTTGAGCGGTCGGGATTCTACGGTGGCAGGCCCTGCCAGTCCATCAGCGATCAGAGTCCACTTCCGTGCTGGCGCCATCGCGAGGGAGCCTGCCCCTAGCTGCGTCCCGCCCGGTCCAGGCTCCGGTACTGCACCGCCTCGCTGACGTGCGCCGGCTCGATCCGCGAGGCGCCAGCGAGGTCGGCGATCGTGCGCGCGACCCGCAGCACCCTGTGGTACGCCCGCGCCGAGAAGCCGAGGCGCGTGACGGCGCTCCGCAGGACCGCGTCTCCCCCGTCGCTCAGTGCGCAGTGGCGGCGGACGTCGCGGGGCCCCATGTGCGCGTTGGCGAAGATCCCCGGCCGGGCGGCGAAGCGTTCCTGCTGCAGCCGGCGCGCGCGGTCCACCCGCTCCCGCACCGCCTCGCTCAGCTCCCCGCGGCCGTCTCCGCGCAGCTCGTCGGGGCGAACGGCGGGCACCTCGACGTGCAGGTCTATGCGGTCGAGGAGGGGCCCCGACACGCGGTTCAGATAGCGGCGCACGTCCTCAGGGCGGCAGAGGCAGGCGCGGGCGGAGTCGCCGTGGTGGCCGCAGGGGCACGGGTTCATCGCCGCGACGAGGAGGAGGCGCGCCGGATAGGTGAGGGTGCTCGCCGCGCGGCTCACGGTGATGACGCCGTCCTCGAGGGGCTGGCGCAGCGCCTCGAGGACGTTGGCGTGGAACTCGGGCAGCTCGTCGAGGAAGAGGACGCCGCCGTGAGCGAGACTCACCTCGCCCGGACGCGGGATGGCACCGCCTCCCACGAGCCCGGCGTCGGAGATGGTGTGGTGCGGCGCGCGGAAGGGACGGCGGGTGATGAGCGCTTCGCCGTGGGGGAGGAGCCCCGCCACGGAGTGGATGCGCGTCGTCTCGAGCGCTTCGGCGAGCACCATCCGGGGCAGGATGGTGGGGAGGCGCCGCGCGAGCATCGTCTTCCCGCTCCCCGGCGGGCCGATGAGCAGCACGTTGTGCGACCCCGCGGCGGCGACCTCGAGCGCGCGCTTGGCGTGCGCCTGTCCCTTCACCTCCGCGAAGTCCACGTCCCCCGCGAACGGCGCGTCGAAGAGGGCGGCCACGTCCACCACCGCCCGCTCGAGGAGCGGCCCCCCGTCGAGGTGATGGAGCACCGCGCCGAGGGAGCCCGCGGCGCGCACGTCGAGCCCCTCGACGACCGCGGCCTCGCGCACGTTCGCCGCGGGGAGCACGAAGCAGCGCGCGTTCGCGGCCCGCGCCGCGAGCGCCATCGAGAGGGCGCCGCGCACCGGACGGAGGACGCCGTCGAGGGCCAGCTCCCCGCACGCGACCACGCCCTCCAGCGCCTCCGCGCGCAGCTGCCCCGACGCGGCGAGCACGGCGAGGGCGACGGGGAGATCGAGGGCGGAGCCGTCCTTACGGATGTCGGCAGGCGCCAAATTGACGGTCACGCGCTGCTGGGGGAACGACAGACCGGCGTTCTGGATCGCGGCGGCGACGCGCTCCTTCCCCTCGCGCACCGCGCCCTGCGGCAGGCCCACCGTGGCGAACGACGGGAGGCCGGCGGCGATGTCGGCCTCCACGTCCACCAGGTAGGCGTCGATCCCGAGCAGCGCGGCGGAGGTCACCCGGGCGAGCATGCCTCACGGTAGCCGCACGGTGCCCGACCGCCGAACGGCGGCAACGCAGCCCGGTGCGTCCTGTTGCGTCCCCGGCAATGGCCGCCTGGCGCGTCCTCCCGTATTATGGGACAAATGACCGCCCCGCCCGTCCTGGATCCCGTCGCGCTCGAACGCCTGCGCCGCATCGGGGGCGACGCGCTCGAACGGCAGATGCTCGCCCTCTTCCGCGAGGCGGCCCCCAGGCACGTGGTGGAGGTGAGGGCGGCCGCCGCGGCCGGAGACCTCGCCGCCCTCGCCCGGGCGGCGCACGCCCTCGTCTCGAACGCGGGAAACGTCGGCGGCAGCGAGGTGGTCGCGTGCGCGCGCTCCCTCGAGGCGGCGGCGGCGGCGCGGCGTTCCGCCGAGGTCCCGGCGCTGACCGCGGCGCTCGACGCCGCCTTCGGACGCCTCGAGGCGGGGCTCGCCGCCGCCGGGAAGGCCCTCGGATGACGCGCCGCCTCGCCCTGGTCGAGGACAACGCGGACAACCGCCTCCTCGTCCACGCCCTCTTGGACGGCCAGTTCGCCCTCACCGATTACGAGACAGGGGCCGCGGCGCTGGCCGGCATCGCCGCGTCACGGCCCGACCTCGTCCTCCTCGACGTCTCCCTTCCCGAGATGGACGGCACCGAGGTCCTGCGCCACCTTCGCGCCGATCCGGCGCTCGCCGGTCTCCCCGTCGTCGCACTCACGGCCCATGCGATGGCCGGCGATCGCGAGCGGTACCTCGCCCTCGGGTTCGACGACTACGTCGCCAAGCCGATCGTGGACGAGCAGCTCCTCCTCGACGCGATCGCGCGTCACCTCGGCGCCTAGGCCGTGCCCCTCACCCCCCGCCAGAAGACCAACGCCGGCTTCGGGCTGGCGATGCTCGCGTTCGCCGTCATCGGCACCGCGTCGTACGTGTTCTTCGATCGCCTGGTGGGCGTCAGCGTGGCCGTCCGGCGCCTCGAGGACGTCAACGACGTGCTCGCGGAGCTCACCGGGCGCATCGCCGAAGCCGAGGCGCGCTCCCGCGCCTACGTCCTCACCGGCGACCGCCGCCAGGTCACGGTCTACCGGTCAGTGGTGCGGAGGCTCCCCGGCGCCCTGCGGCGGCTCGAGGACGTCGTCGCGGACGATCCGTCCCGTGCGTCCCTGACGCGCCAGCTCGGCCCGCTCCTGCAGCGGCGGATCGCGCACTTCGCCCTGACACTGCCCGCGCGGGACCGGGGCGCGCCGGGACCGGAGATCGCGCGCCTCGTCTCCGAGGGAGTCGCGCTCACCGACAGTGTCCAGTCCGTCTCGCGTCTCCTCGCGGTCTCCCGGGAGCGCCAGCTCGGCGCGAAGATGGCCGAGTCGGAGATCCACTACGGATGGGCCCCGGTGGTCATCCTCCTCGCGACCCTCGCCGGGCTGCTCATCGTGGCGCTGGCGATGGTCGCGGTCAACCGCGACCTCGCCGCCCGGGAGAAGTCCTCCGCCGCACTGCAGGAGGCGGAGGAGCGCCACCGGGCCGTGCTCGAGGGCCTCGGCGAGGGGGTGTTCGTCCAGGAGGCATCGGGGAGGATCACCGAGGCGAACGCCGCTGCGCAGCGCATCCTCGGCGTGACCGGCGACGAGCTGGTGGGGCGGCACGTCACCGAGGTGCCCTGGCAGACCCTGCGCGAGGACGGCTCGCCACTGCCCCCCGAGGAGCGCCCCGCGTCGGTCTCCCTGCGCACGGGCGAGCCGGTGCGCAATGCCGTGATCGGCGCGCTCCGCCCCGACGGCCGCCTCGCCTGGCTGCTGGTCAACGTCCGCCCGATGACGTACGCCGCCGACGGCTCGCTCACCGCGGTGGTGAGCTCCTTCGCCGACATCTCGCGGCGCAAGGAGGCGGAACAGGCGGTCCGGGAGAACCAGGCACGCCTGCAGGACTTCCTCGACGCCGCGCACGATCTCATCGTCACGGCCGGCCCCGACGGCCGCCTCCAGTACGTGAACCGGGCGTGGGAGGGCGCGCTCGGCGTGCGCGCGGTGGACGCGCTGGGCCGCAGCCTCTTCGACTTCCTGGAGGCCGCCTGCCACGACCGGTTCCACGAGGCGTTCCGGCGGATGCTCGCGGGGGAGACGGTGGAGGACCTCGAGGCCACGTTCGTCGGCCCCGGCGGCCGGCGCGTCACCGTGCTGGGGAGCAGCAACTGCCGCTTCGAGGACGACCGGCCCGTCGCGATCCGCTCCGTCTTCCGCGACGTCTCCGAGATCAAGCGGACGCAGGAAGCCCTCGTCCGGGCGCGCGACGAGGCGGAGGACGCCAATCGCGCCAAGAGCGCGTTCCTGGCGAACATGAGCCACGAGCTGCGCACCCCCCTCAATTCGGTGATCGGTTTCGCGGGGGTGCTCCTCAAGAACCGGGCGGGGAACCTGCGCGCGGAGGACACCGACTTCCTCGGCCGCATCCACGAGAACGGCAAGCACCTCCTCGGCCTCATCAACTCCATCCTCGATCTCTCGAAGGTGGAGGCCGGCAAGTTCGAGTTGGAGGTCGGCCCGGTGGACCTGCGGCGCCTGGTGGACGAAGCCCTGGGGCTCGTCGCCGGCCAGGCGAAGCCCGGGGTGCGGGTCGCCGCGGACGTGCCGGCGACCGTGCGCCCACTGTCGGCCGACGCGGGGAAGCTGAAGCAGGTGGTGGTGAACCTCCTCGGGAACGCGCTCAAGTTCACCGAGCAGGGGAGCGTCACCGTGCGGGTCGCCGTGGACGCCGTGACAGGCGAGGCGGAGTACCTCGAGGTGTGCGACACCGGCATCGGCATCCCGGCCGACCGGCAGGCCGCGATCTTCGAGGCGTTCCAGCAGGCCGACACCGGCACGGCGCGGCGCTTCGGCGGCACGGGGCTCGGCCTGACGATCTCGCGGACCCTGGCGCAGCTGATGGGCTTCCGGCTCGAGGTCGAGAGCGCGGAGGGCGCGGGATCGGCGTTCCGCGTCGTCTTCGGCGCGGCGCGCGCCCAGCCCGGGCCCGCGGCGCCGGCTCCGGCGGCCCCGGCCGCGGAGTCGGTCGAGGCGGACCTGCGCGACGCTCTGGTGCTGGTGATCGAGGACGACGAGGAGGCACGTCAGCTCCTGGCGCGGCAGATCGCCGAGCTGGGCCCGCGGACGATCGAGGCGGCCTCGGGGGGCGAGGGGCTCCGGCTCGCGCGGGCCGAGCGGCCTGACGTCGTGACGGTGGACCTCCTGATGCCGGGGCTGACGGGCTGGGACGTCATCCGCACGCTGCGCGCCGATCCCGGCCTGCGCGACATCCCCGCGGTGGTGGTGAGCTCCGTGGCGCGGGAGCGGGGAGCCACGGTGCCGGGGGCGGCGGATCTTCTCAACAAGCCCGTGGACCGGGAGGAGCTGCTGACCGTGCTCCGCCGGCACCTGCGGGGCGCGGCGCAGCGGCGCGCCGCGAGGGATCGATGACGATGGCCGGACGGCAGATGGACGACCTGCAGGCGGCCTTCCGTGCGGCGATGGGGGCTCGCGCCACGGCCCTCGACGCCGCCGCCGAGTCGCTTCGCGAAGGGCACGCCGAGGCCGCGGACTCGATCCGCCGGATGACGCACGCGTTGCGCGGTGTCGGCGGGACGTACGGCTTCCCCGAGGTGAGCGAGGCGGCGGCCGCGTGCGAGGAGGCGCCGGCCGCCGGGCTGTTGGCGTCGCTCGACCGGCTGCGGGCGGTGCTGGTCCGGGTGAGCGACGCGCGTCCCCCCGTCGGGGACGGCGGCGCGGGCGCGGCCTCCCCGGCACCGGTCATTCGCGTCCTGCTGGTGGACGACGACCCGCTGGTCCTGCTCGCGGCGGGCGCCGCCCTCAGCGCCGACGGCGGCTTCGCGGTGCGCGGCGCCGACAGCGCCGCCGCGGCCCTGAGGCAGGCCGCCGCGGACCCCCCCGACCTCGTCGTCACCGACGTGCAGCTCCCCGACCACGACGGGCCGGAGCTCCTCGCCCGCCTGCGCGCCGACGGGCGGAGCCGGGACGTCCCCGTCATCTTCCTGACGGCGAGCGCGGCGACTGATGGCGAGCGCCTCCGCGCACTCGGGGCGCGCGGCGTCATCGCCAAGCCCTTCGACCCGCTCAGCCTCGCCGGGGAGATCCGCCGACTGCTCCGCGCCTAGCACGCCCTCCACCCTTCGCCCGGAAACGGGCCTTAACGTCGTCGCCCCTTCCCGCGTACACTGACAGACACCTCTCGGAGCAGCGGATTGTTCATCGGGCACATGGCGATCGCATTCGCCGCCAAGAAGGCCGCGCCTCACACCTCCCTCGGCACCCTCTTCCTCACGGCGGGCTGGCTCGACCTGCTCTCCCCCCTGCTCCTGATCGTCGGGCTGGAGCACTTCACGTTCACGGTGGGCGCCACCGCCGTCTCGGCGCAGTCGTTCAGCGACTATCCCCTCACGCACAGCCTCGTGGCCACCCTGGTCTTCGCCTCGCTGGGGGCCACGGTGTACTTCGCCCGGACGCGGAACCGCGGCGCGGCGCTCGTCATCGCCGCCGCCGTGCTGAGCCACTGGGTGATCGACGTCGGCTCGCATCGCCGCGGGATGCCGCTCTGGCCGTGGCACGGCGGCACGCACGTGGGGCTCGGCCTCTGGCGGCACCCGTCCATCGCCGTCGCCGTCGAGAGCGCCCTGTTCGTCGCGGCGTTCGCGCTCTACCTGCACGTCACCCGCGAGAAGGACCGGGTGGGACGCTGGGGGGCCGCGGCCTTCGCCCTCTTCCTCGCCGCCGTCTTCGCCGCGACCCTCGCGTCACCGCCACCCCCCAACGCCGGCGTGCTCGCGGGCGTCGGCCTCGCGGGGTGGCTCATCCCCGTCGCCGCGTGGTGGGTGGACCGGCATCGGGAGCCCGCCAGGGCCTGACGCGAGAAGCCCGGCGGGATCGCTCCGCCGGGCCTCAGTTGGTGCGCCGTCGTCGTGCGCCGCTGTTTGTGCGCCGCCGTTTTGCGCCGCCTACTTCAGCGCCGCCTCGGCCGTGGTGACGTCCACGAGCCCGCTGCACCCGTACAGCACCGGAAGGACCTTCACCGCCGGGTAGCGCCGCCGGAGGTCCGCCACGCACTCCGTCCCCGTCTTGTACGCCGGCAGGTACATCCGGCCGAGGAGGGGGTGTCGTCCCCACGCGCCGGAGAGCTTGTCGGCGCGCTCCGCGCTCACCAGGAAGTCGCGCCGCAGCACCGCCGCCACCTCCGCCTGCGGCACGCCCTCCTTCCAGGTCAGGTACGACGACTGGTTCTTGGCGTCGTCCTGCAGGAGGGCGAGGAGGAGTCCGATCTGCAGGTCCTCGTCGGGCAGCTCCTCGATCTCCGTCACGCCGTAGGCGATCAGGATGCCGTTGTTGGCGATCCCCTCCGAGAGCGCGGCGCCCCGGGTGTTCATCGTCTGCACCGTCGCCTCGAACCCCACCGCCCCGCGCACGTAGAGGTCCTGCAGGTACGCGAAGGTCGTGACGTGCCCCGGCACCACCTCGTGCGTGACCAGCTGGACGAACTCCGGCACCGAGATGCCGAGGGAGGCGTTGATCTCGTACGTCGCGTCGAAGGCGGGCGAGCCGTCCGGCTTCCGCGCGCGGCCCAGATAGTTCATCGAACCGGAGAACCAGGCGTCCTCGATCGGGAGGAAGGTGATGTTCGCGCGCGGCACCGCCCGCAGGGGCGCCGGGAGGTGCGCCGCGAGGCCCGCCTCCGCGAGCCGGTCGTACTGGGCGATCACCGCGTCGGCGAGCGCCTTGATGCTCTTCATCGGCACCATCCGCGCGCTTCGCCAACCGTCCACCGCGGCGAGGAGCGCCGCGCCGCCCTGCGACGGGTGCCCGGCCCGGGCCAGGAGCTCCGCCACCCGCTCCCGCCGCGCGCGCGGGTCGGAGGGCCTGGGGTCGTGGCCGCAGGAGGCGCGGACACAGCGGTCGTACGGCACCGCGGGGCCCTTGCGGACCATCTCCAGCGCCAGCGCCCACATGACCTCGAACGCCTCCACCATCCCCTCGGTGTACGCCCGGCGAAGGCCCGGCAGCGCCTGCGCCTCCGCCTTCAGCCCCGCGATCGCGCCGGGCACGTCCACCGCAGCGAGGTACGCCTCGATGGCCTTCACGTCGGGCGTCTTGGCGCCGACGCCCCCCGACGTGCGCAGCGGCGCCGCCGCCGCGTGCGTGTACGCGGGCGGCAGCGGCTCGTCGGAGAACCACGAGTCGGCGATGAACCGCCCCATCCCCGAGGGGTTCATCACGTCGCCCCCCCACAGGGTGTCGATCCCGAGGATCGCCTCCGCCACGAGGCGGTCGTAGCGCGCGCTCACGCCGCCGCTCCCTCCCGCTGCCTGCGCAGCGACCCGTACCAGATGTAGGCGCAGAGGGCGACGAAGAGGAGCGCCGACACCGTCTGCGAGAGCCAGTCGATGCCGAAGAACGGCGTGCGCACCAGCTCCTCCTTGTACCACGGGAAGAGGCGCAGCGCGGCGCCGAAGACACCGCCCAGCGCGCCCCCCGCCATCAGGCCGGAGGCGATGATCACGCCGCGCTCGCGGATCGTGGCACCGGCGTGCCCGCCGACCTTCTCGGAGCGCTTCCCGATGTAGTGCGCCAGGAAGCCGCCCACCAGCGCGGGCGTGTTGAGCTCGAGGGGGAGGTACATCCCGAGGGCGAAGGTGAGCGAAGGGATGCCCAGCATCTCCGTGACGACCGCGATCATCGCGCCGGCGCCAAAGAGGATGTACGCCACCGGCTGCTGGCTCATGAACCCCTGCACCAGCGCCTTCATGATCGAGGCCTGCGGCGAGGGAAGCACCGTGCGCGGGTCCCCCGGCAGCGCCTCCCCGAACTGGAACGCCTTGGCGAGCATCACGATCGTGAGCGCCGCCGCGACCGAGGCCACGATGACGCCGAGGAACTTCACCCGCTCCTGCACCCGCGGCGTCGAGCCGAGCCAGTACCCCGTCTTGAGGTCGGTGATGAACTGCCCTGACGCCGACAGCGCCGTGCAGACCATCCCCGCCATCGCCATGACGAAGAACATCCCCGTCGTGCCCGAGAGCCCGAAGCGGAGCAGCACCACCGAGGAGATGATGATCGTCAGCATCGTCATCCCGGAGACGGGGTTCCGCGCCACCGTCGCGATGGCGTTCGCGGCCACCGAGGTGAAGAAGAAGGAGAAGACCAGCGTCAGGAGGAGCCCCACCAGCACCACGCTCAGCGAGGTGTGCAGGTACCCGAAGAACACCCCCACCCCCACCGCGGTCAGCACGACCCCGACGAGCATCGCCATCAGGGAGATGTCCTGGTCGGTCCGCTCCCCCGCCGCCTGGTCCCCCGCCCGGAACGCCTTCAGCGCGATGCCGAACGAGCCGGCCACGATCTTGAGCGACTTCACGATGCCGAAGATCCCCGCCGTCGCGATCGCGCCCACCCCCACGAACCGCACATAGCCGCGGAAGATCTGGGTCGCCGTCATCCCCGCGATCGAGGCCGTGGCCGGGTACACGACGAGGTCCGGCAGGTGCCGCCCGACGAACCAGATCATCGGCACCAGGACGAAGTTCGAGAGCACGCCCCCCGCGCACAGCACCATCGAGGAGCGGAGCCCCATCACGTAGCCGAGGCCGAGGATGAAGGCGATCGCGTCGAAGTTGAAGACCACCTTCGCCCGCGTCGCCACCGCCTCCACCACGCCGATGAAACGGAAGTCCACGTACTCCTTCCACACCTGGAAGGTCGTCACGAAGAAGTCGTAGATCCCCGCGAGGAACGTGGCCTGGAGGAGGAGCCGCGCCTGCGAGCCCCCCTTCTCCCCGGTCACGAGGACCTCGGTGATCGCCGTCGCCTCGGGGTACGGGAACTGGCCGTGCATCTCCCGCACGAAGTAGCGCCGCAGCGGGATGAGGAACAGCGTCCCCATCACGCCCCCCGCGAGACAGATGAAGATCGTCTGCACGGGATGCGGGTTGAGCTGCAGGATGTAGAGCGCCGGGAGGGTGAAGATCGCGCCCGCCACGATCGACCCGGATACGCCCCCCACGCCGGTGATGATCACATTCTCGAGGAGCGTCGAGCGGCGGCTGTACATCCGCGCGAGTCCAATGGCGAGAATCGAGATCGGGATCGCCGCCTCCATCACCTGCCCGACCTTCAGCCCCGAGTACGCCGAGGCCACGGTGAAGATCACGCAGAAGAGGAGGCCCCACAGCACCGCGCGCCACGAGGCCTGCGGCACGTCCATCGAAGCGGGGATGATGGGCTGGTAGACCTGCCCCGGCTCCAGCGGCAGGTACGCGTTCTCGGGAAGGGACTTCGTCTCGGGAGCGTCCGACATGGGGGAGAGTTCTCCTCACCGCTCGTCGTTCTACGGCACTTCGGGAAGGGATCCGGCGCGCGTCCAGCGAAGTGCGCGGGAGAGTCGAGCCAAAATGCGGCGCGGCGACGCTCCGCGCGAGGGGTCCGGCTAGCGCTGCGCGCCGCCCAAACCGGCGCGCGGAATGGCGACTACATCATTCGTCTTTCTTGAGGAAGAGTGGCTCGGCCTGGGCGAGTGCCACGGCCGTGCCCACGAGCACGACCACGTCGCCGGCGTGGTAGCCGAACGTCCGATCGGGCTCGTAGATCGCCCTCCCCTGCCGCACCGCGGCGAGGACGGTCGCGCCCGTCCGAGTCCGCAGATGCAGCGAGGCGGCGCTGTGCCCGATCGCCTCGGCCCCCTCCTCCACCTCGACCGTCTCGACCTGGGCGTCCACGCCGAGCCGGGACAGCGCCTCGTAGCGGAGGTCCGGCATCGCGAGGCCGCGCAGCATCTCGTAGCGCTCCCCGCGCGCCGCCTCGATCTCCCGCCGCACGACGTTCACCGGCACCGCGTAGGCGCGCAGGACCCGCGAGAAGATCTCCAGCGAGGTCTCGAACTCCTCCGGGACCACCTCGCTCGCCCCCGCCCGCTCCAGCTCGGGGACCGACGCGACGTACCGGGTCCGCACGATGATCCGCAGGCGCGCATTCAGCCCCCGCGCCACGGCCACGCCGCGCCGCTCGTCGTGCGGCACCGCGATGGCGAAGACCAGCACGCGGGCGCGCTCCACGCCCGCGCGATGCAGGACCCCCGGCCGGGTGCCGTCGCCGAAGAGGATCGGCTCCCCCCGCGCCCGGGCCCGCCGCACCATCTCCCCATTCTGCTCGAGGATGACGTACGCGATCCCCGCCGCCCGCAGCGCCCGGGCGATGTTCCGTCCGTTGAGGCCGTACCCCACGATGATCACGTGATCCGCGAGGTCCTCGTGTCGCGGCTCCCCGGCCCGCACCCGTGCCGGCGTCGCCCGCCGGAAGAGCCGCGCGACCCGCTCCGCCACGGGCCCCGCCGCCGCGATCAGGAACGGCGCCGCCAGCATCGAGTACACCGACGCGCCGATGAACAGCTGGTACGTCCGCGCCGGGAAGAGGCCGAGGGGCGCCCCGGCGGCGGCGAGCACGAAGGCGAACTCCCCCACCTGCGCCAGCCCGAGCCCCGCCCGCACGCTCACCTCGAGGGAGCGACGCAGCGTCAGGACCGCCAGGGTGGCGACGACCGCCTTCACCACCTGCAGTCCCACCACGATCCCCACGAACTCCAGCGGGCGCTCGCGCAGCACCGCCACGTCGAACAGCATCCCGACCGAGGCGAAGAAGATCCCGCTGAAGACGTCGCGGAACGGGAGCACGTCGCTCAGCGCCTGGAGTCCGTACTCCGACTCGGAGATGACCACCCCCGCCACGAACGCGCCGATGGCCAGGGAGAGGCCGGCGAGCGAGGTGAGGAACGCCGCGCCCAGCCCGAAGAACACGATGCCGAGGGTGAAGAGCTCCCGGTTCCCCGTCGCCACCAGCTTCTGCAGCAGCCACGGCAGCGCGATCCGCCCGCCGGCGACGAGCGCCACCAGTACGCCCAGGCTCACCAGGATGCGCCCCGCCGCGGCGCCCGCGGTCCCTCCCGCGCCGCCGAGGAGCGGGACCAGGAGCATCAACGGCACGACGCACAGGTCCTGGAGGATCAGGATCGCGACCGCCACCCGCCCGTGCGGCGCGTCCAGCTCCCCGCGGTCCTGATACGCCTTGAGCACCACCGCCGTGGACGAGAGCGAGACGAGGGCGCCGAAGAAGAGGGCCCGTGACCACGACACGCCGAACGCCGCCGCCAGGAGCGCCACCACGCCCACCGTCCCCGCCACCTGCAGCGTGCCCCCCTGCACCAGGGGCCGCCCCATCCGCAGCACCCGCGAGAGAGGCAGCTCCAGCCCGATCGCGAACAGCAGCAGCACGACGCCGATCTCCGCGATGCCGGAGACGGAGTCGGCGCGCGCGATGAGGCCCAGGCCCGACGGGCCGATCGCGACGCCGGTGAGGAGGAAGCCGACCACCGAAGGGATCCGGAGCCGCTGCGTGAGCGCCACCACGGGGATCGCGACGGCCACCAGGACCACGAGGTCGCGGAGCAGGCCGAAGTCGTGCATCAGGCGGACCCTCCCCCGAAATCCTCGATCACCGCCTCCGCGGCCCGCCGCCCCGACTCGAGGGCGCCGTTGATGGACGCGTTGTCGCGATGGTCCCCGCACACGTAGAGCCCGGGCCGGACCCGCACCGGCCGCCGCCACGGCGTGAGCGCCGGGGGCGCCTGCTCCGGCTGCGCGTACGGGATGCGATAGGTGCGGAGGTGCCGCCACCGCCGCGCGACGGGCCCGAACCACCGCTCCATCTGATCCCGCACCACCCTCTCGAGCGCCGCGTCGTCCAGGGCCGGTGAGCCGAGCACCGTCGCGCTCACGAGCGCCGCGCCCGCCGGCGCGTAGCCGCGCGCCACCGCGCTCGGCACCGCGAGGTTGTTCACCGGCCCCGAGCCGTCGCCGTCGAGGAGCAGGATCGGCTCCGTCACCGGCGGGCGCTCCGCGGCGAAGTAGAGGCAGGTGAGCGCACGTCCCCCCTCCGCCCACCGCTCGCCGGTGAGTCGGGCCGCCACCGGCGCCTCCGTCGCGACGACGACGGCCCGCGCCGCCACCAGCGCGCCGTCCGCGAGGCGGACTGCGCCCTCCCCCAGCGACGCCACGCGCGCACCGAGGCGCACCGCGTCGGCGGGGAGCGCCGCCCGGAGCTGCGCGGGGATCGCGCCCATCCCGTGCTCCGGGAGACAGGCGTCTCCCGCCGCGAAGGCGCGGAACACGAACTCGAACATCCGGCTCGACGCCGACAGCTCGCGGCCCGCCAGCACGCCGCCGAGGAAGGGGCGGAAGAAGCGGTCGATCATCGTCTTCGACAGGTGCGCGCGGCGCAGCGCCTCGAGCGTGGTCGTCTCCGGCCGCGCGGCGAGGTCGTCCCAGGTCCCCGCGGTCACGCGGTGACGGAGCGCCGCGACGTGCGCCTGATCGGCGAACGTGCCGAGCGGGGAGAAGAGCGCGCCGACGGCGTCGAGGGGATGCCGCCACGGATCGGCGGCGCGGTGGAAGCCCCCGCCCGTGCGGACGAGCGCGCCGGGATAGAACGGTCGGAGGGCGAGCGCGCCGAGATCGAGGACGCGCCGCGCCTCGGGGTAGGAGGAGAGGAGCACCTGGAATCCGCGGTCGAGGAGGAACCCCTCCACCACGTCGGTCCGCACCCTTCCGCCCACGTCGTCGGACGCCTCCAGCACGACGGACGGCACCCCCGCCTCACCGAGCCGCCGGGCGCACGCGAGGCCCGCGAGTCCCGCGCCGACGATGACGATGCGGTCGGCCGTCACGCCCGCGACCGGTGCCGCCAGAAGAGGAACACCGGCACCCCCGCGAGGAGGAGGAGCGTGCCGTAGAGCGCGTTGGTGGGATTGGCGAGCACCGAGCTGACGACCACGTACGCCGCCGCCGCGACGAACAGCGCCGGCGTCACCGGATAGCCGAGCGCACGATAGCCCCCTTCGTCCGGCGCGCCCCTGCCGCCGGCGGCCGCGCGGGTCGCGGCCTCACGGCGGCGATACACGAAGAGCGTCGCGACCGCGAGCCCGAAGAAGATCCAGTCGCCGAACACCACCCAGTCGAGGAGCTGGCCGTAGGTGCCGGAGAGGGTGAGGAGCACCGCCCACGCGCACTGGAAGACGATCGCCGCCGCCGGGGTGCGGTACCGCGGATGGAGGCGCGCCAGCTGCGGAAGGAACGAGCCGTCGGCGGCCATCGTCTGGTAGACCCGCGGCGAGACGAGGATCACGAGGTTGAGGAACCCGAAGCTCGAGGCGGCGATGCCGGCGGAGATCAGCGTCTTCCCCGTCGGCCCCGTGAGGCGCTCCATCGTGTCGGCCGCGGGTGCGCTGCTGGCGGCGAGCCCCCCCGCGCCGAGCGCGGCGAGGTACGCGACGTTGGCGAGCAGGTACACCACCACGACGATGATGACGCCGAGCACGATCGCCCGCGGCAGGTTCCGCTCGGGCGCGATGATCTCCTCCGCCACGAAGTTCGACTGCTGCCACCCGCCGAAGGCGAACAGCACCGGGACGAGCGCCACCCCGATCGCCCGCACCAGCTCCCCCGGCGTGCCGGGGTGGGCCGCCTCCGCGACCACGGGCGCGTGGTGCCCTCCCGCGATCGCCACCAGCCCGGCGACGATCAGCGCCGTCAGCGCCGCCAGCTTGAGGAGCGTGAAGACGTTCTGGACCACCGCGCCCGGGCGCACGCCCACGTAGTTCACGGCTGAGAGGAGGAGGATCGCCCCGATCGCGAGGGGGACCGTGACGCCGGCGTCCCAGCCGGCGAGGGCCACCGTGTACCGCGCGAAGGTGACCGCCACCGCGCCGATGGCCCCAGTCGCCATCACGAGGAGGAGCGCCCAGCCGTAGAGGAACGCCGGGAGGGGGCCGAACGCCTCCCGGAGGTACACGTACCCGCCCCCCGCGCGCGGACGCCGGCTCCCCAGCTCTCCGAAGCACAGCGCCCCGGCGAGGGCGATGAGGGCGCCCACGCCCCAGGCCGCGAGGGTGAGCCCCGCGCTCCCGACGCGCTGCGCGACGATGGCGGGATTGAGGAAGATGCCGGCGCCGATGATGCCGCCCACCACGACCATCGTCGCGGAGAACGGCCCCAGCCGGCGGGCGTAGGTCGGGCGCTCCAGGTCGGTCACGGGCACGGCGGAATCTGCTGCGTCCGCCGGGGAAACATCAACCGACCGGCAGCCAGTACGGGTGACCGGGGCGCCTGCCCGAGGGCAGCGCTACCCCGCCCGCCCGGCGAGGGCGCGGAGCCGCTCCAGCAGTCGGACCATGGCGAGGGTGTCGAGCGCGCAGTACTCCAGCAGCGCCCGCCGCACGGCCGCGTGCTCCGCCGCGCTCATCCCGTCCCCCTCGAACAGGAGCCGGGCGATCTCGTTCGTGGCCATCTCCCCTTCGCGGACCGCGAGGTGCTCGTAGCTCATGTCCTCCACGAGCACCGGCAGGATGCTCTTCAGGCTGAAGCTGCCGCGGAATCCGGGATGGCTCACGTGGCGCTTCACGACCGGGTGGAGGTCCACCAGCTTCGCGGCGATGGCCTGCAGCGGCCCGGCGAGCGCGGGGACCGCCGCCGCGAGGTGGTTCAGGCAGCCCCGCTCGAACGCCGCCCAGTACGCCACGACGCCCTCGGCGCCCTCGCACGCGCGCACCAGCGCCTCCGCGAGCGCCGGGCGCGGATCTCCGGGGCCCTCCGCCAGCCACTCGTGGTGGACCAGCGCACCACCGGGTCCCACCGCGTCGCAGCTGAACTGCGCCGGCACCAGGTCGAAGGGATGACAGCCACTCCAGACGGGGATGGCGGGCTGCACCGTCTCGAAGTCGAGGAACGCGAGCCGGGCGTGGAAGGGCGCGAGGGCGCCGTGGAGCGTCGAGCGGACGTCGGGTTCGATGCCGCCGGGGATCGCGGGTTCGGGGGGCCAGCAGCGCGCGAGGAAAGGGCAATCGTACGGCTTGGTGCAATGCGGGCCGATGGCGACCTCCGGGATCGGCCCGGCCAGCATGGCCAGTTGCCCCGCGATCTCCGCGGGGATCTGCGGCTGCAGCGCCTCCACGCGCTCGGTGACGTCCGCGCGGGTGAACAGGTCGGAGAGGTCGGGATAGGTGCAGCCACGGTTGAGGTGCATGAGCTCGATGCGATGCACCGCGACGCCGGCGCGGCGCGCGACCCATGCCTGGATCGCGGCGTCGGCGACGTACTGGTCGCGGACGTGCGTGCTCGACTTCACCTCCACCAGCGCGTACCCCTCGCGCGTGCGCTCCAGGATGTCCACCGCGGCATACACGTCCCCCGCGACGAAGGTCGCCTCGTACACCACGGGCGCTCCGCCGGCGAGCGCCGCCGTCGTCGCCGCGACCCGCGCCGCCGCCTGCGAGGGCGAGCCGCTGATGAGGACGCCCCCCGGCACGTAGCTGCGGGCCACCTCACCCACCCTCGTCCCCACCGCGAACCGCGCCCGCAGCGCGGGGCCGGGCACCAGCTCCGGCGCGGCCGGCTCGTGGACCCGCCACCACAGGTGCTTGTGGCACTGGAGGCCGTAGGTGAAGCGCGACTTGGAGAGACGGAGCGGCGTGGGGCTCATCGGGCCTCGGACGGAGGTGGCGGATCCTGCCGGCAGGGGAACAGTTGCCGCGGCGCGCCGCACATCGCAAGTTGGGGCGGGAGGTTCCTCCGATGGCGCGCCCCGATCCCCGCACCGCCCTGCTCCTCCGTCTCCTCGACCAGGCCTTCGACCGCCGGGCGTGGCACGGCACCACCCTCGCCGGATCCGTCCGCGGCCTCCTGGCCGACGACGCGCTCTGGCGTCCGGGTCCCCGGCGTCACGCCATCTGGGACCTGGTCCTCCACACGGCGTACTGGAAATACGTCACGCGCCGGCGCCTCACCGGCTCCAAGCGCGGCGCGTTCCCCCGGACGCGCAGCAACTGGCCGCGCCTCCCCCGCGTCCCGACCGAGGCGGCGTGGGAGGCGGACGTGGCGCTCCTCGCCGAGCAGCACGCCCTGCTGCGCGAGACGGTCGCCGCCTTCCCCGCCGAGCGCCTCGAGCGGCGGCCGCGGGGCGGGGCCTGGACCTTCGCGGAGCAGATCACGGGGGTCGCCGCCCACGATCTCTACCACGCTGGCCAGATCCAGCTGCTGAAGAGGCTGCGCGGTCGTGGCTAGGGACACGTGATGAGTCATGAGTGATGAGGTGCGGCTGCGCTGTCGCGGGCGTTCTCATCACTCATGACTCATCACCTTCTCCCCACCAGCTTCGCGGAGCTTTTCGAACCGTTCCACGATCCTCCCGCTTAGCCTCACCGCCTCATCGTATTGCCGTACCGCATTGCCCAGGTGCGATCCCACCAGCTCCTGCGCGCGCTGCAGCTTGCCGAACTCCTGTGCCAGCCCTCCCAGCGCCTCCAGGATCTCCCGCGCCCGCGCCTCGACCTCCAGGCCGCGCAGCCCGTGCAGCACCGCCGCGAGATACGCGTAGAAGGTGTTCGGCGAGACGGGGATGACCTTCCGCTCGAGCGCGTACCCCACCACGCTCGCGTCGTCGGCGAGGTCCTCGCCGCGCACCACCGCCTCGTAGTACACGTTCTCCGCCGGGACGTACATCAGGGCGAACTCGTACGTCCCCTCGTCCGGACGGATGTACTTGGCCGCGATCTCGTCCACCCGCGCGCGCAGCGAACGCCGGAATTCGCGGCGCTCCCGGACCGCCGCCTCACCCTCGGCGGCGAGCATCCGCTGGCACGCCTCCAGGGGGAACTTCGCGTCCACCGGCACGAGCCGCTCGCCGATGCGGATCACGGCGTCCACGCGCTCCCCCGAGCGGAACGCGTATTGCATGGTGAAGAGGGGCGCCGGCAGCACCTGCCGGAGCAGCTCCTCCAGCCACGTCTCCCCCAGGGTGCCGCGGAGCTTCGGCACCTTGAGGAGCGCCTGCACCTCGGCCACCGTCGCCCCCACGCTCTCCACGCGCCGCGTGGCCTCGGTGAGCTGCGCGAGCCGGTCCCGGAGGTCCCCGAGGGTGCGGAGCTGCTCGCCGTCGGCCTGCATCTGCGCCGCGCGCCCGTCGGCCAGGGCGCGCGGCAGGTCCTGCTGCGCGGCGGCGAGCGCCTCCAGGCGGCCGCGCACCTCGACCAGTTGCTGCTGCAGGAGCTGCTCGTCTGCGCTCCCCGCCGGGCGCCGCAGCACCAGGACGAGCAGGAGCGCCAGGATCAACGCCACGAGGATCAGGATGGCCGTGGTCATGCGGGGACGCTCCTTCGCACTGTGGTCCTGCCCTCCCGCCCGGCGCATCGCGCTTGACTTGCCGCCCCGCACCGGGATACTAGCAGTACCCTATCACTCATCACTCCTTACTCATCACTCCTTAGTCATCACCCATCACTCATCACGGCTCGATGCCTACCATCCCCTTCACGAGCAACTACGAGGACCTGTCCTCCAACCGCGGCTTCCAGTTCAAGTTCCACTGCCAGAAGTGCGGGAACGGGTACATGTCCACGTTCAAGGCGAGCAAGCTCGGGCTCGCCGCCTCCGCGGCGGGAGCCGCCGCGTCCCTCCTCGGCGGCGTCTTCGGCCGCGCGGCGGCCTCGGCCCAGCAGCTCGAGTCGCTGGTCGGCGGGCCGCTCCACGACGCCGCCCTGAACGAGGCCGTCGAGGAGATCCGGCCCCTCTTCAAGCAGTGCACCCGCTGCGGCCAGTGGGTCTGCGAGCCCGTGTGCTGGAACAAGAAGGCACAGCTGTGCGAGGGGTGCGCCCCCGACCTGGACGAGGAGATCGCCTCCGCGCAGGCGCAGGCGGCGAAGGAGCAGGCCGTCGAGAAGGTCAAGGCGGTGGATTGGCTCGCCGACCGGAAGATCGGCCAGGCGGCCGCGGCGGTCTGCCCGAAGTGCGGCGCCCACACCCAGGGCGGCAAGTTCTGCCCCGAGTGCGGCGCGACCCTCGCCCAGAAGCGGAAGTGCGCCGCCTGCGGCGCCGAGGCGGAGGGCATGCCGAAGTTCTGTCCGGAGTGCGGCAAGCCCTACACCGCCTGACGTCCCCGCGCCGGCTACCGCACGCGGACGAGGAACCCGCCCTCGTCCACGTCCCGGCTCCAGTCCGCGATCCGCGGCGCCAGCTCCCCTCGGAGCAGCGCGGCCACCGCGCCGCGGAGCACCGGCCGGCCCGCCGAGCCCTTCCCCTTCCCCGTGATGACGTGGACCACGGCGCCCGGCGCGCGCCGGGCCATGGTCTCGATGAAGCGCCGGACCACCTCGCGCGCCTCGTCCGCCGTGCGGCCGTGCAGGTCGAGCGCCGCGTGGACGGGCGCGTCGAGCAGCGGGTCCTGCGGGTCGAAGCGGGGGGAGTGCCCCGACCGACCGCCGCTCGCGTGTGACCGTTGGCGCGCCCTCAGGACCCGCCCCTCGGCGCAGACGCCGCGCCCTCCGCCTTCGGAAAGAGGAGGGATGCGCCGATGGATACGCCGAGGATGACCGCCACGGCAAGCAGCGAAACGAACGTGGGCACGGCGACCGCGTCCGAGAAGAGCATCTTCGCGCCGATCAGGATCAGCACCACCGCCAGCCCCACCGACAGATAGTGGAAGAGCCGGATCACCCCCGCCAGCGCGAAGAACATCGCGCGCAGCCCGAGGACCGCGAAGATGTTCGAGGTCAGGATGAGGAACGGGTCCTGCGTGATCGCGAGCACGGCGGGGATCGAGTCCACCGCGAAGAGCAGATCCGTCGGCCCGAGCATCAGCAGCACCAGGAAGAGGGGCGTCGCCATCCGGCGCCCGTCGCGCCGGACGAAGAAGTGCCCCTCGCCGTAGTCGTCGGTGAATGGCAGCGTCCGGCGGGCGAGCCGGTAGATCCAGCTCGTCTCCGGATCCACGGCCGCGTCCTTGTCCTTCGCCATCCGCATCCCCGACGCGATGAGGAGGGCGCCGAAGACGTAGATGACCGCGTGCAGCCGCCGGACCAGCGCCACCCCCGCGATGATGAAGATCACGCGCAGGAGGATGGCCAGGAGGATGCCCCAGAAGAGCACCTTGTGCTGCCGCTCCGGCGGGACACGGAAGTACGTGATGATGAGGAGGAACACGAACACGTTGTCGGCCGAGAGCGAGAGCTCCACTAGGTAGCCGGTGAAGTACTCGAGCGCCTTCGCCCCGCCGAGCCGGGCGTGGATCCCGACGCCGAAGAGCACCGCCACGAGGATCCACAGCACGCTCCACTGCAGCGCCTCCCGCACCGGAATGACCCGGCGCGCGCGCTGGCCCACACCCAGGTCGAGCGCGAGCAGCACGGTGACCACCACGGCGAACGTCGCGTAGCCCGTGAAGGACGCGCTCACGTCCGCCCCCCTCTCACGCCCTGCCCTCCGGTGCGCATCGCGGTGAATCTCACGCCCCGCCCCCGCGTGGCACAGGGGCGAATGCGCGGAGCCGCAGTGTCACCGTGGTGCCCAGCCCCTCGCGGCTCTCCAGCGCGACCTCGGCGCTCCAGTCGTCCACCAGCCGCCGCACGATGGCCAGGCCGAGGCCGCTCCCGCTCGACGTCGTGCTGAAGCGCGGCTCGAACACGCGTGCCAGGAGGTCCGCCGGGATGCCGCGCCCGTCGTCCGCGATCGTGACCTCGGCCGCCCACGGCGCGGCCCCCGCGCCGGGGCGTACCCGGACCCGGACGCGCCGCGCGCCCGCGTCGCGGGCGTTCTCGAGCAGGTTGACGAGCACCTCGACCAGCTCGCCCCGCCGCGCCTGCGCCGCGGGCCCGCTCACCGCGTCGAGCTCCCACGCGATCGGCCCCTCGCCGAGCCGGTAGAGGTTCACGACCTCCGTCACCGCGGCGACGACGTCCACCGCCTCGAGCGCGGGACCCTCCGCGGCGGGAAGGGCGAACCGGCTGAAGGTCCGCGCGATCGAGTCCAGCCGGTCGATCTCCGCCAGGAGTCGCGGCCCCGACGTCGTCAGTGTGGGCCCGAGCTCGACGGGCCGCTCCCGGTGCACGCGGAGCAGGTGCTGGATGCCGAGCCGGATCGGTGTGAGCGGGTTCTTGATCTCGTGCGCGACCTGGCGCGCCATCTCCCCCCAGGCCAGCACCCGCTCCGCCCGCTGGCTCCGCTCCACGTCCGCCGCGGCCTGGGCGAGCGCGCCGTAGACCGGGTCGAGCTCGCCCGGAAGGCGGTCGGGGCGCGGGCCGAGTCCCTCCCCGGCGCCGACCGCGAGCGCGGCGCTGCGCAGCTGCTGGATCGGACGGTCGAGGGCGCGCGCCGCGAGCCCCGACAGCACGATGGCCGCCAGGAGGCCCAGCGCCGTGCCCACCAGCGTCGCCATCGCGAGGTCCTCTTCGCGCCGCCGCAGCGCGGCGTCGCTCATCAGCTCCACGGCGCCGAGGATCACCGCGTCGGCCGGATCGCCCGAGCGCACCACCCGGTAGCCGGCCAGCACGTCGCCCATCGACGCCTCCTGCCGGAGGGTGAGCTCGAGGCCGTCGCCGTACGCCAGCGGCCGGAACGCGCCCGGCGGCACAAAGACGTCGAGCAGCCCGAGGTCGGCGAGCACCGCGGACGAGGCGGCCACGAGGCGGCCCCCCTGGCTCATCGAGAGGTCGGCGTCGAGCCGCGCACCGAGGGTCGCGAGGGCGACGCCGGGGTCGCGCGCGTCGGCCGACATCGCGTTCCCCGCGTCGCGCAACGACTGGCGCAGCAGCAGCTCCCGCGAGCGCTGGAACTCGTCGCCGAACCGCGCGAACCCCCACAGCGTGAACGCCACCGTCGGCGCGACGAAGAAGAACGCCAGGCTCGCCACCAGCCGCGCGCGGAGGGAACGGTAGACCCGCGGCCAGGCACGCCGCGCCGCGGGCACCAGGCGCCCGCCCGTCGCCGCGATCCCGAGCCAGAGCAGGGCCAGCACCGCCAGATCGAAGATGAGGACCAGGAAGCCCCGTTGCAGGAGCGGCGACGCGCCGAAGAGGTCCACCTGCGCGTGCACGTGCCGCACGCCCCCCGGGAGGGCGAGAAGCCGCTCTCCCCGGACCGTCCACCCCTCGCGCCGCCAGACCACCGTCGGGCTCCCGCTCTGGTGCTCCGGCGCCGGCGGCGAGAGCGCCAGCCGGTACGGCGGATCCGCCTCGGTGCCGCCCCCCTCGAGGAAGAGCCCGATGCGCGTCGCCGCGACGAGCCGCGACCGCGGGCCCACCGCGATCGTCAGCACCCGGCCGTCGGCCAACGGCAGCGCGGCGACGTGCACCACGCCCGGGATGCGCACGTAGGAGGCGCCGACCGGGACCAGCTCATCCGCCGCCTGGCGCGCGAGCCCCTGCACGATCCCCGGCGGGAGGTCGAGCTGCGCCAGGTCGAGGGTCGCCAGCCGCTCCCCCTCGCCCGTCCACAGCCCCATCGTCACCGGATAGCCCTGTCCGTCGAGGGCGCTGCGCCGGTACAGCACGTAGAGGTCCCCCGCGCTCGCCGGGAGGGGCGCCACCGCGAACTGGTGCGCCGCACGGTCGATCAGCGCCATCGCCACCGGATCGGGGGAGGTGCCCAGCGCCTCCGCGTCCTGCGCCGCCAGCGCCATCCGCCCCTCGGTCGCCGCGCGCCAGGTCAGGAGCGCCGCGGCGGTGCCCGAGACCACGGCCACCGTCGCGAGCGTCCCGCGCAGCGGCATCGGCTTGATGGCGATGAAGAGCGCGGGGAGCCACAGGTAGGCGTACCAATCCGGCCACGCGGCGCCCGGCTGCCAGAGCCACAGCCCGGCGGCGGCGAGGCCGAGCGCCAGCGCGGCCGCCGCCCACGGCCAGAGGCCTCCGTGGGCCGGCAGCACCGGCCCGCGCACCAGCGCCGCGCCGAACAGCACCAGCGCCGAGGCGGCGAGCACCAGCGCCACCTGCCACGTGAGCCAGAGCGCGATGGGGGCACCGTTCGCCGGCGGCGTGATCCCGCGCGCCAGGTCCTGCAGCAGGTACGGCGCCACCGCGACGAGGGCCGTTGCGGCGAGGTAATGCCACCAGCGGGGACGCACCCCGCGACGCCAGAGGCCGAGCGCCACGTTGGCGACGACGATGCCGGTGAGCGCCAGCGCGCCCGCCGACGCCGAGAAGGGGCCGAGGAGGCCGCGGTAGTACGCCACCGGCGAAAAGATGCTCCAGTCGCCGAACGCCTCCTGCAGCGGGGCGCGCGCCACCAGCAGCGCCGCTACGCCCGCGTTGGCCGTCACGAGCACCGGGCCGAGCTGGAGCCGCACGGCGCCGATCACGGCGAGCAGGAGCACGAGCGCCGCGAGCACGAGCGCCAGCCGCTGCGCCGGCTCCAGCACCTCGTCCCGCGCCGTGTCCTGCTCGGGCGGGACCGGCTGCACCGCGACGAGGGTGTCGCCCCCCGGACCGACGAAGTCCAGCACCGCGGAGTCCGGCGGGAGCGCCCCGGGGGCGACGAAGCGGAGCCCCACGCCCGTCTCGGCGACGAAGTCCTCCGTGAGCGCCGCCGCGGCCAGGGGCACGCCGAGCGAGCGGGCGATCAGCACCGAACCCACCGCGCTCGCGCCGTTCACCTGGCGGCGTGCCACGAGCCACAGGTAGAATGGTGTCGTGACGACCGACAGGGCGGGGCCGTCGGGCCCCACCGCCACACGCTGCGTCCCGGCCCATGCCGTCGCGCGGCCCTGCGCGTCGAACAACGCCACCCCGTGCGCGGGGCCGCTCCGGTCCGCCAAACGCGCGAGGCGGTGGAACGCGGCCTGCGGCGCCAGGTCCCGCGCGTCCGCCGCGCCGTCCGCCAGGGCGATCGCCAGCTCCACCGCGCCGTGCATCCCCGTCACCAGCTGGCTCGACGCGCCGCGGATGAGCTCGGCACGCACGGCCGGCCAGTCGGAGGCGATCTGGCCGAGGCGCCACGTCGCCCGCGCGCACACCGCGGCCAGCACGAGCACCCCGGCGGCGCCGACCGCGAGGACGACGCGGAGCGGGCGGCCCGCCGCCGTCCGCCACGCGGCGACCGACGCCACCGCCGCGAGGAGCAGGATGCCCGCGCTGAGCGCCCACCCCGGCGCACGCATCCACTCCGCGCCCAGCGCCACCGCGGCCGCCGTCGCGGCCAGCCACGCCACCGGCCAGCGCCTCACGCGAAAGCTCCCCCGATGAGTGCCCCGCCCCCGAAACGGCCGCTTCGCCTCAAGTTCCTCTCCCCCGGTGACGTCCGCCGCGCCCTCGACGCCGACCCGCGCCTCATCGTCCCCGTCGGCACCTGCGAGCAGCACGGCGGGCACCTGCCCCTCGGAAGCGACACCCTGCTCGTCGAACGCCTCGCCGACGACCTCTCCGCGGAGTTCGGGATCCTCGTCGCGCCGACGATCGAGTACGGCGTCAACGCCGCGACCCCGCGGCCCCTGGCGGGCAACGCGAGCGTGCGGCGCAAGACCCTTCGGCGCTGGGTCAACGACCTCCTCCTCGACTGGGAGCGCGAGGGGGTGCAGGAGTTCCTCCTCCTCACCGCCCACGGACACGCCCCGCACCAGGAAGCCCTCGGCACCGTGGTCACCGAGCACGCGCGCGTCCGGGTCATCGACGTCCTCGCCCTCGAGTTCGGCGAGCTCGTCGATCATGGCGACGGCCCCATCCACGGCGGCGAGGTGGACACCTCCCTCGCGCTCTACGTCGCGCCCCACCTCGTGCGGATGGAGGAAGCGCGCGACTTCATACTGCCCGAAACCGCCGTCCGGCGCTACCGGCGGGGCTCCACGCTCCGTCTCCCCGCGCTCACCGACGGCAGCGTCGGACAGCCGACCCGCGCCTCCGCCGAGAAGGGACGACGCGTCTTCGAGTTCATCAAGGAGCGCATCCGCACCCGTGTCCTCGGCGTCGCCGCGAGCGCGCCCGACGCATGAGCGCGCCCCGCCTGGCCGCCCTCCTCGCGATCCTTCTGGCCGCGGCAGCCCCGGCGGCCCGCGCCCAGGAGTTCCTCGACCGCGGCACCTTCATCATCGAGCGCGCCGGCACCGAGATCGGCCGCGAGGACTTCGCCATCCGCCGCACCACCGGCGGTGGCCCCGGCGCCGTCCTCGCCGTCGCCACCGTCCACTATCACGACCGCGACCTCCGCCCTGCGCTCGAGCTGACCGGTGATCTCGTCCCCCTCTCCTACGGGGTGGACATCAGCGTCGGCGGCCGCGTCGTGGAGCGCTTCGGCGCGCAGTTCGCCCGCGGCCGCATCGCCGCACGGCTCGCCACCCAACAGCGGGAGGTCCTGCGCGAGTTCCCGGCCCCGGCCGTCGTCGCCGTCCTCGACGACGACGCCTTCCACCAGTTCTACTTCCTCCCCCGTGCCGCGGCCGGCGGGACCCGCACCCTCAACATCCTCCTCCCGCGCACCCCCTCCCTCGTGGAGGCCACCGTCACCCGCAACGGCCCCGACACCGTGACCGTCGCCAGCCGCTCCGTCCCCGCCGACCGCTTCACCCTCCGGTTCGGGGACGGGGAGGAACGCCTCTTCTGGTTCACCCCCACCGGCGACCTCCTCCGCGTCGCGATCCCGCGCCGCGAGCTCGTCGCCACCCGCACCGCCCTTCCCCCCAGCTGAAACGTCGCGGCCTCCAGCGGCATCCTTGTTGCGGCAGGTCGCGCGTACCACATATACGGGCGCGACCCAGCGGAACCGCCTCATCCTGCGTATCTTACAAGGTTGACTACGGTCATGTTCGACTCTACGGCGGACCGAAGTCGCGCTACCCGAAGAGGTTGAAACCCGGGCCGCCGGTCCTGCGTAGGGGCCGATATTACTTGAGGAGAGGGTGCACGTCCCAATGAAGGCACGACTGATTCTCGGCTGGCTGCTGGTGTTCTCCCTGGTGACGGCCATCGGCTACGCGCAGGAGACCCCCGCACAACGGCTCTCGATCGCCGAGGCGCTGCGGCTCGCCCGGGCGAACAACCCCGCCTACCGCTCCACGCTCAACAACCGCTGGGCGGCGAGCAGCGAGGTGGTGAGCAGCGGGCTGCGACTGATCACGCCCTCCGCCACCATCAGCGGCAGCCACATGCGGCAGCAAGGCTCCTCGCAGTACTACAGCTTCCTGCAGAGGACGGTGAGCACCCCGGGCACCCAGTCGCTGGGGTGGGACATCTCGTTCGCGTACAGCCTCTCGGGTCAGACGCTCGCCGACCGGGGCTTGGCGCGGGCCTCGCTGCGGGCGACCGACGCCGACATCGCGGGCTCGGCGACGCTCCTCGAGACCACGGTGCGACAGTACTACATCAACGTCCTGCAGGCGCGGGCGCTGGTCACCCTCGCCGAGCACGTCCTCGATCGCGCCAACGAGACGCTCAACCTCGCGCGGGCACGGAACAGCGTTGGTCAAGGCACCCAGGTCGACGTGCTACGCGCCGAGGTGGACAAGGGCCAGTCGGAGGTCGGGCTGCTGCGCGCCAATCAGACAGTGGGGAATCAGGTCCTGGTGCTCTACCAGGCGCTGGGCGTGCCGGCGCCGCCGACGGGCCAGGTCGTGCTGACCGACACCTTCCCCGTGACCGCGCCGAGCCTCGACCAGGACACCCTCATCGCGCTGGCGTTGCGGGAGAACCCGGGGCTAGTGGCACTGCGGGCCCGTGAGGGCTACGCCACCTGGGGCGTGCGGTCCGCGTACTCGCAGTACGCGCCGAGCCTGTTCGCGTCGCTCGGCTACGGCAGGTCCCGCTATTTCACGGCGAATCCCGTGATCGACAACACGGTCACGCCGCCGCGCTTCACCGGCTGGTCCGACACGACGGTCTCGAGCACCTCGCCGTGGACGCTGCAGATCGGCATCCAGCTGCCGATCTACGATCGCTTCCAGCGGACCGTGACGACGTCGCAGGCCCGGGCCGCGCAGGAGGACGCGCGGCTGGCGATCCGCGGCCAGGAGCTGGCGGCACGCGCACAGGTGACCGCGGCGTACCAGGCGCTCCTCGCGGCCTATCAGACGATCGGGATCCAGCAGAACAACAAGGGCGCCGCCGCCGAGGCGCTGAACCTCGCGACGGAGCGCTATCGCGTGGGGAACGGGACGTTCCTCGATCTCCTCGGCGCCCGCGTCGCCTCGGAGCAGGCCGAAGCCGACTACATCACCGCCGTCTACGATTACCACAAGGCCTACGCCGCCCTCGAGAACGCGGTCGGCCGGCCACTGCGCTAACAGACCAGGATACGCCGTCATGACAGCCAAGCGGAAGTTCGTGTTCATCGCGATCGGCGTGGTGGTGGTGGGCGCCCTCATCGCGCTCAGCGCCTCCAAGCGCCGCCAGCCCACCGTCCAGGTGCGCCTCGAGAAGGTCGGCAAGCGCGACCTCGTCTCGATCGTCACGGCGAGCGGCAAGATCCAGCCGAAGAAGAAGGTGGACGTCTCGTCCGACATCACGGGGCGCATCGTGTCGCTGCCGGTGAAGGAGGGCGACTTCGTCACCCGCGGCCAGGTCCTCGTCCGGATCGACCCGACGCAGTACGAGGCCGGGGTCGAGCGGGCGCAGGCGATGCTGGCATCCGCGCAGGCTGCGGGGGCCCAGGCGCGCGCGAGCAAGGACCAGGCGACCCGCGCGTTCAATCGGGCCCGCGACATCCGGGCGCAGAACGTGCAGCTGATGTCGCAGGAGGCGCTGGAGCAGGCGCAGACCCAGAGCCAGATCGCGGACGCCAACCTCGAGGCGGCCCAGCACCAGGTAGACGTCTCCGCCGCGGCGCTGCGCGAGTCGCAGGACGCCCTCCGGAAGACGACCATCATCGCCCCGATGCCGGGCAAGATCACGCGGCTGGCGGTCGAGGAGG
The DNA here is from genome assembly GCA_017881505.1 of Gemmatimonadales bacterium. Lineage (GTDB taxonomy): Bacteria > Gemmatimonadota > Gemmatimonadetes > Gemmatimonadales > JACORV01 > JADGQW01. Next base: position 29,235 of record JADGQW010000009.1, read on the forward strand.
GGGAGGTCGCGGTCCCCGGCACCTTCTCCCGCGAGACGGGCCTCCTCATGACGATCTCCGACCTCTCGGTGATCGAGGTCCAGGTCCAGGTGGACGAGACCGACGTGGTCCGCCTGCACGTGGGCGATTCCACCGAGGTGTCCATCGACGCCTACCAGGACACGACCTTCACCGGGCGCGTGACCGAGATCAAGAACTCCGCCGTGCTGACGGCGGCGAGCTCCGGCCAGGGCGGTCAGGAACAGGCGGTGGACTACCAGGTGGTGATCACTCTCGACCGGCCGCCGCGCGACGTGCGGCCCGACCTTTCCGCCACGGCCCGGATCGTCACCGCGACGCGGAGCCAGGTCCTCACCGTGCCGATCATCGCACTGACCGTGCGCGAGCCGGAGGCGGCCGACAGCACCGTCCACCGGACCGACACCAGCAAGGCGGCCCTCCGGGCGCAGCAGCCGCCGGCGACCGCCTCGGCGCGACCCGCCGGGCGCGACACGACGGTGCGCGGCAAGCCTAAGGAGATCGAAGGCGTCTTCGTGGTGGACACGCTCACCAAGGTGGCGCGGTTCCGCGCGGTCAAGGTCGGCATCACGGGGGACGAGTTCTTCGAGGTGGTGAGCGGCGTGCGGGAAGGCGAGACCATCGTCGCCGGCAGTTACCAGGCGATCCGCGACCTCAAGAGCGGGACGCACGTCCGTCAGGCCAAGGGGCCGATGGCCGGGGATTCGGCGAACGCGCGGCGGGCCGGCTCGTGAACGAGAACCACGTCCTGATCCGGACGGTGGGCCTCACGCGCGAGTACACGATGGGGGTGGAGGTGGTGCGCGCTCTCCGGGGCGTGGACCTCGAGATCCGCCGCAACGAGTACGTCGCCATCATGGGCCCGTCAGGCTCGGGCAAGTCCACCTTCATGAACCTGATCGGCTGCCTCGACACGCCGACCGGCGGGCAGTACTGGCTGAACGGCAACGAGGTGTCAAAGATGTCGGACGACGAGCTGGCCCGCATCCGCAATCGCGAGATCGGGTTCGTCTTCCAGACCTTCAACCTGCTGCCGCGGGCCACGTCGGCGCATAACGTGGAGCTGCCCCTCATCTACGCCGGCGTCGGGACGAAGGAGCGGCGCGACCGCGCCGCCGCGGCCCTCGAGTCCGTCGGGCTCGGCGACCGGATGCTGCACAAGCCGAGCGAGCTCTCCGGAGGCCAGCGCCAGCGGGTCGCCATCGCCCGCGCGCTCGTCACGGAGCCCAGCATCATCCTCGCCGACGAGCCGACGGGCAACCTCGACTCGCAGACCAGCGAGGAGATCATGAAGGTCTTCGCCGACCTGAACGACCGGGCGGGCCAGACCATCGTGATGGTGACGCACGAGCACGACATCGCCGCGCACGCCAAGCGCGTCGTGACCCTGCACGACGGCGTCATCTCCTCCGACCGCGCGCAGGCGGCGTAGCCGGCCGTGTCCTTCCTCGAAGCCGTCCGCATGGCGTTCGGGATGATCCGCGCGCAGAAGCTCAAGAGTTTCTTCTCGCTGATCGGCGCGTTCATCGGCGTCACGTTCCTGATCGGCGTGGTGACGATCGTGAACGGGATGGACCGCTACATGAAGGACGACTTCGCCGGGAAGCTCTTCGGCATCAACACCTTCACGCTGCGGTTCCGGCCGTTCGTGAACGTCGGGCAGGAGCCCTCCCGCGAGCAGCGCCGCGAGTGGAATCGGCGCCCGCGCCTGATGATCGCCGACTACGAGTACCTCGCCTCCCAGCTCGATCCCAGCTACCTCGTGGGCGTCGAGAGCTCGAGCAACGTGGTCGCCACGGTGGGGAACAAGCGCGCGTCGGGCATCGAGGCGCGCGGCGTCTCCGAGAGCCACTTCCGGATCCGCAAGATCGACATCGCCGAGGGCCGCGTCTTCGCGCGGCCCGAGGTCGACCACGGCGCGAACGTGATGGTGATCGGGAGCGAGGTGGCGGAGAAGCTCTTCGAGGGGCTCAACCCCATCGGGCGGACCATCCGGGTCGCGGACTTCCCTTACCGCATCATCGGCGTCGCCACGTCGCAGGGGAAGGTCTTCGGCATCTCCCTCGACAAGTTCGTCATCGCGCCGTACACGTC
>JADGQW010000078.1 GCA_017881505.1 Gemmatimonadales bacterium
CTCTACACCTTCAAGACCTTCGCGGAGGGGATCCGGTTCGTGGACGGGGTGGCCGTCGAGGCGGACGCCGCGGACCACCACCCCGACATCGACATCCGCTACACCACGGTGGTGATGACCCTCTCGACCCACAGCGCGGGCGGGCTCACGGCGAAGGACATCGCGCTGGCGGAGAAGATCGACGCCCTGCCGGACTAGCCGTGGCTCCCCGCCTCCTTGGCGGAGTCCAGGTCCACCATCTTCGCGCCGGCGAGGTACTCCGTCGTCGGCGCGTCGTCGAGGCTCGAGAGCTTCTTGAGGTCGGCGGCGACGCGGCCGGCCATCTCCAGGATCGTCTCCACGCCCATCCGGTCCTCCGGGCCGAGGGGCGCCTTCGTCTCCCGCAGCAGCCCCGCCTCCCCGAGGATCGCCGCCAGGGCGTTGTTCACCTCGTGGCGGATGGTGATCGCCACCTCCCCGACCGCCGCCACCCGCTCCGCCCGCACCAGCCGCTGGTAGAAGTCGTGCAGCTGCTGCGAGAGCCACCCCACCGCGATGGCCAGCACGCCGTACGAGATGTAGATGGGGAGCACCAGCGCCGGGTTCATCGGCATGAAGCTCAGCTCGAGGATCAGCTGGACCGCCAGGTAGAGCACCGTGCCCGCGAGGAGCCCCGCCAGCGCGCCCATCATCCCGAAGTGGAGGGAGAGGATGAACGCGGGGGCGAGGGTCGTCAGCCAGGAGATCTCCTTGTAGAGCCCGGCTCCGTCGGGGAGCGCCTCGATCAGCACGATGGGCAGCAGGTACGCGAGGACGCAGTAGAGCGCCCAGCGCCGCGGCAATGGCGGGCGGTGCGCCATCGGCTGGAACCCGATGGTCGCGATGGGGCGGCGCCACCACACGATGCGGATCGGTGCGGTCATCGGCCTCACTCCGTCTGGAGCGTCAGGAGCCGGGGCTCCGTCATCTCCTGGATGGCGTAGCGCACGCCCTCGCGGCCGAGGCCGCTGGCCTTCGCGCCGCCGTAGGGCATCCGGTCCACCCGGAAACTCGGGATGTCGTTCCCCATCACGCCGCCGACGTCGAGCCGCTCCCACGCCCGCATCATCGTGGCGACGTCCCGGGTGAAGATACCCGCCTGGAGTCCGTAGGGGGTGGCGTTGATGCTCTCCACGGCTTCATCGAAGGTCGTGTACGCGGTCAGCGTGGTGATGGGCGCGAAGACCTCCTCACAGTTCACCTGCTGCGCCGGCCTGGTGCCGGTGAGGATCGTGGGCTGGAGGAGCGCGCCCTGCCGCTTCCCGCCCGTCTCGATCTTCGCCCCTTCCCGTACCGCCGCCGCGATCCACGACTCGGCGCGCTGGGCCGCCTCCTCGGAGATCATCGGCCCGACGTCGGTGACGGGATCGAGGGGATCGCCGACGTGGAGGTTCCCCACGCGCGTGACGAACCGCCGCAGGAAGTCGTCGTAGACGTCGCGGTGGACCAGTATCCGCTGCACGGAGATGCACGACTGGCCCGCGTAGCCGTAGCCGCCGGCGGCGCAGCGGCTCGCGGCGCGGTCGAGGTCGGCGTCGGCCTCGACGATGACACCGGCATTGCCCCCCAGCTCGAGCGCGACCCGCTTGGTGCCGGCTTGCGCGCGGATCGCCCACCCCGCCTTCGCGCTCCCGGTGAAGGAGATCATCCGCACCCGCGCGTCGGCCACGAGGCGCTGCGCGACGGGCAGGTCGCAGGGCACGACGTTGACGCCGCCGGCCGGGTACCCGGAGGCGGCGATGAGCTCGCCGAGGAGCTCGCTGCTGAGCGGGTCGTGCGGCGGCGGCTTGAGGGTGAGCGTCGCGCCGCACGCGATCGCGGGCGCAACCTTATGGGCGGCGAGCAGCACGGGGAAGTTGAAGGGCGTGATCGCCGCGATGGGCGAGAGGGGGAAGCGGCGCGTGAGGCCGATCCGCCGCACGCCGGCGGGGACGGTGTCGAGGGGGAGCACCTCCCCGCCGATCCGCGTCGCCTCCTCGGCGCCGTCCTCGAAGACGGCGATGGCGCGGTCGATCTCGAGGGTCGCCTGGCCGATCGGCTTCCCCGCCTCCCGCGCGAGGAGCTGGGCCACCTCGGCGCGCCGCGCGCGCAGCGCGTCCGCGATGCGCCGCAGGCACGCCGCCCGCTCGAACGCCGGCATCGCGCGGCACGCCGCCGCCGCCTCCACGTTCGACGCCACGGCCTCGTCCATCTGCTCGGCGGTCGCGAGAGGGTGGCGCCCCACCTCGGCCCCATCCCAGGGGGCGCGGATGACGGCCTCCCGTGGGGAGGTGCGGCGCGCATTGCGGAGGATCATGGGGCCTCAGCGGTGGGCGTGGAACGCGTCGGCGACGCGCCCGAGCGCGGCCTCGAGGTCGGCACGCGGCGGGCCGAATCCGAAGCGGATGAAGCGGTCCATCTCGAACTGGTCGCCGGGCACGACCAGGACGTCGTGATCGCGGCGCAGGCGCTCGGCCAGCTCCGAGGAGCGCTCGTCCGTCCGGTACCGGGCATAGGAGATCGCGCCCGCGTCCGGCGCGCGGGACGTGAACTCCCCCCCCATCGAAGCGTACCACTCGGACAGCACGGTCCAGTTCGCGCGGATGATGCCGCGGGTCCGCTCGAGGATCCGCCCGCGCACCGCGGGCCGCAGGGCGATGGTGGCGAGGGCGTCGGACATCGCGCCGGGGCCGATCGTCGTGTAGTCCTTGCGCGACCAGAGCGCCGCGGCCAGATCGGGCGGCGCGACGTTCCAGCCGAGGCGGAGGCCGGGGAGCGCGTACGCCTTCGAGAGGCCGTTCACCACCACGACCTTCTCCGTCATGCCCCAGAAGCTCGGCGTCGGCGGTCCCGCGCGCTCCGCGCCCTGATAGACCTCGTCGGAGAGGATCCAGGCGCCCACCGCCTCGGCCCGCTGCGCGATCTGCCGCATCGCGCGCTCGCCGAGCACCGCGCCGGTCGGGTTGTTGGGGTTCGTGACCACGACCAGCTTCGTCCCGGGGCCGATGGCGACCTCGACCTCGCCCGGCTCGGGCTGCCAGCCCAGCTCCTCGCGGAGCCGGAAGGGCCAGATCTCGGCCTGGAAGGCGTGGGCGAGGCCCCAGGTCTGCATGTAGTTGGGGAGCATCATCGCCACGCGGTCGCCGGGCTCGAGGAGATGCCAGCAGACCGCGTAGTTCGACTCGGCGCTGCCGTTCGTCACCGTGACGTGCCCGGCCGTGGCGCCGGGGTAGAGGGCCGCGATGGCGCTGCGCAGCGCCTCCGTGCCGTTTGACTGTGAGTAGCCCAGCGGGACGCGGAGCACGGCGTCGGGGCCCTCGCCCGCCAGCGCGAGCAGCTCGGCCGCCGTCAGCGGGTGGACGCCGCTCTCCGAGAGGTTGAAACGGACCTGGTTCTCCCAGGTGCTCTGCCAGCGCTCCATCGCGAACGGCTCGAACGCCATCGCCCCTCCGAGGGTGAAGGGGCGATAGTAGCCGTCGGATGGCCCAGCGGCAAGAACGCTACGGCAGGCTGTGCACGCGGATGCCGCCGTTCACCGTCCGCAGGCGCAGGCTGCGCCCGCCCTGGCCGATGCGGCCCTCGAGATGCCGCGGGTTGATGCGGCCGGTGAGGGTGATCGGGAAGTCGCTCTCGATGGAGCCGTTCACCGTCTCGGCGCTGAGGTCCGCGGAAAGGCCGCTCGAGAGGGAGAGGTCCACGCTCCCGTTCACCGTCTCGAAGGTGAGGCGGCCCTGGCCCGCGCCGCGCACCGTGGCGCGGACGCCGCCGTTCACGGTGGTGCCGCTCGCGTCGCCCGAAGAGGTCTCGAGCGTGACGCTGCCGTTCACGGTGCTGAGGTCGGTGCGCGCCGAGAGGCCCGAGGCCTCCACGGCGCCGTTGACGTTGTTGCCGTCGAAGGCGACGCCCGCGGGGATGCGGGCCACGAACTGCACCTGGACGTCGTTGTCGCGCACGCGCATGTGCCCGCCGCCGGGCTCGCAGGTGTTGCTGTGGCCGGGGTAGACGGCGCAGATCGTGACGCCCCCTTCGTGGGGCACGACCTCGATATGCACGGAGGCCGGGTCGTCGTCGCGGCCGTGCTTGTCGGCCGTGACCTCGACCTCGGAGCCGGTGGAGGCTTCGGCGCGGATCGAGCCGTTGACGCCGCGGATCTCCAGCGTCTTCCCCGGGGCGATGGCGCCGTGCCAGGTCCAGTGGTCCGGGTTGGCGGCCGGGGCCGGGGCCTGGGCGCGCGCCGCGGGGGCCGCGGCGAGGAGGGCCACCGCGCCGATGCAGGCGATGCGGATCGTGGTCATCGTCGTTCCTCTCAGCGGCCGGCCGCGCCGGCGCGCCTCAGGTGGAAGTCCCCGCTCACGGAGCTCAGCTCGATCCGGGCGTTCCCGCTCCCGACCGTGAAGTCGAGGTTGCGGCGCCCGAAGCGCCCGCCCCCTCCGACGGTCACGGGGAAATCACTCTCCATATCGCCGCTCACCGTGCTGATCGAGACGTGCGCGTTCAGTGACCCGTCCACGCGCAGCGTCAGGTTGCCGGAGACGGAGTGGAAGCTGTAGCGGCCGTTCTCGAGAACCGGCCCGCCGAACTCGACGTCGCCGCTCACGGAGTTGCCCTCCACGCGCTGCCCGTCCACCGCCTCGAGGGTCGCGCGCCCCGACACGGTGTGCGCGGAGACGTTCCCGTGGACGTGCCGGACGGCGACGTCGCCACTCACGGAGTTCACCTGCACGGACGCGGTGAGGCCCGCCACCTCGACGTCGCCGCTCACCATCGAGCCCTCGAACACGACGCCGGCCGGCACGCGGGCCACGAAGTCCACCGAGGCCTCGTTGTCGCGGACGTGCGAGTGGTTGTTGCCGCGGCCGCAGCTCCCCGACCGGCCGTACGCGGCGCAGATCGTCACGCCGCCGTCGTCCTGCTCGGTGAGGATGCGGACCTCGGCGCGGTCGTCGGCGGGGCCGCGCTTGACCGCCGTCACCTGGACCTCGGTGCCGGTAGAGGCCTCGACGCGGATCGAGCCGCTGATCCCGCTGAGCTCCAGCGTCTTCCCGCGGGCGAGCGCGCCGTGCCAGCTGAAATGGTCGGCGTCCTGGGCGCGGGCGGCGGGCGCCGCGGCGAGGGCGGCGGCGGCCGCCAAGCCGGCCAGCAGAGCGGTCCTGGTCACTGTTCCTCCTCGCGGCCGGCGCTGCCGCCCCGCCGCAGGTAGATCGTGCCGCTGAACGAGGTGAGCGTCAGGCGCGCATTGCCGCTGCCGACCGTGAACTCGAACTCGCGGGGCCGGAACCGCGCGGGGCCCGGCGTCAGCGTGACGGGGAAGTCGCTCTCCAGGTCGCCGCTGAAGGTGCTCACCGAGATGGTGGCGCTCAGGGCGCCGTCGGGGCGGACCGTCACGTCGCCCGAGTGGGACTGGAAGCGGTAGCGCCCCCCCTCGCGGATCGGGCCGCTGAAGCCGACCTCGCCGCTCACCGTCTCCACACTCACGTCCTGCCCCTCGACCCGGTCGAGGAGCACGTCGCCGGATACGCTGTGCGCCGTCACGTCGGCCCTCGCGTTGTGCACCGTCACGTCGCCGCTGGTGCTGGTCACCTCGAGCCGCCCGCGCACGTCCCCCGCCGTCACGTCGCCGGAGACGCTTTGCACCGACACGTTCCCCTGGGCGCAGGCGAGCCGCACCTCCCCGGAGACCGACTGGAGCTCGGCCTCGCCGCACACGTCCCGCACGTCGATGTCGGAGGAGACGGCGTTCACCGTCAGCCCCATCCCGACCGGCACCTCGATCGTGTAGTCGGCGTCGCCCATGCCGCGGCGCGGCACCGTGCGGATCTGCACGCTCGAGGGCGAGGCGTCGATCTCGATCCGCGCCCGGTCGTATTCGACGTGGATGCGGACGTCCGCGCGGCGGGTGGCCCGGATCTGCACCGACCCCGAGATGTTCTGCAGCTCGAGGCGGGCGCCGGCGCGCACGGCCACGCTGGTGTCCAAGGTCTGGGCGCCGGCCCGCGGCGCGAGGAGCACGGCGGCGACGCCGGCGAGAATGGCGATGCATTTCGTCTTCATTCGGTCCTCAGCTCACTTTGGGGAGCATGGCCGCGCGCCGCAGCAGGTCGAGCTTGCGGTCGAGGGTGCTCCGCAGGTGGCCGTTCAGGTACGGGTTGTTCGGATCCCTCACCAGGGCGGCGCGCGCCTGCGCGATGGCCTGGTCGATGACGCGGAGGCTCGCCTCCACGGTGCGGACGGTGGCGCTGTCGAACTCGCCGCGGCGGACGGCGAGGATCTCCTCGAGCTCGGTGATGGCGGTGTCGTAGGGGGTGGCCATCGCGGTGAGGTGCACGGGGAGCGCCCCGAACGGGACGAACGCGGTGCCGGTGGGGGCGGCGCGGCCGGTGAGGAAGTGGACCGCGGTCCCCGCGGCGCCGGCGGAGAGGAGCGAGAGCGCGAGCCCCGCCGCCGCGAGCTGCGGGATGGAGAAGGCGAAGCGCCGGCGACGCGCGAACGGGACCACGGCGGCCCCGCCCTCCGCGCCGATGCGCTCGGCGATGCCATGCCAGAGGTCCCTCGCCGGGGGCCGGTCGTCGAGGGCGTGGGCGAGCGCGACCACGTGCCGCAGGCCCTGCACCGCGTCGCGGCACTCCGCGCAGGCGGACAGGTGCGCCTCGGCGGCGGCCAGCGCCGCTCCGTCGAGAGCGCCGTCCACGTACGCCGAGAGCCGTTCCCCGAGATGCTCGTCCATCGTCACCGCTCCAGATGATCCCGCAGCAGCATCCGTGCACGGTGCAGCTGCGCCTTCGAGGTCCCCGCCGTCACGCCCATCAGCTCCGCGATCTCCTCGTGCCGGAACCCTTCCACGTCGTGGAGCACGAACACCTGCCGCGCTCCCGGCGGCAGCCGGCCAATCGCCTGGTCCAGGTCCATCCGCTCCGCCCCCGCGTCCCGCCGTCCCGGCAGGTCCTCCGCGGTGGCCTCCTCGTCGAAGCGGCGGCGGGAGCGGGCCGCCGATTTCCGCCAATTGAGCGCCACGTTCACCGCCAGCCGGTGCAGCCAGGTCCCGAAGCTGGACTCCCCGCGGAAGGTCCCGAGCCGCTCCCACGCCCGCACGAACGCGTCCTGCGTCACCTCGTTCGCGTCCGCCTCCCCCTCCACCATCCGTCGGACCAGCGAGTGGATCCGGGCCGCGTGGCGCCGGTAGAGGCGCTCGAACGCCGAGCTGTCCCCGGCGGCCGCGCGTGCTACGTCGGCGGCCTCGGACGGGTCACCCGCCGCGGATTCGATCCGCATCGGCGGGCGGCTCACGAGCCCCTCCCGGGGCATCGCCACCTGTCCCACGCACTCACTTGGACATCGCCGGGGCCCCGGGCGTTGGAACCGGCCCTACGCCTGGGGCGGGAGCCCGCCGGAGGCCTGCATCTGCTTCAGCTTCCGGTGGAGGGTGGAGCGGTCGATGCCGAGGATCGCGGCCGCCTTGAGCTTGTTGCCGCGATTCGCCTCGAGGACGCGGAAGATGTAGCGGCGCTCGACCTCGTCGAGCGTCAGGGTCGGGTTCTCCTCCGGCTGGCCGCTCGGCTGGTCGGGGGGAACGATGGCGCTGATCTGTGGGGGAAGGTCCCGCCGGGTGATCGTCGCCCCCGACCGGAGGGCCAGGGCGCGGGCGAGGACGTTCTCCAGCTCCCGGATGTTCCCCGGCCACTGGTAGGAGGTGAGGGCCGCCAGGGCGTCGGGGGTGAGGGCGGCGTACTCGAGCTGGTAGCGCTCGGAGAGGCGCTTGAGGAGGTGCTCCGCCAGCGCCGGGATGTCCACCGGCCGCTCCCGCAGCGGGGGGAGGACGATGTGGACGATGTTGAGCCGGTAGAAGAGGTCCTCGCGGAGGCGGCCGTTGGCCACCTCCTCCAGGGGGTCGCGGTTCATCGCCGCGATGATCCGGGCGCCGGAGGTCTGGGAGACGTTGTCCCCCAGCCGCCGGAACTCCCCGTCCTGCAGGAAGCGGAGGAGCTTGGGCTGCACCGCGAGGGGCACCTCGGCGATCTCGTCGAGGAAGAGGGTGCCCTTGGTGGCCGTCTCGACCATCCCGGCGTGGTCGCGGTTGGCGTCGGTGAAGGCGCCCCGCTTGAAGCCGAACAGCTCCGACTCCACCAGCGAGGGGGGCAGCGCCGCGCAGTTCAGGGCGACGAAGTTGTCCCGCCCCGACGCCGCGTGGATGGCCCGCGCCACGACCTCCTTGCCGCTCCCCGTCTCGCCGCTGATGAGCACCGGGGTGGTGTTCCCCGCCACCCGGATGGCCGTCTCGAAGATGGCCTGCATCTGCCGCGACACGCCCACGACGTCCTCGGGGAGCCGGAGGCGGCGGCGCAGGCGGGCCAGTTCGCGCCGCGACTCGGTGGCCTCCAGGGCCCGCTGCAGGGAGATGCGCAGCTCGTCGAGCTTGGGGGGCTTGGTGACGTAGTCGTAGGCGCCGTCGTGGAGGAGCGCGACGGCCGAGTCCACCGAGCCGTGGGCGGTGAGGATGATGACGGGGATCTCCGGCCACTCCGCCTGCACCCGCTTGAGGAGGGCGCGCCCGTCCATCCCCGGCATCATCAGGTCGGTCAGGACGACGTCGGTCTCGGGGTGCTCGATCAGCTGGGTGAGGGCGGCCTCCCCCGATTCGGAGGCGGTGACCTTCCAGCCGTCGGCCTCGAGCACCGTGCGCAGGAGCTTGAGCTGGGCGGGGTCGTCGTCGACGAGGAGGACACGTCCGGTGGTGGCCATGGCAACAGTCGCGTTGAGGGATGCGACAGTGAGTGTGGCGTCCCGTCACACCTGCCGCAAGTGGCGGTGGTGATCAGACGTGCGGGGCGGCGCCGTCCGTGAGGCGGGCGAGGTCGGTGAAGCTCTCGAACCAGTGGTCGGGGCGCTCGGCGGCGAGCTGCGCGCGGGAGAAGGGGCCCCAGAGGCAGGCGGCGGTGACGGTGCCGGCGTCGCGGCCGGCGGCGATGTCGTGGGGGGAGTCGCCGACGAAGAGGGCCTGCGCGGGCTGCACGCCGAGCTGGCGGAGGGCGACGCGGACGGGCTCGGGGTCGGGCTTGGAGGCGTGGAGGTCGTCGGAGGTGACGAGGGCGTCGAAGAGCCCGTGGAATCCGCAGAGGTCGAGGCCCTTCTCGAGGCCGTGGCGGTTCTTGGAGGTGACGATGGCAAGCCGGCTCCCGCGGGCCTTCAGGGCCTTCACGGCGTCGAGGGCGCCGGGGTAGGCGGTGACCATCCCGTCGTGGTGGGCGAGGTTCCACTCGCGGTAGGTGGCGATGAGGCGCTGGATCTCGGCGTCGTCGTCGGTGAAGGAGCGGAAAGCGACGCGGAGGGGGGTGCCGAGCCCCTCCGTCCAGAAGGCGTCGCTCTTCGCCGGGAGGCCGTGGACGCGCATCGTGTGGTGGTACGACTCGATGATGAGGTGGATCGAGTCCACCAGGGTGCCGTCGAAGTCGAAGAGGATCGCGGGGAATCGCACGCCGAAAGGTAGCACCGGCGCGCGGCGGGGCGGCTCATCCGGCATCGTCGGGGCAGCGGCCGGCGAGGGCGAGCGCCGCAACGAAGCGCAGTCGCGGCGATCCGTTCGGGACGACGGCGCCGGGGCGCGGCGGGGAGCCGAGAAGCAGCGATTCGAGGGCCTCGGTGACCCGCGCGCCTGCGCGCCGCTGGCAGGCGTCGAGGAGCTCCCGGTCGAGGCCCGCCGGAAGTTCCCTCGATAGGGCCGCGCTCAGACGGCTGAAGCGGTCGAGCGAACGCTCGTCGCGGGACCTCGCCGCCTCGCGGCCTTCTCGTGCGACCCAGCGGAGCGCGGCGGCGCGTCCTGGTCCCCTGGGGCGCGAGGCGTGACGGCACGCGGAGTACTCGAGCAGGAGACGGCGGGCTTCGGGCAGCGCGGCCGCGAGGGTGGTGGAGAAGTCGGCGGGGACCGCGCAGAGGGGGGACGCGGTGAGGGCGCGTTCGGCCAACGCTCCGAGGGCGGCCGGATCCACGCGGCAGACGCCGCCCGTGCTCAGGACGAACCCGAGGGGGATCCGGGCGCCGCCCGGCCACTCGAGCGCGAGGAGGATCCCGGCGGCCGGCGGCTGGTCGTCGCGGGCGATACCGGCCGCGACGCACGCCCCATCGGCGGCGTGGACCAGCGGGATCGCGGCGCGCCAGCGCTCCCGTGCCTCGAACGGCTCCACCCTCCGCCAGCTCTCCCGCTCCAGCGCTTCGGTCAAGGGCGCGTCGGCATCGAGCCACCAGAGCGCCCCGAGGGGGTCCGGTTCGCTCGCCGCGGCGGCGGGGAGCACCGCCAGCTTCGCGCGAAGGGTGCGCAGCGTCCCCGTCAGGTCGTAGAGTCCGTGGTCGGGGACGAGGTGCGCCACGGCGACGACTTCGTGCGCGGATCGCAGCCGGTCGATCCGGCCGATGCGCTGCATCACCCGCACGGGGTTCCACGGAAGGTCGAAGTTCACCACCGCGCTCGCGTCCTGGAGATTCATCCCTTCGCTGGCCACGTCGGTGGCGATGAGGATGTCCGCTGCCAGGAGCGTCTGGACCGCCGCGCCCCGTGCCCGTGGCGCGAAGGCATCGAGGGCGGCGCTCCGGGGCAGACGTTCCGCTCCGGCCCACGCGCCGTCGCCGGCCACGCAGAGCAGGCGGAACCGCCGTCGCAGGTGCCGCGCAAGGGCCAGCGCCGTGTCGCGATGCTCGGTGAAGACGATGGTCTTCCGGCCCGCGAGGGGCCCGAGGAGCAGCTGCTCGAGGGCTCGGAGCTTGGCATCGTCGGCGGGGGCGGCGAGCGCGAGCTGGAGGGTCCGCTCGATCGCGGTTCGCCAGGGATGCGCGGCGGGGGCGGTCGGATCGGCCTCGGTCCGGAGCAGGAGGGGCCAGAGCACGAGCTGCGGGTCGTCGGCGGCGTCGGGGACGGTGGCGCGGAAGGCGGCGCGCCCCAGCGCCCGTCCCGACTCGCGCGCCGCAGCCCACGCCCGGAGGTACTCGCAGTGCCGCCGGAGCGAGCGCACGAAGGCAGCGCGACTCGACTCCAGCCGGCGCAGGAGCCCGAGGGCGAGCAGAGCGGCGGCGCGCTCGGCGGGCGATCCACCGGCGTCCAGCTCGGTGATGGCGTCGAGGATGGAGGGGAGCGCGCCGCCGTAGACGGCTTCGAGGTCGTAGCGCACCGGCGGCAGGAGGTGGCGGTGGGGGAACGCGCCGCGGAGCGCGGGGAACTGCGCCTCCACGAGCCGGCGGCTGCGACAGACCGTCAGCGCGCCGAGGGCGAGCGCCGCGCGGTCTCCCTCGGTCGCCTGCACGGCCTCGAAGAAGTCGCCGATGCCGAAGGGCCGGAAGTCGTCGGCACCGGCGAAGAGGTGGATCAGGGCGCCCAGGTCGGCCGCCGCGTTGCTGATCGGCGTCGCGGTCAGGAGGAGGACACGCCGGCCGAGCGCCAGCCGGGCGAGCGTGTCGTAGCGGCGGGTGCGCGG
>JADGQW010000079.1 GCA_017881505.1 Gemmatimonadales bacterium
TCCCCGGCCCGCGGCTCCCGCCGCGCCGGTCGCGCCGCCTCCTCCGGCCGCGCCCCCGCGCCCGGCCCCCGCGCCGCCCCTTGCGCCGCAGGCGGCGCCGAGCCGTGTCATCAACCCCTTCCTCCAGAAGGACCCCGTCACCAAGGCCCAGCGGCTCGCCCGCGCGCTCGTGTCGGACATGGTCTCGTACCATCCCGCCAAGCGGAACCAGGGCCTCAAGGACGGGAACCTCAAGGAGAGCTTCCGCGAAGAGGTGAAGAAGAGCTACGAGGAGTACGTCCTGCAGGTCGGCGAGCAGCTCGCGAGCACGACGACCTTCTTCCAGGACGCGCTCAACGAGATCCTCGCCGGGGGCCAGAAGATCTTCTGATGCCGATGCTCCGTGCCGCGGGCCTCCTCGCCGCGGCCTATCTGCTCGGCTCGCTCCCCAGCGCCTATCTCCTCGTGCGCTGGGCCCGGGGCAGGGACCTGCGCACCGTCGAGAGCGGTTCCGTCGGCGCGCTCAACGCGTTCCGCGCGACGGGGGCCGGCTGGATCGGCTGGGCGGTGCTCGTCCTCGACGTGCTCAAGGGCGTGGCGGCGGTCGCCATCGGCGGGCCCGGCGCCAGCACGCTGCTCCAGTCCCTCCTCGCCACCGCCGCCGTCGCCGGCCACAACTGGCCCATCTGGCTTCACGGGAAGGGCGGGAAGGGCCTCGCCGCCGCCGCCGGCGCCCTCACCGTCCTGACGCCCGTCTCCGTCCCCGTCTGGGGCGTGCTGTGGGGCATCGGCTACGTGTCGAGCGGCTACATCGTCTTCGGCACCGTCGCGGCGACGATCCTCGTCGCTCCCGCCGTCGGCTTCCTCGCCGGCTGGGGGTTCGGCCTCGCGATGGTCCCGGTCTGCCTCCTCATCCTCGCCCGCCAACGCGATAAGATCCGCCGCCTCCTCCTCGGCACCGAGCCGCGCCACTACTGGCGCGCGAGGGCGTAACCCCTTAGTTTGTCTAGCCTTACTCATCGCCAGGATGTCATCTGATGGTCGGGACCGAAGTGCGCGACAGCCTTCGCGACATGGATCGCCGCCTCACTGAACTCCGAGGCTATCTTTGACCTGGACGTCAAGGTAGCGCGACTCGCCGACCGCGAATCGGCGATGGCCCAGCCGGGATTCTGGGACCGCGCCGACGCCGCCCGCCAGACCGTCGAAGAAGTCAAGAGACTGACGCGGTGGGTGCAGCCCTTCACCGAGCTGCGCCGCCGGGCGGACCACGCCCTCGAGCTGGCGGAGCTCCTCGAGCACGAGTCGGACGAGGGGATCGAGAAGGAGCTGGCCGACGAGGCCGCCGCCATCGCGCTGGGCGTCGAGGACCTCAGCCTCCGCACGATGCTGCAGGGGCCGGAGGACGCGCTCGACGCCCTGGTGACCATCCATCCCGGCGCCGGCGGCACGGAGTCGCAGGACTGGGCCGAGATGCTGATGCGGATGTACACCCGCTGGGCCGAGCGCCGCGGCTTCACCGTCGAGATCCTCGACCTCCTCGCGGGCGAGGAAGCGGGGCTCAAGTCGGTCTCGCTCGAGATCGGCGGGCAGTACGCCTACGGCTTCCTCAAGGCGGAGAAGGGGGTGCACCGCCTGGTGCGCATCTCCCCCTTCGACTCGCAGGCGCGGCGCCACACCTCCTTCGCCTCGGTGTTCGTGTATCCCGTCGTGGACGACACCATCGAGATCGACCTGCGCGACGAGGACATCCGGATGGACGTCTTCCGCGCCTCGGGGGCCGGCGGCCAGCACGTCAACAAGACCTCCTCCGCGGTGCGGCTCACGCACATCCCGACCAACATCGTCGTGTCGTGCCAGCAGGAGCGCTCGCAGCACAAGAACAAGGCGACCGCGCTCAAGATGCTGAAGGCGGCCCTCTACCAGCGCGCGCTCGAGGAGCAGGAGAAGAAGCGCGCCGTGATCGAGGCCACCAAGACGGACAACTCGTGGGGCAACCAGATCCGGTCGTACGTCTTCCAGCCGTACACGATGGTGAACGACCACCGGACGGAGCTGAAGGTGGGCGACGTGCAGCGGGTGATGAACGGGGACATCGACCCCTTCATCGAGGCGTACCTGAAGAAGTTCGGAGGGTCGGCTCGGTGAGCGCGGACGAGCGGTCGTTCGTGGAGGAGGCGCGTCGCGAGAAGCTCGACGCCGTGCGGGCGCGGGGCATCGCGCCCTTCGCGTACCGCTTCGAGCGGAGCCACACCGCGGCGGAGGCGCTGGCGGCGTACGGCGACCGCACCGACGGCGCGGACGGTCCCGCGGTCGCGGTGGCGGGGCGGCTCGTCGCCCTGCGGGGCCACGGGAAGACGACGTTCGCGCACCTCGCGGACCCGTCGGGGCGGCTGCAGCTCTACTGCAAGCTCGACGTGCTCGGGGAGGATGCGTACGCGCTGGTCGGGCTCCTCGACCTGGGCGACCACGTCGGCGTGCGCGGGCCCCTCTTCCGGACGCGCACCGGCGAGGTGACGGTGCGGGTGGAGCAGCTCGAGCTGCTCGCGAAGGCGCTGCGCCCGCTGCCGCTCGGCAAGGCGGCGGCGAAGGAGGACGGGTCGGTCGAGCACTTCTCCGAGCTCTCCGACCCCGAGCAGCGCTACCGGCAGCGGTATGCGGACCTGGCCGTGCATCCCGAGCGCCGCGAGACCTTCGCCAAGCGCGCCGCGGTGGTCCGCGCGGTTCGCGCCTTCCTCGACGGCCGCGGCTACCTCGAGGTCGAGACCCCGATCCTGCAGCCCCTGTACGGCGGCGCGTCGGCGCGGCCCTTCGTGACGCGCTACCGCGCCCTGGACGCCGACTTCTACCTGCGGATCGCCGACGAGCTGTACCTCAAGCGCCTGATCGTGGGCGGCATCGACCGGGTGTACGAGATCGGCAAGGACTTCCGGAACGAGGGGATGGACCGGCTCCACAACCCCGAGTTCACGATGCTGGAGTGCTACCAGGCGTACGCCGACTACGGCGACATGCTCGCGCTCACCGAGGCGCTGGTGCGCGAGGTGACGGAGCGGGTGACGGGGGGCGTGGAGCTCCACGTCCGCGGAACGCCGCTCCCGCTCGGGCCGGCGTGGCGGCGCGCGCCGTTCCTCGAGCTGGTGGCGGAGCACGGCGGGGTGGACCTCCGGCAGGCCGACGACCCGCGGCTCCGCCAGGCGATCGCGGCGCGGGGTGCGGAGCCCGAGGAGGGCGCGGCGCGGGGCCGGCTCATCGACCAGCTCTTCAAGGTCGCGGTGGAGTCCCACCTCGTGGCGCCCACGTTCGTGGTGGACTACCCCATCGAGCTCTCCCCCCTGGCCAAGCCCAAGCGCGGCGATCCGGCGCTCGCGGAGCGCTTCGAGCTCTTCATCGGCGGCGCGGAGCTGGCCAACGCCTTCTCGGAGCTGAACGACCCCGACGACCAGCGCGCGCGCCTCACGGCGCAGACGGCGCTCCGGGCGGCGGGGGACGACGAGGCGCAGACGCTCGACGAGGACTTCCTCCGGGCGCTCGAGTACGGCATGCCCCCCACCGGGGGGATGGGGCTCGGGATCGACCGGCTGACGATGCTGATCACGGGCGAGCGCTCGATCCGCGACGTGGTCCTCTTCCCGGCGCTCCGCCCCGAGTGAAGCGCGTCGAGTGGTGGGTCGCCTCGCGCTACCTGCGCAGCCGGCGGACCTCGCGGTTCGTCTCGCTGATCACGTTCATCGCGACGGCGGGCGTCGCGCTCGGCGTGATGGCGCTCATCGTGGTGATCGGGGTGATGAGCGGCCTGCAGAAGGACCTCCGCGAGAAGATCCTCACGGCGAACCCGCATCTGCGGGTGCTCACCTACGGCGAAGGGCTGCGGCTCGACGACTGGCACCGCGTCCTCGGGAAGGTGCGCCGCGTCCCCGGGGTGGTGGCCGCCGCGCCGTTCGTGCTCTCGCAGGGGCTCCTCTCGTCGGGGCACGACTACGCCGAGGGGGTGGCGGTGATCGGGATCGAGCCCGACACCGGCGCCGTCGCGACCACGGGCCTGGCCCGCGCGTTCACGACCGGCGACCTCACCTTCCGGGCGCACTCCCCCGGCGTGGACGGGGGCGTGGTGCTCGGCCGGCGCCTCGCCGACCGGCTCAGCGCGTACCCGGGCACCGTGGTGACGATGATCTCCCCTGCGGGCTCGTCGTTCAACGCGGCCATCGGCGCCTTCGTGCCGCGGTACTGGCGCTTCGAGGTGACGGGGCTCTTCGACACCGGGATGTACGAGTACGACAACACCTACGTCGTGATGCCACGCACCGTCGCGCAGCGCTACGCGGCGCTCGACACCGCCGTGACCGGCCTCGAGGTGCGGGTGGTGGACCCCTGGCGCGCCGACGCCGTGGCGCGGCGGGTGGAGGACGCCCTGGGGTTCCCCTATCGCGCGCTCGACTGGAAGGCGCAGAACGCGCAGCTCTTCTCCGCCCTCAAGCTGGAGAAGCTGGCGATGGCGGTGATCCTGCTGCTCATCGTCCTCGTGGCGGCGTTCAACATCGTCAGCACCCTCACGATGGCCGTGCACGACCGGACGAAGGAGATCGGCATCCTGCGGGCGATGGGGATGTCGGCCCGGCAGATCCGGCGCATCTTCGTCGCGCAGGGCGTCACCGTCGGGCTGTTCGGCACGCTGATCGGGAGCGTGGCGGGGGTGGCGGTGTCGCTGGTGGTGGACCGCTACCGGCTCGTGTCCCTCAATCCGACCGTGTACTTCATCGACCACCTGCCCGTGGACCTCGCGGCCTCGGACGTCGTGATGATCGTCGCCGCGAGCCTCCTGATCGCGGCCCTCGCCACGGTGTACCCGGCCACGCAGGCGGCGCGGCTGGAGCCGGTCGAGGCGATCCGGCACGAATGAACGGCCTCCTCACGGCCCGCGGCCTCGAGCGGCGGTTCCGCTCCGGCGACGTCGGCTGGCTCGACGTCCTGCGCGGGGTGGACCTCGAGCTCGAACGGGGCGTGGTGGTGGCCGTGGCGGGGGCGAGCGGCTCGGGGAAGAGCACCCTCCTCCACCTCCTCGGCGCCCTCGACCGCCCGACCGCCGGCGAGATCGTCCTCGACGGCGTGTCGTACGGCTCGCTGGGGAGCGACGCCCTCGCCGAGCTGCGGGCCCGGCGGCTGGGCTTCGTGTTCCAGTATCACCATCTGCTGCGCGAGTTCAGCGCCCTCGAGAACGTGATGATGCCGCTGCGGATCGGCGGGTCGGACGCGGCGACGGCCCGCGCCCGCGCGGCCGAGACGCTGGCCGCGGTGGGGCTCGGGGACCGGATGTCGCACCGCCCGGCGGCGCTGTCGGGAGGGGAGCAGCAGCGCTGCGCGGTGGCGCGGGCGCTGGTGCACGAGCCGGCCCTCGTCCTCGCCGACGAGCCGACCGGCAACTTGGACCAGGGGAACGCCGTCGTCGTGGCGGACGTGCTCTTCCGCCTGGCGCGGGAGCGGCAGGCCGCCGTGGTGCTGGTGACCCACAACCGCCAGTTGGCGCAGCGCGCCGACCGCATCCTCCTCCTCGAGGACGGGCGGCTGCGGCCGGTGGCCGGCGTGGAGGCGCTCCCGTGAGCCTCTGCGACCACTGTGGCCAGCGGGAGGCGGTCATCCACCTCACGCAGATCGTGGACAACACCGTCACGACCCAGCACCTGTGCGAGTCGTGCGCCGCCGACAAGGGCGTGGACACCGTCGCGCAGGTCGCCAAGCATCCCCTCGGCGACTTCCTCGCGTCCCTCGGCGAAGGGGCGGCGGGAGGGGCGGCGGGCGCCGCCGCCGGCGAGGCCCTCGCGTGCCCCCAGTGCGGGGCCACGCTGCTGGACTTCCGCCAGACGGGCCGCCTCGGCTGTGCGCACTGCTACCTGACCTTCGAGGCACCGCTCCGCGACCTCCTCCGGCGGGTGCACGGGAACACCCAGCACCAGGGGGAGCGGTACCGGGCGCCGGGGAGCGCGCCGGGGGCGGAGGGGACGGACGGCGGCGCGGCCGGTCCGGAGATCGGCGCGCTGCGCGACCGCCTGCGGCGGGCGGTGGAGGCCGAGGACTTCGAGGAGGCGGCGCGCCTCCGGGACGCGATCCGGGGCCTCGAGTGATCGATCTCTCCCTCGTCCCCGACGGCGGCCTCTCCTGGCTCGACGGCAGCGGGCCCCAGGCCCACATCGTCCTCTCGACGCGCATCCGCCTCGCGCGGAACGTCGAGCGCCTGGCCTTCGCCACGCGGGGCGGCGCCGAGGACCGCGCCCGGGTGCTCGGCCTGGTGGACGCGGCCTGGCGGGACTCGCCGCTCGGGAAGGGGAGCGTCCGCTTCCTCCTCGACGACCTGGACGGCGCCGACCGCCTCCTGCTGCACGAGCGGCACCTCATCTCCCGCGAGCTCACGGAGGCCCCGTCCGCCCGCGAGGGAGGGAGCGGTGCAGCCGTCTTCCTCAGCGGCTCCACCGGGGTGATGGTGAACGAGGAGGACCACCTCCGGCTCCAGACGCTGCGCTCCGGCCTCGCGCTCCCGCAGGCGTACGCCGAGGTGGAGCAGCTCGACGCCGCGCTGGGGGGGGCCGTTCCCTTCGCCTTCCACCCCGAGTTTGGCTATCTTACGGCCTGTCCGACGAACGCGGGCACGGGACTCCGCGCCTCGGTCCTGATCCACCTGCCCGGCCTGGTGCTCACCAAGGAAATCGCCAAGGTGCTGCAGGGCCTCACGCAGGTGGGGCTGACGTTTCGCGGGCTGTACGGAGAAGGGAGCGAGGTGGTCGGGAACTTCTTCCAGCTGTCGAATCAGACGACGCTGGGGAAGTCGGAGGCGGAGCTCCTCGATCATCTCGGCAAGATCGTGCGGCAGGTGGTGGCGTACGAGGAGCAGGCGCGGCAGGTGCTGCTGCGGGACGCGCCCACGGTCCTCGCGGACAAGGTCTGGCGGGCGTACGGGCTGCTGCGCTACGCGCGGAGCCTGACGTTCGAGGAGACGATGAACCTCCTCTCGGGCGTGCGGCTGGGCGCCGGGCTGAACCTGATCCCGGGCGTGAGTGTATACACGCTCAACAAGCTGCTGATCTTCACGCAGCCGGCGCATCTGGCCGCGTTCGAGCCGCCCGTCCCGGGAGACCCCGAGGCGGGGTCGGCGCGGGCGGGGTACGTGCGGCGGCTGCTCGACGAGGAGGCGGCGCGGAGCGCGCAGGCGCGCCGCCCGGCTTCGTGAGGCGGGGGTTCTCCGGATGAACGGCTACAACTTCACCGATCGCGTGCGCAAGGTGCTGCAGATGGCCCGCGAAGAGGCGGCCCGGCTGCACCACGAGTACGTCGGCACGGAGCACATCCTCCTCGGGCTGATCCGCGAGGGGGAGGGCGTCGCGGCGGCCGTGCTGGCGAACCTGAGCGTGGACCTCGAGGAGATCCAGCAGAAGATCGAGGACACGGTGAAGAAGGGGAAGGCGGCCGGCGTCGGGGGCCAGGACCTGCCGTACACTTCGCGCGCGAAGAAGGTGCTCGAGCTGGCGATGTCCGAGGCGCGGGAGCTGAACCACAGCTACGTGGGGACGGAGCATTTGCTGCTGGGGCTGCTGCGGGAGGAGAAGGGGATCGCGGCGCAGGTCCTGACGGACGCGGGCGTGAACTTGGAGCAGGCGCGCGCCGAGACGCTGCGCCTCCTGGGGAGCGAGATGCCGCCCGCTCCGACGGCGGCCGGCGCGCCCACGGCGCCGGGGAAGGCGGAGAAGAAGTCCAAGACGCCGGCGCTCGACCACTTCTGCCGCGACCTGACGCAGCTCGCGGGGGAGGGGGAGCTGGACCCGACGATCGGCCGCCAGAAGGAGATCGAGCGGGTCACCGAGGTGCTCTCGCGGCGCAAGAAGAACAACCCGGTGCTGATCGGCGAGCCGGGGGTGGGGAAGACGGCCATCGTCGAGGGGCTGGCCCAGATGATCGCGGCGGGGCAGTGCCCCGACGCGCTGCGCGAGCACCGGGTGCTGGCGCTCGACATGGCGGCGGTGATCGCCGGCACGAAGTACCGCGGCCAGTTCGAGGAGCGTCTCAAGGCGGTGATGAACGAGATCGCGCAGAGCAAGAACGTGATCCTGTTCATCGACGAGCTGCACACCCTGGTCGGCGCGGGGGCGGCGGAGGGCGCGATCGACGCGTCCAACATGCTGAAGCCGGCGCTGGCGCGCGGCGAGCTCCAGTGCGTCGGCGCCTCGACGCTGAACGAGTACCGCAAGTACATCGAGAAGGACGGCGCCCTCGAGCGGCGCTTCCAGACGGTGATCGTCGAACCGCCGACGGTCCACGAGACCATCGACATCCTCAAGGGGCTGCGGAAGCGCTACGAGGACCACCACCGCATCGTCATCCCCGACGAGGCCCTGGAGGCCGCGGCGCGGCTCTCCGAGCGGTACATCACCGACCGGTTCCTCCCCGACAAGGCGATCGACGTGATCGACGAGGCGGGGGCGCGGGCGCGCATCGGCGCCCAGGTGCCGCCCCCCGAGGTGTCGGAGCTCAAGGGCCGGCTCGAGGGGATCAACCGCGAGAAGGAGGCGGCGGTCCGCGACCAGAACTTCGAGCGCGCGGCGAGCCTGCGGGACCAGGAGCGCGAGGTGCAGGGGGAGATCCTGGCGCGGCAGGAGGCGTGGGAGCGGGAGCGCCAGACCAAGCGCCCGGTGGTGAACGAGGAGGAGATCGCGTTCATCGTCTCGCGCTGGACCGGCATCCCGGTCACCCGCCTGCAGGAGGCCGAAACCTCGCGCCTGCTGCGGATGGAGGACGAGATCCACAAGCAGGTGGTCGGACAGGACGAGGCCATCCGGGCCATCTCGCGCGCCATCCGGCGCTCCCGGGCGGGGCTCAAGGACCCGCGCCGGCCGATCGGCTGCTTCGTCTTCAGCGGCCCGACGGGCGTGGGGAAGACGGAGCTGGCGCGCGCGCTGGCGAAGTTCCTCTTCGCCGACCCGCAGGCGCTGATCCGCGTGGACATGTCGGAGTACATGGAGAAGTTCAGCGTCTCGCGGCTGATCGGGGCGCCTCCCGGCTACGTCGGCTACGAGGATTCCGGTGCCCTCACCAAGGCCGTGCGGCGCAAGCCGTACGCGGTGGTCCTCCTCGACGAGATCGAGAAGGCGCACCCCGACGTCTTCAACATCCTCCTCCAGGTGCTGGACGAGGGGCGGCTGACCGACAACTACGGCCGGGTGATCGACTTCAAGAACACCGTCGTCATCATGACCTCGAACGTCGGCGCGCGCGACATCACCAAGGGCGCGCCCCTCGGCTTCGGCACCTCGACGACGCAGGGGTCGTTCGAGAAGATGGCGGAGAAGGTCAAGGAGGAGATCAACAAGGTGTTCAACCCGGAGTTCCTGAACCGGCTCGACGAGGTGATCGTCTTCCACCCGCTCTCGCGCGAGCACATCCGGCAGATCGTCGCCATCGTGCTCAAGGAGCTCGAGGAGCGGCTCTCCGACGAGGAGATCACCATCCGCCTGACCGAGGCGGCGACGGACCTGCTGGTGCGCCACGGCTACGACGAGCACTTCGGCGCGCGGCCCTTGAAGCGCGCGATCCAGCGTTTCGTCGAGGATCCCCTTTCGGAGCGGATCCTCTCGGGCGACTTCGGCAAGGGGGACGAGATCGAGGTGGACGTGGCGACCGACGGCGACCACCTCGCGTTCAGCTCCCCGACCCCCTCCAAGGCGTAGGGGATCCCGGTGCGCATCCCGGTCCTCGCCGCTCAGCTGGTCGCCGCCGGGGCGCTCGCGCTCGGAGCGGCCCGCGCGGCCGCGCAGGAGCCGGCCCGCCCCCCCGTCGTGGACTCGATCGAGGTCGTGGGGATCGTCCGGAACACGCGCGAGATGGTCCTCAACGCCGCCGCGCTGCCGCTCCATCAGCAGGTCGGCTACCGCGACCTCCAGCGCGCCCTCCGCGCGGTCTACGCCACCGGCCAGTTCGACGACGTGCAGGCGGCACGCCGCACGGCGGAGGGCGGGCAGGAGATCCTGGTCGTCACCGTCCGCGAGCGGCCCATCCTGGTGCGCGCCACGGTGCGCGGGGTCGAGAAGCTCTCGGAGCGCTCCGTCCGCGACCGGGTGGAGATGCCCTCCGGGCGGCCCCTCAATCCCGCGCTCGTCGAGCGGGCGCGCCAGCGCATCGACTCCCTGTACGAGGCCGAGGGGTACTACCTCGCCGAGGTCCGCCCGACGATCGTCCCCCAGGACAGCGGGCACGTCCGCGTCGTCTTCGACGTCACCGAGGGGCGCCGCGTCGCCATCTCCCGCGTCGAGATCCAGGGGAACCAGCGCTTCACCGCGGACCAGATCGTCGCGCACATGAAGACGCGCCCCGAGGGCTTCTGGTGGTTCCAGAAGGGCGAGTACTCCGACGACCAGCTCCGCGACGACCTCGAGAACGGCCTCCCCGCCTACTACGGGAGCCGCGGCTTCATCGATTTCCGGGTGGTCCACGACACCCTCCTGGTGGACCACGACAACGGGAAGGCGACCCTCCAGGTCACCGTGGACGAGGGGCAGCCCTACCAGGTGGGCCGCGTCCGCGTCGAGGGGAACCGCCGCTTCTCCACCGACGAGATCCTGGCCCTCAACCCCTTCGGCAACGACTCGACCTCCGCGGACCACCCCTGGTTCGACCAGACCAAGTGGGAGGGGGCGCTCACCAAGCTGCGGACGCAGTACTGGAACCAGGGCTACATCTACGCGCAGATCACGCCGCAGATGGAGCGGGTGGAGGCCGGCGATTCCCTCGCGGAATCGCGGGTGGACCTCTCCTGGCAGATCGAGGAGGGGCGCCCCGCCATCGTCCACCGGATCGACATCGTCGGCAACGACGTGACCCACGAGCGCGTGATCCGCGAGGCGATCGTCATCCTCCCCGGCAACGTCTTCTCGCAGGAGATGGTGCTCCGCTCGTACCAGAACATCGGCAACCTGGGCTTCTTCCAGCAGCCGCTGCCGTTCCCCGACACGCGCCCCGTGAGCGACCCGGGGGACGAGGGGGACATCGACCTGGTCTTCAAGGTGGCCGAGAAGCGGACGGGGAACGTCAATTTCGGGGCGAGCGTGGGGCAGGGCACCGGCATCGGCGGGTTCCTCGGCCTCGACGAGCCGAACCTCTTCGGGCTCGGCAAGCGCGGCCAGGTCCAGTGGCAGTACGGGAAGAACATCAACGACCTGAGCCTGACGTACACCGACCCTTCGGTGCTCGGGAGCCGCGTCTCGACCACGTTCAACGTGCACAACACGATGCTGCGGTACACCATCGCCGACCTCGGCCAGGTATACACCAAGGGCGTGTCCATGCAGCTCGGCTGGCCGCTGCCCCGTAGCCGCTACAGCCGCATCTTCACGTCGTACACCCTCGAGCAGGAGCACTACACCGGCACCGCCGCCACCCTGGGGGGCGTGTTCCAGTGCAGCAACTGCCTCCGC
>JADGQW010000238.1 GCA_017881505.1 Gemmatimonadales bacterium
CGGACGATCGCGGCCTGGTGCTTGTACGACTGGGCGAACTCCGGCTTCACGACGCTGGTCGTGACGTTCGTCTACGCCACCTACTTCACCAAGGCCATCGCCCCCAACGAGGTCCTGGGCACCGCGTGGTGGTCGCGCGGGGTGTCGCTCACGTCGGTGGCGGTGGTGCTGCTCTCCCCCATCCTCGGCGCGATGGCGGACCGCGGGGGGCTCCGCCGCACCCTCCTCATCCTGACGAGCGCGCTCAGCATCGGGGCGAGCGCGGCCCTCACGTTCGTGGTGCCGGGGGCGCCGCACGCCGCCCTCAGCGCGCTGGCACTCTTCGTGGCGGGGAACGTCGGGTTCGAGCTGGGGATCGTCTTCTACAACGCCTATCTCCCCGACATCGCCTCCCCCGCGCGCATCGGTCGCATCTCGGGGTACGGCTGGGCCGTGGGCTACGTAGGGGGCCTCGGCGCCCTCGTCGTGGCGCTGGTGGGGTTCGTCCAGCCGGCGGCGCCGTGGTTCGGGATGACGAGGGCGGCGGGCTTCAACATCCGCGCGACGAACCTCCTCGTCGCGGCGTGGTTCCTGGTGTTCGCCCTGCCCTTCTTCGTCCTCGCACCGAAGGAAGTGGTGCGGGGCCCGGCGCGGGTGGACGTCCGCGGCACCTTCCGCGAGTTGTGGGCGACCTTCCACGAGGTGCGGCAGTTCGCCGACGCGGCCCGTCTCCTCCTGGCGCGGCTCTTCTTCAACGACGGGCTCAACACCGTCTTCTCGTTCGGCGGCATCTACGCGGCGGGGACCTTCGGGATGTCGTTCAGCGAGATCCTCGTCTTCGGCATCGTGCTGAACGTCACGGCGGGACTCGGCGCCCTGGCCTTCGGCTTCGTGGACGATCGGATCGGCGGGAAGCGGACCGTGCTGGTGAGCCTGGTCGCGCTCGTCGGCGCGACGGCGATGGCGGTGCTGGCGCCGACCCGGGCGTGGCTCTGGGTGGCGGGCATCCTGATCGGGATCTTCTCGGGGCCGAACCAGGCGGCGAGCCGGTCGCTGATGGGCCGCTTCACGCCCAGGGACCGGGAGGCGGAGTTCTTCGGCTTCTTCGCCTTCACGGGGAAGCTGGCGTCGTTCTTCGGCCCGCTGCTCCTGGGCGCGGCGACGCAGGCCTACGGCGGCCAGCGCTTCGGCGTGGCGACGGTGATCGGCTTCTTCGTGGTGGGGTTCGTGATCCTGCTGGGCGTGGACGAGCGGAGGGGGATGGCGGCGGCGCGCGCCGCGTAGCGCGCGCCACCGCGGGCCGGCCCTACGCCACGATGGACCCCTTGGTCGCGCCCCCCGACGGCCGCGCCTTCCACGCCGCCAGGTTGCGGTCGATCTGCCGGGCGTGCACGTGCAGATGCTCGGCGTAGATCTTGAGCCAGTCCTCCGCGGTGTACCGGCCGATCTCCGTGTGCGTCCCCTCCTTCAGCCACTGCTCGCCGGAGAGCCGCTCGAGCAGCGGCGCGGTCCAGCGGCGCGCCCCCTCGGCGAGGGAGAGCGCGAGATCGGCGTCGAGGGCGTGGTAGTCGAAGAGCCTGGTCCACGCGTCCTGGTCGTAGCCCACGATGCGCGGCACCCTCTCTCCCGCCAGGTAGCGGATCCGGAGTGCGGCGTTCATCTCGCTGTCCGCGCAGTGGCAGACCACCTCGTGCACCGACCACTTCGTCGGCGCCGGCCGCCACTTCATCGCCTGTCCGGGGACGCGGGAGAGCGCGGCCTTGAGGACGGCGGGCCCGTCGGCGTACTGGCGGATGAGCTTGGAGCGTTCGTCGGGCGTCATGACAGGATCCGAAGACGGGGAAGGGTCATTGTAACCCTTGCCGGGCCGCCGGGACAATCCCGCGCCTTGGCCTCGTGGCAGCTGGCCCCTGGTGGTCTGCCCCTTGGCGTCTTGGCGTCCGGCCCCTGTACACTTCCCTCATGATCTCCTCCGTCAACGTCGCCCTCCCCGCCCCGCTGGTCACCGCGAAGGGGGAGGTCCTCTCCGGCATCCGGAAGCTCCCCGTGCGCGGCCGCGTCGCGGTGCGGCGCCTCGGCGTCGCCGGCGACGGCCAGGGGGACCTCAAGGTGCACGGCGGCCCCGACAAGGCGGTCTACGTCTACTCCCTCGACCACTACGCGCCCTGGACCCGCGAGCTGGGAAGGAGTGACCTCGTTCCCGGCACCTTCGGGGAGAACCTGACCGTGGAGGGGATGATCGAGACAGAGGTGAGGATCGGCGACATCTACCGCTTCGGCACCGCGGTCCTGCAGGTGACCAAGCCGCGCTCGCCCTGCTACAGGCTCGTCGCGCGGATGGGCCTCCCCGACTTCCAGAAGACCTTCCTCGCCAGCGGCCGGGTGGGATTCTACTGCCGGGTGCTCGAGGAGGGGGACGTCGCCGCGGGGGACCCCGTGGAGCGCATCTCCACCCCTGCGGACGCCCTCACCGTCCTGCAGGACGCCCGCCGCCTGTGGGGGAAGGAAGCCGCCGGCTAGCCCCTCGTCAGACCCCCTCCGGCCGTGCCGACGCCTCTGGCGCGAGAATTGCGAATGTTTTTTAAGCCAAAGCGCGTCACGCAGTTGACCCTTCACGAACGGCCGCGAGACTTCGACCCGTGTATCCGATCCGCGAAGCCCGCTTCCTCGCTCCCGACATCAAGCTGTTCCGCATCGCGGCGCCGCGCGTCGCGCGGAAGCAGCAGGCGGGGCAGTTCGTCATCGTGCGCCTGCACGACCATGGCGAGCGCATCCCCCTCACCATCGCCGGTTCGAGCCCCGGCGAGGGCACGATCACGCTGATCGTCCAGGGGGTCGGCAAGACCACCCGCTTGATGAACCGCCTCGAGAAGGGCGACGCCATCCTCGACGTCGTCGGCCCCCTCGGCCACGCCTCGAAGGTGAAGAAGTACGGCACGGTGGTGGTGATGGGGGGCGGCGTCGGCACGGCGATCGCATATCCCACGGCGAAGGCGATGAAGGAGGCGGGGAACACCGTCCTCTCCATCGTCGGCGCGCGCTCGAAGGAGTACGTGATCCTCGAGCGGGAGGTCCGCGCCGTCAGCGACGAGGCGTTCATCACCACCGACGACGGGTCGTACGGCGAGAAGGGGTTCGTCACCACGCGCCTGCAGGCGCTCCTCGACGCGGGCCGGACGGTGGACCTCGTCCTCGCCATCGGCCCGGTCCCGATGATGGCGGCCGTGGCGGAGCTGACCAGGCCGCGCGGCATCCGGACGATCGTGAGCCTCAACTCAATCATGGTAGACGGCACTGGGATGTGCGGCGGCTGCCGCGTCATCACCAGCGGGAAGGCGAAGTTCGCCTGCGTGGACGGGCCCGAGTTCGACGCGCACGAGGTGGACTTCAAGGTCCT
>JADGQW010000080.1 GCA_017881505.1 Gemmatimonadales bacterium
GCGCCAGGCATGCCGGCATCGTAGCGTTATGACGTCATGACGTCAAGACGTCCCCCAGCCGCCGCCCGCCGCCCCGCCCTCACTCGGCGAACATCTCCCGCAGCACCGCCAGCGACCGCCCCACCGTCCCCGCCCCCAGCCGCCCCAGCCGCCGCACCAGCCGCTCCCGGTCCACCGTCCGCACCTGGTCCAGCACCACGTGCCCCGCCTTCCCCCCGAACCGGCACGGCACCCGGAACGGGTAGTCGAACGAGCCCGTCGTGAGGGGCGCCACCACGTGCGTCCGGAGGTGCGCGTTCAGGTCGTCGGGAGACACCACCACGCACGGCCGCGCCTTCCGCATCTCCCGCCCCCGCGTCGGCCGCAGGTCCACGAGAAACACATCGCCCCGCACAGCCAGCTCCGGCACCCCCGCCGGTTTCGCCTCACCGCTGAGACGGCGCCCCGTCACCACTTCCACTCCCTCCGGTCGAAGCGCGTCGGCACCGCGCCCCCCTCCACCCGGTCGCCGCCGCGCGCCGCCAGAGACGCGGCCGCCTCGGCCCAGCCGGCGCGGGCGCCCTTCACCGGCGTCACGAACAGCCCCCCCTCCCGCACCGCGAGCTCCACCTCGTCCACGAGCCCCGCCTCGAGGATCAAGGGGCGGGGGAGACGGATCCCTCGCGAGTTCCCGATCCGCACCACGCGCGCCCGCACAGCGGCCTCCCAGGATGACGTAATCACAATGTAATTACGCCTCGGGCCGCGGGCCAGCGCCGCCCGCCGCCGCCTCGGCCCCCGGCCACGGCATCCCCGGCAGCCCGTCCGCCGGGCTCCGCACCCCCAGCCCCCCGCGGTTCAGCACGTGCGTGTACACCATCGTCGTCCGGACGTCCGAGTGCCCCAGCAGCTCCTGCACCGTCCGGATGTCGTACCCCGCCTCCAGCAGGTGCGTCGCGAAGCTGTGCCGCAGGGTGTGGCACGTCGCCCGCTTCGCGATCCCGCTCGCGCGCACCGCCGCCGCGAACTCCCGCTGCACCAGCGACCCGTGCAGGTGGTGCCGCTGCCGTTCCTTGAGCACCCGGTCGAGCCGCGCGTGCGGGGAGGGGAAGACCCACTGCCACGCCCACGCCCGCGCCGCCGAGGGCGCCTTCCGCTCCAGCGCCCCCGGCAGCTCCGCCCGCCCGCCCCCCGCCGCCACGTCCGCCGCGTGCCGCTGCGCCACCCGCTCGAGGTGCGCCCGCAGCGCGCCCCGCAGCGACGCCGGCAGCACCGTCACCCGGTCCTTCCCGCCCTTCGCTCGCCGCACCCGCACCTCCAGCCGCTCCAGGTCCACGTCCTTCACCCGCAGCTGGAGCGCCTCCATCAGCCGGAGGCCCGACCCGTAGAGGAGCGACGCCACCAGCCAGACCTGCCCGGTGCCTGGCCCCGCGCCGCCCCCGCCGCCCCCGCCGCTCCCGCCATCCCCGCCGGCCGCTTCGCTCGGCGCCTTCGCCGCCCCCGCCGTCCCAGCCGTGGCGGCCGACGCCCCCGGCGCCGCCGTCCCAGCTGTCGTCGCCTGCGCCGCCGGTGACCCCGCCGCGAGCTGCGCCAAGACCGCGCGCACCTCCCCCGGCGTCAGCACCACCGGCAGCCGCATCGGCCGCTTCGCCCGCTGCAGGATGTTGAGCGCGCCGAGCCGCCGCCTCAGCACGTGCCGGTAGAAGAAGAGGAGCGCCCCCATCGCCTGGTTCTGCGTGGAGGCGCTCACTCCCTCCTTTACCGCCAGCGACGTCAGGAACGCCCCGACCTCCGCCTCCCCCATCTCCGCCGGATTCCGCAGGTGGTGGAAACGCACGAAGCGCCGCAGCCAGTGCACGTACGCCACCTCGGTGCGGCGGCTATAGTGCCGGGTGCGGAGCGTCTCGCGGAGTCGCCGGGTGAGCTTCATCCCGCGGCACAGCTTGGGGGCCGCGCCGCGGGAACGGGAGAGGAATCGTTGCGGGGTGGAGCGAAGCTACGCGAGGGGCCGAGCGACGAGGCGCCGCGGCAACGGGCCGGGCGCCTCCGCCGGTCGGCGCCGCGCTACGGCGTCTGCTTCCCCACGCCCACGGTCAGCACGCCGCTGAAGCCCACGAACGCGAGCCGCAGATGGTACGGCGGCTTGCCGTGGAGGACGGACCGCGCGAGCACCATATCCGCGAGGATGACCTGCTGCTGCAGCATCGTGCCGAGGGAGTCGGTCATCTGGACGATCACGTTCCCCTGCCGCACCGACACCGCCGCGAGGCCCAGGCTCACGGTGTCCCCCGCCGTCGGGCCGATGTACCGCAGGTCGGCGGTGTAATTCTCCGCCAGGAGGGAGAAGCCGATCCCCGACTCCGTCGCCCCCGCAGCGGGCACGTTGGTCCCCACGCCCCACGGCGACTTGTCGGCGCACCCCGACGCGGTGAGCGCCATTACGCACACCAGCGCCGCCAGCATCGCCGCCGGCCCCGACCGCCGGTTCGCCGGCCTCGCCCACCGCCAATCCATCCGCGTCGTCATCCCGCCTCCCCGAGTTCACGCCTGTCAGCCCGCGCCCATCCCGCCGCCTGGCCCTCTGGCACTTTGCCAGCGGACTTGCCCGTTGCGGCGCCGCGCCCCGCCATAGCCCGCGCGGCGAGTGTGACGGCCCGCACACCCCCGGAGCGCAAGCGCCGTCCGGCCCGGTGTCCCCCTGGCCTCTTCGCAAGACCCTCGCCCGAGTGCCGATGTTGCCGCCCCCCGGCGCCGGGTGATACGTTCTGCCTCCCGAATGTCGAGAGAGCCCAGCGTGCCGAGCACCCGAAGGACCCTCGCCCTCTTCCTTATAGGAGTGGCCGCCGCCGCGACCTCGGCCGCCGCGCAGCAGCCGGCGCCCGCCGCGCCGCCGCCGTACGTGGACGAGCTCCCCGGGATGGGCCGGCCGATAGACACCGCGGCCACCGCCCTCCGCCGCGCCGCCCTCCTCGGCCGCCTCGGCGAGGCCGTCGCCGTCATCCCCGCCGCGCGCGAGCGGGATGTCGAGACCGACTACATCCAGGACAACGACTTCCGGCAGAGCAACACCTTCTTCTACTTCACCCAGCTCGAGCAGCCCGCCGCGTGGCTGGTGCTCGTCGCACATAGCAGAGGGAGCGGCGCGGGGACGGCGAGCGGCGCGGGTGCGGCGGGTGGCCCGGGCGCGCGCGCCGACTCCGCCATCCTCCTCCTCCCCGACCGCGTCCCCGCGATGGAACGCTGGACGGGGGTGAAGCTCGGCCCCGGCGAGCTGGCGCAGCGGCTCACCGGCATCGCCCAGGTGCTGAGCGTCACGAAGCTCGACTCGATCCTCGCCGCGCAGCGCGCGCGCGGCGTCCCCGTCTACGCCCCCGCCGACCGCTACTCCGCCGGCCTCCCGGCGTACGAGCGGCTCCGCGGCGATTCCACCGTGAACCTCCACGACCTCCGCCCCATCGTGGACTCGATGCGCCAGGTGAAGGACGCCGCCGAGCTGGCCGCGCTCCGCCGCGCCATCGCCATCACCGACTCCGCGCAGCGGGCCGTCGCCGCTTCGGTGGAGCCGGGGATGTTCGAGTACCAGGTGGAGGCCGTCCTCGAGGGCACCTTCCGCGATCTCGGCGCCGACCGCGTCGGCTTCCCGAGCATCGTCGGCAGCGGGCCCAACAGCACCACCCTCCACTACGACGTGAACCGCCGCCGGATGAACGCCGGCGAGACGGTGGTCGTGGACATCGGGGCCGAGTACGGGCAGTACACCGCCGACGTCACGCGCACCTTCCCTGTCTCGGGGACCTTCACGCCCCACCAGCGGGCGGTGTACGAGCTGGTGCTCGCCACCAACCAGGCGGTGCTGGATTCGGTGCGGCCGGGTATCACCCTGGCACGGCTCAACACCATCGCCCGGGACTACATGCGGACGCACTCGGGGACGGCGTGCGACACGGTGACCTGCGACCGCTACTTCATCCACGGCGTGACGCACCCCATCGGGATGGACGTGCACGACGTGGGGCCGATGAGCGTGCCGCTCGCGCCGGGGATGGTCATCACCGATGAGCCGGGGATCTACATCCCCCAGGAGGCGCTCGGCGTGCGGATCGAGGACGACGTGCTGGTGACGGTTTCGGGACACGAGTTGCTGACCGCGAGCGCCCCGCGGACGGTGGCGGAGATCGAGCGGGCGATGCAGCGGACGCCGGCACCGGTGCGCCGGCCCGGCCGGGAGGAGTGAGGGGATGAGCGACTTCGACGAGGAAGATGCGCCCGTGGCACCCGCGGACGGCGACGAGGATGGCGAAGACGACGACCAGGAGGAGGACGACATGGAGCACGACGAGCACGGCGTACGGACGTTCGTGGCGGGGATGGCCCTCGGCGCGCTGGTGGGCGCGGGGCTGGCGCTGCTCTTCGCGCCGCAGAGCGGGGCGGACGCCCGGCGCTACGTGTCGCGCAAGGCGAAGCACATGGCGCGCGAGGCGCGGGACCGCTACGACGACGTCAAGGACAAAGTACGCCGCGCCCGCCAGCGGCACGGCGAGCGCGGCGTGGACGAGCCCGGCGAGGAGTGACCCGCGCCGGCGGTCGGGGCGGGGCTAGCGGCGGACGATGCGCTCCATCAGCGCCACGCCCTGCACCTTGTACGTCGGGTCGTTGAGGTCGCAGCCCAAGGGGAGCTGGGCGACACGGTCCAGCTGCGTCCTCGCCTCCGCGTACTTCTCCATGTCCACCAGCGTCTCGGCCAGGTCGAGATGATGGTAGATGTTGTCGGGCTCGACCGCGACGGCCTGGTTGAAGTACATCTCGGAGTTCGGCCAGGTCGCCTCGCGGAAGATCGAGGCGCCGAGGAAGGTCCGGGCGAAGAACTTCGTGATGCCGGGGAGCCGCTGGATCTCGGCGTTCCACCGGCCCAGGACGTGCAGGGCGCCGTCGTGGCGGGGGTTCAGCTCCGTGGCGCGGAGCGCCTCGTCGCGGATGACCTTGGCGAGGCGGACCCGCTCGCGGGCCCCCATGTTGAGCGCCACGCGGCCGATCGCCACCGCGACCATGTAGTGGCCGTCGGCGCCGTTCGGGTCGGCGCGCACCGCGCGCTCGGCGAACTGGCGGGCCTCGGCGTACAGGGAGTCGCGCCGCGCCTTCTCGGCCTTGGGGAGGGAGAGGCCGATGTCCACCAGCACCCGCGACGCCTTCCAGTTGGCGGCGTAGTTCGCGGTGTCGAGGGCCAGGGCCTCGCGGTAATGCATCAGCGCCTGATCGCCGTTCCGCTCGCAGCGCGCGGCGTCCCCGGCGGTGAGATGGGTGGCCACGTCCTGCGCGGCGACGGCGGTGGCGCACACGGCGGCTGCGGTGGCGGCGAGCACGAACGCGCGCATCAGACGGACTCCGGGTGGAAAGGGTCGGCATAATGTTCGTCCCGGGCCTCATCGAACGCAAGCGCGACGGTGGCGCCCTCGCTCCGGAGGAGTGGGGGGAGCTGATCGCCGCCTACCAGGCCGGCACGGTGCCGGACTACCAGATGGCCGCCCTCCTGATGGCCGTCTTCCTCCGGGGGATGACCCGGCCGGAGACGGCCGCGCTCCTCGACGCGATGGTCGCTTCGGGGCGGTGCCTCGATTTCGCGGGGCTCGGCCTCCCGGTGGTGGACAAGCACTCGACGGGCGGGGTGGGGGACAAGGTCTCCCTTGTCCTCGCCCCCCTCGCCGCGGCGTGCGGCCTCGCCGTGCCGATGATGTCGGGGCGCGGCCTCGGGCACACCGGCGGCACCCTCGACAAGTTGGAGAGCATCCCCGGCTTCCGGACGGGGCTCACCCTCGACGAGACGCTGGCGCAGATCGCGCGGATCGGCGTGGCGATGATCGGCCAGACGCCCGAGATCGCGCCGGTGGACAAGCGCCTCTACGCGATGCGCGACGTCACCGCCACGGTGGAGTGCATCCCCCTCATCGCCTGCTCGATCATGTCGAAGAAGCTGGCCGAGGGGCTCGACGGCCTGGTGCTCGACGTGAAGCAGGGGAGCGGCGCCTTCATCACCGACCCGGCGAAGTCCCTCGAGCTGGCGCAGGCGATGATCGCCCTCGGCGAGGACCGCGGCTGTCCCACGGTGGCGCTCCTCACGGCGATGGACCGCCCGCTCGGGCGCGCCTGCGGCAACGCCCTCGAGACGGAGGAGGCGATCATGGCCCTCCGCGGCGAGGGGCCGGAGGACCTGCGCGAGGAGACGGTGGCGCTGGCGGTGGAGATGCTGCTGCTGGGCGGGCAGACGCGCGGGCGTACGGACGGCGGCGCACGAAAGGCGGCGCACGAGAAGCGGCGCACCGACGCACCGACGCACCCCCAGCCCGCCAGCGCGGCGCGCGCGGCGGCGGAACGGCGGGTGCGCGAGGCGCTGTCGAGCGGGAAGGCGGCGGAGAAGTTCCAGCAGATGGTCGAGGCGCAGGGGGGGAATCCCGCGGTGCTCGAGGACCCCTCCGTGCTGCCGCAGGCGCTGGAGGTCGAGGTCTACTACGCGCCGAAGGGGGGCACCGTGCTCCGGGTGGAGCCGCGGACCATCGGGCGCGCGGTGGTGGAGATGGGGGGCGGGCGCACGAAGTCGGACGACGACGTGGACCCGACGGTGGGGTTCGTCATCACCGCGCGGCCGGGGCAGAAGGTGCACGCGTCGGAGGCGCTGGCCTCCATCTTCGCGAAGGACCCCGCGGGGATCGCGCTGGGGAAGCGGGCGCTCGACGCCGCGATCCAGATCGGGCAGGGGACGGTGGAGATGCTGCCGCTCATCGCCGCGCGGGTCACGGCGCGCGGAGTCGAGAAGCTGGCCTGACGACCGTGTCCGCGAGGCGGCCGCCCTCGTCCTCGCCGCCGGCGTGGACCCGTCCCGCCCGGCGCTGTTCGTGCAGTCCGACGTGGCGGCCCGCGTCGGGTTGGCGTGGCCGCTGAACGGCGTGACGCCGCGCTGATGGCGGACCCGGGGTGCCTGGCGCGGGAGCTCGCGGAAGGGGCCGAGCGCGTCCGTCCGCT
Source organism: Gemmatimonadales bacterium (assembly GCA_017881505.1). Lineage (GTDB taxonomy): Bacteria > Gemmatimonadota > Gemmatimonadetes > Gemmatimonadales > JACORV01 > JADGQW01. The sequence goes on from JADGQW010000080.1 coordinate 6,994, forward strand.
CGCGCGGTTCACCCTGGACCGGGTGAAGGACCCGATGGGGCTGTCTCGCGCGTGATCAGCCGTGCCGACCGCTCGGACCTCAGATAGGCCCACGCCCACTCGATCATCACCAGGAAGCGGTTGCGGAACCCGATCAGCCACAGGATGTGGATGAAGCACCACAGCAGCCAGGCGGGATAACCCGACAGCCTCAGGCGGCCGAAGGTCACGACGGCCGCGGCGCGCCCGACCGTCGCCATCGTTCCCCTGTCGCGGTAGCGGAAGGTCTCGCGCGCCTCACCACGCGTCGCGCGCACGATGGCGCGGGCGGCGTGCTCCCCCTGCTGGATCGCGACCGGCGCGAGGCCGGGGAGCGGCTTGCCGGTGGGATCGTTGCACGCGGCGAGATCGCCGATTACGAACACCTCCGGATGGCCGGGGATCGTGAGATCGGCGTTCACCACCACGCGGCCGGCGCGGTCCAGTGGCACTCCGAGGGACCGGGCGAGGGGCGAGGGCGCGACGCCCGCCGCCCACAGCACCGTCCCACTCGCGATGCGATTTCCTCCGATCCACGCCGCGCCGGGCTCCATCCGGGTCACCGCCTCGCCCGTGCGCACCTCGACGCACAGCCCCTCCAGCGACCGTTCGGCCTTCTCCGCCAACGCTTCAGGGAACGTGGGCAGGATGCGCGGGCCCACCTCCACCAGGATCGTGCGGGTTTCCCGCGTATCGATGGCGCGGAAGTCGCTCGTCATCACCTTGCAGGCGATCTCGCCGATGGCGCCCGCCAGCTCGACCCCGGTGGGGCCGCCCCCTACCACCACAAAGGTGAGCAGGGCGCGGCGGCGCTCCGGGTCGCTCTCGCGTTCCGCCCGCTCGAAGGCGACGAGGATGCGGCCGCGGATGTCCAGTGCGTCGTCGAGCGTCTTGAGGCCCGGCGCGAAGGGCTCCCACTCCGGATGACCGAGGTATGAGTGGCGCGCGCCGGCGGCGAGGACGAGGTAGTCGTAGGGCAGCTCGCCGTCGCGCAGCAGCACCTTCTGGCCCGCGACGTCCACCGCCGTCACCTCGGCGAGGTGGACGCGGGTGTTCTTCTGGCGGCGGAGTACGCCGCGAATGGGGTACGCGATCTGGCTCGGGGAGAGGCTCGCCGTGGCGACCTGGTAGAGAAGGGGCTGGAAGACGTGGTGGTTGGTGCGGTCCACGACAGTGACGGCGAGCGCGGCGCCGCCCAGGGCCCTGGCGGCATACAGCCCCCCGAACCCGCCTCCGACGATCACGACTCGCGGCGCCGCCTCCGACCTCTGGACTCCGGGCACCACGTCCCCCTTCCCGTCTAGCAACGTTACTGCCCCCGTGTCCTACCGACTGAGTTCCGGCTTGTACGATCCGGGCACCGTCCTGAACGCGACCGCCAACCTATTCCATCCGTTGATCGCGACCACGGCCATCGTCAGGTCCACCAGCTCCTTCTCGCCGAAGTGGCGCCGCGCCAACTCGTACACGTCGTCCGGTACGTGCGTCTCGCCCACCCGCGTGATCGTCTCGGCCCAGGCCAGCGCCGCGCGCTCCCGGCCGGTAAAGAATGGCGTGTCGTGCCAGGCCGCGATGGCGTAGAGCCGCTGCTCCTTCTCCCCCGCGGCGCGCGCGTCCTTGGTGTGCATGTCGAGGCAGTAGGCGCACCCGTTGAGCTGGGAGGCGCGGATCCTGACCAGCTCGAGGAGCGCAGGTTCGAGCCCTGCACCGTGAACGTACGTTTCGAGGCCGCGCATCGCCGCGAGAGCGCCGGGCGCGATGGTGGCATAGTCGATTGTGGGCATCATACCCCCCTGACTCCTCCCCCGTGCGAGGGTTTCGGGCCTGGCAATGGGAATCGGGCATCGCAACGCTGTTCGAGCGGCGGTGTCCCCCCGGTGGGCCATCCCGTGGATCAGTGGGACGTCCATTGCGCGCCGATTCACTACGCCGAACGCGGCGAGGACCGTCTCGAAGAGCCACGTACCACCGCCCTTCAGTCCCAGCCTGATAGGGCGCGCGCCGAGTCGCCCGACCTGCGTGCCGACGATTCTCATGACCGAGCCTCCGAGCGAAGGGTGGAACGTCGCGCAGAGCGCAGCGCGCGCCAATAGCGCGTTCGTACCATGCACGTCAACGCCCATCATTCTTCGGTGAGCGAGTGCCGACCGCTGTGCTACTTCGGGGGGCGCTATGCCGAGCTGGGCAGGTGAGCGGAGAGCCCGCGGGATGGTGGTCCCGCTGGACAAGGCCCTGGCCGAGCGATTGCGGGGTTCTTCGCCGGCCGCGTGAGGATGGCGAGACGGGTGGGTGGCTCGCCCGCGCTCGGCATCGGGGTGGAGCGGCGGCAGACGGCGCGCGCCGCGAACTGAGCGCGCCGCTACTTTAGGAGCCCGCGCCGCTGCGCGTGGGTCACCGCCTCGAGGCGGTTGTGGGTGCGGAGCTTGCGGTTGATGTGGTGGAGATGATTGCGGAGCGTCTGGGGGGAAATGCCGAGCGTCCGGGCGATGGCGGTGGAGTTGCGGCCCTCGGCGAAGAGCGTGAGGATGCGGCGCTCCTGCTCGGAGAGCGGCTCGACTGGTGCGTGATGAGACGCGTCGTCGGCCCGCGCAACGAGTTCCCGGGCGGCCTCCAGCATGCCGTGGAGCAACTCTTCGTTGCGCCGCCGCTGGCCGATGTCGTGCGCCAGCCGCACGAACAGCCGGCGTCCCGTACGCCGATTGTCGAAGACGATGGTCGAGACGTTCACCCAGATCCGGTCCCCCGACCGGGTGCGGACCTCCATGTCGAAGTTCGCGGTCCCGCCCGACGTGCCGTCCCAGGTACGCGCCGCCGCTTCGGGACCCCCGGCGAGCGCGCTGGTGCCCAACGCGTCGCGTGCCTGGAGCACGTCATCGATGTTGCGGCGCAGCACCTCGCTCGCCGGGTAGCCGAACATCCGCTCCGCCGGCCCGTTCCAGGAGCAGATCTCGCCGGCGTCGGTGACCGCATACGCGGCGTCGTCGGTGTGTTCGAGCAGCGCAAACAACTCCGTTTCGAGCATCGCTCTCCTCGCCACCTCGGGCCCGGCATTCTAGCGCTTCGACCGAAAGTGGGCCAGGCCGGCGTACGCGGCACGCACCGGACGCGCGTCACGCCACACGGTACGAACGCTTCATTGTCGACCCGGCTGCCCCCGAGCCAATCTGTGCGCGTAGCGTACCGTACTCGGAGCAGTTGGCCTTCTAGAAGAGGAGATGCACAGATGAACCGTCTCGCACTCACTGCCCTTGCGGGCATGCTCGGCGCCGGTCTGCTGCTGACGTCCCCGGACACCGCGGTGGCCCAACGCAAGGCGCCGCCCGGTGGGGCCTACAGGCAGGTCAGCACGCTCGTGCAGCTGCCCGACTTCGTGCCGGGGCTCGGAACGCTGTACGTCGATCCCGCCACCCTGCCGGCAGGACCGTTTCTCGCGTACGATCATCAAGGCAACCTGGTGAGCTCGACCTACATGATCCCGCTCAGCGACCTGAACGCGCAGAAGGCGTTCACCAACCTGACGGCCGCCCACGAGCGCGTGGATCACGTCGACCTCGTCTTCAATGCGGGCCATCCGGGCGTCGCGGTACCGCACTACCACGTGATCGTATGGTACGTCTCGCCGCAGCGCGCGGCCCAGCTCGCCCATTGAGCACGCCGTCTCGGCGCGAGTTCCTCGCTGCCGGCGGGCTCGCGCTTGCCGGCATCGGCCTCGGGCCATCGCGCCACGCGCGTCTGGCCGCGCTGCTCCGAGTCGGGGCGGGCTCGGTGACGGCGGTGGAGGTGATCGCGATGCGGAGCGACGCCCTGGGCGCGTGGGTGTCGTTCGACCCGATCGGGCTGTACGTGGAGCCCGGCACTACGATCCGCTGGATCGCGCGCGCCAACGTGCACACCACGACCGCCTACCATCCCCGCAACGACCATCATTCGCTCCGGATCCCCGCAGGCGCGGCGCCCTGGGACTCCGGGTTCCTGGTGCATCCGGGCGATCACTTCGAGGTCACGCTGACGGTGCCGGGCGTGTACGACTACTACTGCATGCCGCACGAGGCCGCGGGGATGGTGGGCCGGATCGTCGTCGGGAGACCGGACGGGCCCGGCGCCGAAGCCTTCGACTACTGGGTGGGCCGGCCAGGGACCGAAGGCTGGCGTCCCGTCCCCGAGGCGGCCCGCCGCACCTTCCCGAGCGTGGCGCAGATCCTCGTCGATCGCCGGGTGCGTCCAGCCGGCCCGCAGCGGTGAGATGGTAACGGAACCCGCCGCCGCGACGCT
>JADGQW010000239.1 GCA_017881505.1 Gemmatimonadales bacterium
CGCGGCGGCCGGCGAGGTTCGGCCGGCGCATGGCGCCGAGGCGAGCACTTCCGGGGCGCAGCCCGGCGCCGCGCGGCAGCCGACCGAGCGACAGGCCGTCGCGCCGGCGCAGGCGCCCGCCGCGCCGCTGGCCCCGCCCGGGGGCTACACCGACGTCCCGCTCACGCAGATCCGCAAGACGATCGCCAAGCGGCTCGCCCAGTCGCTCGGTCCCGTGCCGCACTTCTTCCTCACCCGCGACATCGACATGGAGCGCGCCGCCGAGGCGCGGACCCATCTCAAGGCGCTGGGCGAGGCGTACGCCGTCTCCTTCAACGACCTCGTGGTGAAGGCGGCGGCGCTCGCGCTGCGCAAGCACCCGGCGGTCAACGCCTCCTTCCTCGACGACCGCATCCGCTTCCACGGCGACGTGCACGTCGGGATGGCGGTCGCCGTCGCGGACGGGCTCATCACGCCGGTCATCCGGCACGCCGACCGCAAGGGGCTCGCCGAGATCGCCGCGGAGTCCCGCGCGCTCGCCGAGAAGGCCCGTGCCCGGCGGCTCCTCCCCGAGGAGTACACCGGCGCGACCTTCAGCGTCTCGAACCTCGGGATGTTCGACATCGACGACTTCACCGCGGTGATCAACCCCCCCGAGGCGGCGATCCTGGCCGTGGGGCGCGTCGCCGAGCGGGCCGCCGTGGTGGACGGCGCGGTCGCCGTCCGCCGCCTGATGCGCGTCACCCTGTCGTGCGATCATCGCGTCGTGGACGGCGCCACCGGCGCCCAGTTTCTGCAGACCCTCGCGCTGCTGCTCGAGAACCCCCTCGCGATGCTCCTCTAGGAGTCCCTCGTGGCGACCACCTTCGACGTCATCTTCATCGGCGCGGGCCCCGGCGGCTACGTCGGCGCCATCCGTGCCGCCCAGCTCGGCCTCACCGTCGCCGCGGTCGAGATGGACAAGCCGGGCGGGGTGTGCGTGAACATCGGCTGCATCCCCACCAAGGCCCTGCTCCACTCGGCCCACAGCGCCAATCTCATCCGCCACGCCAAGGACCTCGGCATCACCACGGGCGAAGTCACGACCGACTACGGCGTGGCGATGAAGCGCTCGCGCCGCATCGCCGACCAGAACTCCAAGGGCGTCGAGTTCCTCCTCAAGAAGCACAAGATCGAGCTGGTGCGCGGGAAGGCCACGCTGCTGCCGGGCCGCAAGGTGAAGGTCGCGGGGGGCGCCGCGGGCGACGTGGAGCTCACCGCGGCCAAGGCCGTCGTGATCGGCACCGGCTCGCGCGCCAAGGACCTGCCGCAGATCGGCCTCGCGTTCGACGGGAAGCAGGTCATCTCCAGTACCGAGGCGCTGTTCCTCGAGAAGGCGCCCAAGGCAATGGCCATCGTCGGCGCGGGGGCCGTCGGCACCGAGTTCGCCGACGTCTTCGCCGCGTTCGGCACGGAGGTCACCCTCCTCGAGGCCCTGCCGAGGATGATCCCTGTCGAGGACGCGGAGATGTCCGACGCGGTGGCGAAGGCGTTCAAGAAGCGCGGCATCGCCGTCTTCGCCAGCGCGCGCATCCAGGGCGCGAAGGTCGCGGCCGGCGGCGTGGAGATCGCGTTCGAGGCGGGCGGGAAGACCGAGACGCGGAAGGTGGACGTGGTCCTGGTGGCGGCGGGGCGCGCGCCCAACACCGAGGGGCTCGGCCTCGAGGCCGCCGGCGTGAAGGTGACCGAACGCGGCTTCATCCAGGTGGACGGGCTGATGCGGACCAGCGCCCCGGGCGTGTACGCCATCGGCGACGTCGCCGGACCGCCGCTGCTCGCGCACAAGGGGAGCCGCGAGGGCGTGATCGCCGCCGAGGCCATCGCGGGCCTCGCGCCGCACCCCATCGACTACACCAACGTCCCCGGCGCCACCTACTGTTCACCGGAGGTCGCGAGCGTCGGGCTCACCGAGGAGCAGTGCAAGACGCAGGGGCTCGCGTACCAGGTGGGCCGCTTCCCCTTCAGCGCCAACGGCCGCGCGCGCTGCCAGGGCGAGACCGACGGGCTCGTGAAGATCATCCGCGGCACGAAGCACGGCGAGATCCTCGGCGCCCACATCGCCGGCGAGCACGCCACGGAGATGATCCACGAGCTGGTGACGGCGCGGACCAACGAGTTCACGGTCGAGGAGGTCGAGTACGCCATCCACGCGCACCCGACCCTCTCCGAGGCCATCGGCGAGGCCGCGCTCGACTCGCTCGGCCGGGTGATCCACATCTGACCGGCCCCGGCGCCCCTTCGCCGGCCCCGGCGCGGACGCGTGGCGCGATCGCCGCGCTGGGCGGCGCCGCGATCGGCGCGGCCTCGGGGGGCGCCGTCCTCTGTCTCGCCCTCCTCGCCTACACGCCCGACCCCGCGCAGCCCGCCACCAACGCGACGCCGGTCCTCGTCGCCGGGTTCGGCGGCCTCGCCGCCGGAGGCATCGTCGCCTGGGCGCTCGCGCGCACCGCGGGCAATCCCCTGCGCCGCGCCGCGCTCGCGATGATGGGCGTGATGGGCACGGCCCTCGTCGGAGGGCTCACCGTGCCCGCGCACGGCCTCGCCGGCGCCCGGGGTCTCGGCATCCTCTTCGCCCTCTGCCTGGCCGCCATCGCCCTCGCCTGGCACCTCACGCTGCGCGCTCCGCGCGCGTGACGGCGGCGGAGCCGCGTCTCGTGTCTCCTCTCACCTCTCACCCCTCACCCTCCTCACGCCGTTGAGCCGGGTCCTCTCCATCGCCGACCTTGGCACCGTCCCTTACGCCGACGCCCTCGCCCTCCAGCGCCGCCTCGCCGAGGACCGCCTCGCCGGCCGGCTGGAGTCCGACCTCCTCCTCCTCCTCGAGCACCCGCCCGTCGTCACCCTCGGCCGGGGAACGCGCGACTCGAGTCTCCCCCTCGACCCCGAGTCGCTCCGGCGCCGCGGCATCGAGGTCTTCGAGGTCGAGCGCGGCGGCGACGTGACGTACCACGGGCCGGGCCAGCTCGTCGGCTATCCCATCTTCGATCTGCGGACGCACCGCGAGGACCTGCACTGGTACCTCAGGCAGCTCGAGGAGTCGCTGATCGTCGCGCTGGCGGGATTCGGCATCGCCGGGGAACGGAACCCCGGCTATACGGGGGTCTGGACCGCTGGGAGGAAGATCGCGAGCATCGGCGTCCACGCGAAGCAGTGGGTGACGTGGCACGGCTTCGCCCTCAACGTCACCACCGAGCTCTCGCCCTTCGACCTCATCATCCCGTGCGGGATCCCCGGCGTGGTGATGACCAGCGTGGCGAGGGAACGGGCGGGCACAGGAGCACAGGCGCACAGGGACACAGGGGGAACGTCGGCGGCCGGAGCGCCTACCGCCGCCGGGGAT
>JADGQW010000010.1 GCA_017881505.1 Gemmatimonadales bacterium
GGGGTCGCGGTGCGGGTCCCCGGGACCGATCCCTCGCTGGCGCGCGCCGCGGCGGTCCTCACGGAGCGGAGGCCGCAGGCGGTGCAGGGGCCGGAGGACGCGCGCCGCCTCGCCGCGGATCCGCTGCGCTTCGCCGCGTGCCTCGTGGCGCTCGGCGAGGCGGACGCCGGCGTGGCCGGCGCCGGTGCCACCACCGCGGACGTGCTGCGCGCGGCGCTCTGGGCGGTCGGCACCGCGCCCGGCGTCACGACCGTCTCCAGCAGCTTCTACATGGTGACACCCACGCAGGGGGTGCTCACCTTCACCGATTGCGGAGTGGTCCAGTACCCGACCGCGGAGCAGCTCGCGGAGATCGCCGCGGCCGCCGCGTCCGACCGGCGGCGCATCGTCGGCGACGAGCCGGTCGTCGCGTTCCTCTCCCACGCGACGGGCGACAGCGCCGCGGGGGTGAGCGTGGACCGGGTCCGCGCGGCGCGCGACGCCTTCCGGCGGCGCCTCCCCGACGTCCCCTGCGACGGGCCCCTCCAGGGGGACGCCGCCCTCGACGCCGTGGTCGCGGGACGGAAGGCCCCCGGCAGCCCCGTGGCCGGACGGGCTAACGTGTTGGTATTCCCGGACCTTGACAGCGGCAACATTGCGTACAAACTGGTACAGCGTGTCGGGGGCGCCCTCGCGCTCGGGCCCATCGTTCAGGGGCTCAGGCGGCCCTGTGCGGACCTCTCGCGGGGCGCCATCACGGAGGACATCGTGCTGATCGCGGCCATCGCGGTCCTGCAGGCGGGGGACGCGGCGCGAATCGGCCGGGAGGACGGATGAGTCTCAGCGTGCGCAGGGAGCCGAGCGGGGTCGTGGTCGTCGCGGTGGACGGTCAGCTCATCGTCGGCAACCGTCAGGAGCTGAAGCAGAAGATCCTCGACGCCCTCGAGGCGGGGGATCGCAAGTTCCTGATCGACTTCACCCACACCGGCTACATCGACTCGTCGGGGCTGGGTGTCCTGGTGTCGCTCTCCAAGAAGATCCGCGATCAGGGCGGCGATCTGCGGCTCTCCGGCCTGAACGAGGACCTCAAGACGCTGTTCGAGCTGACGAAGCTCGACACCCTCTTCGCCATCTCGGACTCCCCCGAGGATGCGCTGACGGCGTTCTAGGCGGGCCGATGCGCGCCGCGCTGTCGGCCGATGTGCGCGCCTGCGAGCGCGCGGCCGAGGGGCTGGAGGCCGAGCTGCGGCTCACGGTCCCGAGCGACGTCACCGTGGTCGAGGAGGCGGTGGAGCTCGTCGCCCGCCACCTCGAGGCGGCCTTCGTGGACCGCCGCACCATCCGCTTCAACCTCCGCGTCGCCCTTGCCGAGGCGCTGGCCAACGCCATCCTCTACGGCAACGCCGGCGACGAGACGAAGCGCGTCGGCGTGCGGGTCCTCTTCGGCCGCCACACCGTGCAGGTCGAGGTCTCCGACGAGGGCGGGGGGTTCGACTACCGCCTCCTTCCCGATCCCACGCTCCCCTTCGCCCGCATGCAACCGCGGGGCCGCGGCCTCTACCTCATCCGCCAGCTGGTGGACGAGGTCCGCTTCAACGACACCGGGAACTCCATCTGCATGATCCTGCGTCGGGACTGACCCCCCTCGACCGCCTCCTCGACGCCCTGCAGGACCTGACGGGCGACCCGGTGCGGCTGTGGCGCGTCGAGGCGGGGCGCGTGCGCGCGCTCGGCCGCGAGGATGGCGCGTGGTGGCCCGACGGCGACCTGTCGGGCAGCGCGGGCCACCGCATCGAGGTCCCGGGGCGCGGCGCGGCGTGGCTCGAGCCGGTCCCCGGCGTGCCCGGCAACTGGCTCCAGCTCGGCCCCGGCGCCCTCGACGACGCCACGCGAGAACGGCACGCCCGCTCCGCGGCGGCGGTCCTCGGCCGCGGCCTCGCGGCGGAGCGCGAGAGCGCGCAGGTGACCGGCGAGCTGATGAACCGCTACGAGGAGATCAACCTCCTCTACGGCATCGCCGAGATCCTCGGCCGCACCGTGCACCTGGAAGAGGCGGCGCGCATCATCGTCCGCGACGTGGCCACCGTGGTGGGCGCACGGCGCGCCTCCATCATGGTGCACGAGCCCGGGCCCGGCGTGCTCCGGGTGGTCGCCGCGTGGGGCGTGGACCTCCCGCTCCTCTCCGCCGTGGACGTGGACGACGAGTGCTCCGTGGCCGCGCGCGCCTTCCGCGAGCAGGTCGCCATCGGCGCCGAGGACGTCGCCGGCCGGGGCGGGCGCTGTCCCGAGACGCGCTCCTACCGGGGCCAGGCCTTCCTCTCCGTGCCGATCCTCTACGGCGGCTCCGAGTCCGGTCCGCGCCCCGTCGGCGTCATCAACCTCACCGACCGCCTCGGCGAGGACGCCTTCTCCGCCGGGGACCGCAAGCTCATCGCCGCCATCGCCACGCAGATCGGGGCCGCCATCGAGAACGCGCGGCTGGTCGGCGAGGAGCGGCGCCAGGCGAAACGGGACACCGAGCTCGCCGCCGCGCAGAACGTCCAGCTCGCGCTGCTCCCCTCCCGCGCCCTCCTCGCGCGAGCCGGCGACGTCGGGGTGCGTTTCCAGTCCGCCGAATCGGTCAGCGGCGACTTCTACGACATCATCCCGCGCGGCCGCTCGTCGCTCGGCGTCTTCATCGGCGACGTCGCGAGCCACGGCTTCTCCGCCGCGCTGCTGATGGCGCACACCGTCTCCGCCGCGGCGATCCTCGCGCAGGCCACCGCCACGCCCGAAGAGGCGCTGCGGCGGCTCCTCGAGGTCGTCGGGGAGGAGCTCGAGCGCGCCGAGATGTCGCTGTCGTTCTTCTTCGGCGTCATCTACCCGGAGAAGCGGACGCTGCGCTACGCCAACGCCGGCCACCCGGGCGCGTTCCTCATCCCCCGCGACGGCGGCCCCGCCCGCCGGCTCGGCGCCACCGCGCCTCCCCTCGGCCTCGCGCCGGGGACGGCGATCGGCGGCGCCGACGTGCCCTGGCACCCGGGGAAGGACCTTCTCTGCCTCTTCACCGACGGCCTCCCCGACGCGCGCGACGCGGCGGGGGCGGCGTTCGGCGAGCGGCGGCTCCTCGAGACGGTCGTCACCCACCGCTCGCTCCCGTCCCAGGAGCTGGTGGACCTCGTCTTCACCGAGCTCGACGCGTTCACCGATCTCGTCCAGGACGACCGCACCCTGCTGCTGCTGCGCCGCTAGCGTGGGCGCGCGCCTCGGCCAGCATTTCCTCTTCGACCCGTCCATCCTGGGCCGGATCGCCGACGCCACAAGACTCGGCCCCGGCGATACCGTGCTGGAGATCGGACCGGGGAAGGGGACCCTCACGGCGCACCTCGCCGCGCGCGCCGGCCACCTGGTGGCGATCGAGGCCGACGGCCGCCTGGCCGCCGCGCTCCAGGCGTCCCTGGCCGGCACGTCCGTCGAGATCCTCCACGGCGACGCGCTCAAGGTCCCCTGGCCGGCCGTCACCTGCGTCTGCGGCAACATCCCCTACCAGATCACCTCGCCCCTCATCGAGCGCGCCCTCACCCCGCCGCGCCCAAGGACGATCGTCTTCCTGATGCAGCGGGAGGTCGCCGACCGGCTCGCGGCCCCTCCCGGCTCGGACGCCTACGGCGCCCTCTCCGCGGGGGTACAGCTCGTCGCGCGCGTCGAGCGCCTCTTCGGAGTGCCGCGCGGCGCCTTCCGCCCGCCGCCGCGCGTGGACTCCGCCGTGGTCCGCATCACGCCGCTCCATCCCGCGCCCCTCCCTCCCGAGGAGGAGGCCGCGACGCGGCAGGTCATCCGGCTCGCCTTCCAGCGGAGGCGTCAGCAATTACGACGCAGTTTATCGGAATTCTATGATGTCACGCGAGTGGAAGCCGAGCGACTGCTGGCCGGTGCCGGCGCCGCGGCGGACGCCCGTCCGGAGGTCCTCTCGCCCGACCAGTTCGTGACCCTTGCCCGAGGATTGCCCCCTTTCTAGCTTTGTGAAATCGTTCACAAGGTTAGGTCGTGAAGCACGTCGCCCCATCCACCATCCGCCGGCTGTCACTGTACCTGCACTTCCTGGAGGCGTGTGCCCTGGAGGGGCAGGAGACGGTGTCGTCGCGGGCGCTGGCGGAGGCGGGGGGCGCGACCCCGGCGCAGGTGCGGAAGGACCTGTCGTTCTTCGGCTCCTTCGGCCGGCGGGGAGTGGGCTACCCCGTGCCGGAGCTGGCGGCGCACCTCCGCGAGATCCTGGGCCTGGGGCGGACCTTCCGCGTGGTGCTGGTGGGGGCGGGCCGTCTCGGTGCGGCGCTGGCGCACTTCGAGGGGTTCGGGGACCGCGGCTTCCGCATCGCGGCGGTCTACGACACCGACGCCTCGAAGGTGGGGGCGCGGCTCGACGGCCTGGTCGTGCGCGGCGCGGAGCGGCTGGGGGCGGACCTCCAGGCGGCGCCCGCGGACATCGGGGTGATCGGGGTGCCGGCGGCGTCGGCGCAGGGCGTGGCGGACGCGCTGGTCGGTGCGGGGGTGAAGGCGATCCTCAACTTCGCCCCGGTGCGCCTCCTGGTACCGGAGGGGATCTCGGTGAAGCACGTCAACCTGGCGCTGGAGCTCGACGCTCTCGCGTTCGCACTGCGGGACGGGAGCGGCCGATGAGGGTGCACGTGACGTCGGAGATCGGGGCGCTGCGCGCGGTCCTGGTCCACACGCCCGGCGCGGAGCTGCTCGGCGTGACGCCGGGGACCCGCGAGGATTACCTGTACGACGACATCATCGACCTCGACCAGGCCCAGCGGCAGCACCGGCGGATGGTGGCGGTGCTGAAGCGCTTCGCGGAGGTGATCGAGATCCGCACCGCCATCGAGCAGATCGTGGCGAAGCCGGAGGTGCGGGAGCTGCTGGTGGCGCGCACCCTGGACGTCGTCCCCTCGGACGTGCTCGCGCGGCAGCTCGCGGAGCTGACGCCGAAGGCGCTGGTGAACGTGCTGATCGCGGGCCTGCAGGAGGCGGCGGGGCCGATCGCGGCGGCGCTCAACGAGACGGGCTACCTGCTGCCGCCGCTGCCCAACCTCTTCTTCACGCGCGACGTGGGGATGGTGGTCGGCTCGCACGCGGTCGTGGGCTCGATGCGCTACGGCGTGCGCTGGTCGGAGGAGCTCCTCGTCTCGGCGCTGTTCCGCTACCACCCGGCGTTCGAGAACGCGGGGATCCTCTACGACGGCTCCGAGGAGAAGCGGGTCAACTACACCCTCGAGGGGGGCGACGTCCATCCGCTGCGCCCCGACCTCGTGCTCCTCGGCTTCTCGGAACGGTCCTCGCCGGCGGCGCTCGACTACCTGACCGACCTGCTTTACGAACGGTGCGGGGTGAAGCACTGCATCGTGGTCGTGATGCCGAAGGACCCGACGGCGATCCACCTCGACATGATCTTCACGCAGGTGGATCGCGAGCAGTGCGTGGTGTACCCGCCGCACTTCGTCGGGCCGGAGCGGCTCGCGGTGCTGTACCGGAAGAAGGGGCAGGCGTCGGTGCGCGAGATGCCGAACCTCTTCGCGGCCCTGCAGACGGTGGGGCATCCCCTGGAGCCGGTCTTCTGCGGCGGCGCCGGGCGCGCCGACCAGGAGCGGGAGCAGTGGGCGTCGGGGTGCAACTTCGTGTCGGTGCGGCCGGGGGTGTTGATCGGCTACGCGCGCAACGAGGCGACGCTCCGGGAGATGGCGAAGGCGGGCTTCGCCGCCGTGCCGGCGAAGGACTTCCTGAACGGCGACCGCCGGGTGGAGGAGGGGGACCGCGCGGTGATCACCATCGAGGGCGGGGAGCTGGTGCGCGGGGGCGGGGGACCCCGGTGCATGACGATGCCGATGCGCCGTGACGAGCCTCCGTCCCGCTAGCGGCATGCGCACCCTCGCCGAGCGGGCGCTGCGATTCCTGGGGGACGGGCCGCGGCCCCCGCTCGAGATCGCCCACGAGGTCCTGGGCCTCGCGCGCGCCAACCGCGTCGTCTCGGAGCGGCTGGTGCTGGCGCTGCTCGGCGCCGACCCGCGCTTCGCGTTCGACGCCGACGGCCGCTGGGGGGTGCGTCCCGAACCCACGCTCGGCGGCGTGCTGCCCGCCGACCTGCCCTTCGCCGTGGTGGACGTCGAGACGACGGGGATGCGGGCGCGGGGCGACGACCGGGTGACCGAGGTCGCCGTGGTGCACGTGGACGGTGAGCGGATCACGGTGGCGTTCGAGTCGCTCGTGAACCCCGGCCGGCCCATCCCGGCGTTCATCACGCGGCTCACGGGGATCGACGACGCGATGGTGGCCGGCGCGCCGCGCTTCGAGGAGGTGGCGGATCGCGTCCTCGCGTCCCTCACCGGCCGCGTGTTCGTGGCGCACAACGCCCGGTTCGACCTCTCCTTCCTCCGGGCCGAGCTGGAGCGCGCCTGCGACGTGGCGTTCCGCCCGCCCCTCCTCTGTACCGTGCGGCTCTCGCGCGCGCTCGTGCCTGAGCTGCCGCGGCGCAACCTCGACGCCGTCCTCAACTGGTTCGGCATCACCACCGACCGGCGGCACCGTGCCGCCGGCGACGCCCTCGCCACCGCCGAGGTGCTCCGGCGCCTCCTGGGCCGCGCGGAGGACCGGGGCGTCGCCACCTGGCAGGAGCTCGAAGCGCTGTGACCACGCCCCTCGCCACCCGGTTCACCGTCGGCCGTCTCACCTGCTGGACCCTCGACGCGGGGCTGCAGCGCCTCGACGGCGGCGCGATGTTCGGCGTCGTGCCGAAGCCCCTCTGGCAGCGGCACATCGCCCCCGACGAGCGGAACCGCATCCCCCTCGCGCTGCGCTGCCTCCTCGTCGAACACCCCGACGGACTGGTGCTCGTGGACACGGGGATCGGCAACAAGGAGGGGGCGAAGTTCCTCGACATCTACGGCGTCGAGAACGGCGGGACGGCGGGGCCGACCCGCCTCGAGGACGCGCTCGCCGCCGCCGGGTACGCCGCGGCGGACGTGCGGTGGGTGGTCAACACGCACCTGCACTTCGACCACGCGGGAGGGAACACCGTCCGGCGCCCCGACGGCTCCGTGGACCTCGCGTTCCCCGAGGCGTTCTACGTGATGCAGCGCCGGGAGCTGGACTTCGCGGCGCACCCGAACGAGCGGACGCAGGCGAGTTACCTGCCGCCCAACTTCGCGCCCGTCGCGGCGTCGGGGCGGCTGCGCCTCGTGGACGGGGAGACGGAGGTCCTGCCGGGGATCCTCCTCCTCCCGACGCCGGGGCACGTCCCCTTCCACTCGTCCGTGCTGGTCCGGGACGGCGGTGAGGCGGCGTGCTTCCTGGCGGACCTCGTTCCCACCGCGGCGCACTTGCCCGCGCCGTGGATCATGGGCTACGACCTCGAGCCCCTCGTCACCCTTGCCACCAAGAAGGCGGTGCTGGGCCGGGCCGCACGCGAGGACTGGCAGCTGGTGTTCGAGCATGACGCGGCCGTGGCGCGCGCCCGAATCACCACCGATGGTGGTCAGGCGTATTCCCCCACGCCGACGATCATCGGCTGAGGGCCGCGGCGCGCCGGTACTCCTCCTTGCGCCGCCGAGCCAGCCGATCCACCAGCGGGTAAGCCAGAGCGAACAGTCCCGTCATGGAGCCCACCTGGCGGATGAGCCGGCCGCGGAGGCCGGGCACCGTCACCTCGCGCCGCGGGCGCCGCAGCACGCGGGCGATGGCGCGCGCCACCTCCTCCGGCGCCATCGGGGGGCTGGCGAAGGAGAGGCTGGAGGTCTCGTCGCGCGCCTCGATGTCGAGCATGGCGGTGCGGGCGGAGTCGGGGCAGACCGCGGTGACCCGGATGCCCGTGCCGCGCAGCTCGAGGTCGAGGGAGAGGGCGAGGCCGCGCACCGCGAACTTCGTGGCGGCGTAGACCGACTCGCCGGGGATCGGGACCATCCCCGCCAGGGACGCCATCAGGACGAGGTGCCCCGACCCCTGGCGGCGGAAGTGCGGCAGGAAGGCGCGGGCCACGTGGATCGTGCCGAGGAGGTTCGTGTCGATCTGGCGCGCGACGTCGTTCCACGGCGAGGCGTCGAGGATGCCGGGCGCGATGACCCCGGCGCAGTGGACGACGGCGTCCACGCGTCCCCACGCCTCGGTCGTTCGCAGCGCCAGCGCCTCGACCGCAGCCGGGTCGCGCACGTCGGCGGGGAACGAGGCGGCCCGGACCCCGTCACCGAGCGCGCGGGAGAGGGCCGCCAGGCCGGCCTCGTCCACGTCGGCGAGCGCCAGCACCGCCCCCTCGCGGGCGAGGAGCCGCGCCGTCGCGCGGCCGATCCCGTTCGCGGCCCCCGTGACCACGACCACGCGTCCCGCGAGGGGGCGCCTCACCGCGTGCTCCACAGCCGCCAGGCGGCGCGGAGCCCGAACACCCCGCCGCCGAGGCACAGCGCGTTGATGAACAGCTCGGTCGCGGCGTCGGCGGTGAAGGGCGTGTAAAGGCCGTGCTGCCCGTAGAACGTCACGTCGAGGATGCCGAGGTAGACGCTCATCGCGGCGGACACGACCAGCAGGAACGGCGCCGCTTCGTGGCGGCGGAGGAAGAGCACCCCCGTCGCGATGAGCGCGCCGGCGAAGATGACGTCGGCCAGGGGGAACGCCCCCTCGAACGTCGCCCGGAGCGGATCGTCCTGCCCCAGCGTCGCGGCGTCGGAGAGGTAGAGCGCCCAGAAGAGCAGGACGATCCCCCCTGCCGCGAGCGTCGTCCACGCGAGCACCGTCCGCAGGTCCAGCCGCTCGCCCTGCCGCAATGTGCCGATCCCGATGGTCATGGTCCCTCCTGGTGTCGGCGGGAAGTCTGGCCCACGGGCGTCAAGGCGCCGTCAAGCGCGCCGTGCCCCCGGGATCGCCTCCCGGGGCCGCGCGTCCGGCGCTCTGCCTTGACGGAGGCTTGACGGCCCGGCGCGAGCGTCCCCTCCGGCATTCACGGAGGCATCCATGGACCGGCCGAAGCTGCAGATCATCGTGCTCTTCCAGAACCTCGGCGACGAGCACCCCTACTTCGCGCGCAACCCGGCACCGCCCCTCTCGGGCCTGCTCCTGGCGGCGCTCACGCCCCCGGTCGTGGAGGTCGAGGTGCTGCATGAGATGGTGCGGCCGATCGACTACGGCTGCGACGCGGACTTCATCGCCCTGAGCTTCATGGACTACTGCGCGCCGCACGCCATCGAGGTGGCGCGGCGCTTCCGGCGGCTGGGGAAGAAGGTCGTCGCGGGGGGCCGCTACGCCTCCACCTTCCCGGAGGCGCTGGCGGGCCATTTCGACAGCGTGGTGGTGGGCGAGGCGGAGGGGGTGTGGCCGAGGGTGGTGCGGGACCTGGTGGCGAACCGGCTCGCGCCGCGGTACGACGCGCCCTTCGCGCCCGCGCTCGACGACATCCCGCCGCCGCGGTACGACCTGGCCGAGCCGTCGTTCGCCATCGCCGTGGTGACGGAGGCGACCCGCGGCTGTCCCTTCCGCTGCAGCTACTGCCAGCTCAACATCCGCCCGGCGCCGTTCCGGAAGCGGCCCGTCGCCGACGTGGTACGCGACCTCACCGCCACGTCCGCGCTCCCCTACCACAAGCGCAAGATGGCGATGATCTACGACAACAACTTCGGCGGCGACATGCGCCACGCGAAGGATCTGCTGCGTGCGATCGCGAAGACCGACCTGTGGGGTGTGGGGCTCCAGTTCACCCTCGGCTGCCTCGACGACCCCGAGTTCGTGGACCTGCTGGTGGACGCCCGGTGCACCATGGCGTTCCTCGGCCTCGAGTCGCTGAACGAGGCGTCCCTCACGTCGGTGCGCAAGCACCACAACCTCGTCCGGAAGTACCGCGAGCAGTTCGGGATGCTGAAGGACCGCGGGATCCTGACGTTCGCGGGGTTCATGGTGGCACTCGACGAGGACACCCCGGCGTACTATCGGGAGGCCCCGGCGAAGCTCGAGGCGGTGGACCCGAGCGCCATCCTCACCTCCATCGCGATCCCGATCCCCGGCACCCCCCTGCACACGGAGGCCGTCGCGGCGGGGCGGGTCGTGGACACGGACCTGCGGCACTACGAGGGGGACCACCTCGTCTTCCAGCCCCGCGGGGTGAGCGCCGCGGACGTCTTCGACGCGTACCAGCGGATCCCGGCGGCCTTCTACGCCTGGCCGGCGGTGTTCCGGCGGTGGTGGCGGCTGATGCGGGCGTACTGGACGAGCGGCCACGGGCGGCACCGGCTCCTCCGGACGCCCCTCCTGACGGCGATCCTCTGGCAGCTCTCGCGCTTCCAGCGGGTGCACGCGCGGCGGAAGGTGGCCCCGGTGCTGGTCCTGGAGCGGGCGAAGTGGCGCCGGCTGGAGGCGGGGCGGCGGCCCGTTGACAGGGTCGCGGAAGCCGTCTAGCTTCAACCCCGACAACGAAGTAGGAGCACGGCTCCTCACCCTCCGGCCCCCGCAGCGCGGGTGGCGAACAGGGTTCCCGTGGCAGCGCCTCCCGCCAGTCGGCGGGGGTCTGCCGTACGCGGACTCCGGAGGTTCCCGGAGTCCGTCGCGTTTTCGTGACCCGAGCGGAGGAGGCGTCGCCATTCTGGAAAAACCTAGGGAAGAACAGAAGAACCGTGTGCGCGTGAACCGCATGATCCGCATCAGTCCGTTGCGGGTCATCGACCAGGACGGCGGCCAGATGGGCATCATGACGGTCGAGGATGCGCTGGCGGCCGCGGAGCTGAAGGGGCTGGACCTGGTCGAGGTGGCGCCGACGGCGCGTCCGCCGGTGGTCCGCATCATGGACTACGGCAAGTTCAAGTTCGAGCAGGCCAAGGCGGCGCGCGCGGCGAAGAAGAAGCAGCACACGGTGCAGATGAAGGAGATCAAGTTCCGGCCGGGGATCGACGACCACGACTTCGAGTTCAAGTGCCGGCACGCCCTGGAGTTCCTGGCGGAAGGCAACAAGGTCAAGGTCACGATGATGTTTCGCGGACGGCAGATGGCCCATCCCGAGCTGGGGAAGGTCGTCCTCGAGCGGGTGGCGGAGGTGCTCGCCGAGGTCGGGAAGATCGAGCAGGATCCGAAGCTCGAGGGCCGCAACATGACGATGCTGATGACCCCGAAATGATCGCGGGTGCCGCGGGCCGGTCCGGCGCGCGCGCCCCGATGGGAGAGTTGCGGTGAAGAAGAAGACGAAGAAGGCGGCGGCCAAGCGCTTCACGCTGACGGGGCGCGGGCACGTGCGGCGCCGCAAGGCGTTCAAGAGCCACATCCTGACCAAGAAGACGGCCAAGCGGAAGCGGCACCTCCGCAAGGCCGGGATCGCTTCGCACGCCGATGAACGGCGCCTCGTCGGCCTGCTGACGACCTAGGAGAGCCCGATGCCTCGCGTCAAAAGCAATGTGGTGCGCCTCGCGCGCAAGAAGAAGGTCATGGAGGCCGCCAAGGGGTACCGTGGCGGCCGGAGCAAGCTGTGGAAGGCGGCGAAGGAGACCGTCGAGCGCGGCTGGGCCTACGCCTACCGGGACCGCAAGCAGAAGAAGCGGCAGTTCCGGCGGCTGTGGATCACGCGCATCAACGCCGCGGCCCGTGAGCACGACCTCTCGTACAACCGGCTGATGAGCGGGCTCAAGAAGGCCGGGGTCGAGATCAACCGCAAGGTGCTGGCCGACCTCGCGGTGCGGGATCCCGCGGCGTTCTCGAAGCTCACGGAGCTGGCCAAGAGCCACGGCTAGCCGGTGAGCGGCGCGTCGGCGGACCTGGTCGCCGCGCTCGCCGCCCTGCGAGCGGAGGCGGAGGCCCTCATCGGGGCCGCCACCGAGCGCGACGTGTTACAGCGGCTCCGGACGGACTATCTGGGCCGCAAGGCGGGACGTGTGACCGCCATCCTGCGCGACCTCACCAGCCTCGACATCGAGGCGCGGAAGGCGGTCGGGCAGGCGGCGAACGAGGCCAAGGCGGCCATCGAGGCCCTCCTCGAGACGGCCGACGCCGCGCTCGCGGCGCGTGCGCACGCCTCCTCGGCGGATCTCACCATGCCGGCGCGCCAGGCGTTCCGCGGCGCGCTGCACCCCGTCACCCTCGTGGTGGACGAGATCTGCGACATCTTCCGCGACCTCGGCTTCACCCGCGTCACCGGGCCCGAGGCGGAGACGGAACAGTACAACTTCACCAAGCTCAATTTCCCGCCCGGCCATCCGGCGCTCGACCTGCACGACACGATGTACCTCGGCCCGGGCACCCTCCTGCGCACCCACACCTCGCCGGTGCAGGTGCGGACCCTGGAGGCGTACCCGCCCCCGATCCGCGTCACCATCCCGGGGCTCTGCTATCGCCGGGACGCCTGGGACGCGTCGCACGCGCCCGTCTTCTCGCAGATCGAGGGGCTGGTCGTGGACGAGGGCGTGTCGTTCGTGGACCTCAAGGCCGCCATCGGCTACTTCGCGCGCCGCTTCTTCGCGCCGGGGGTGAAGGTCCGCTTTCGCCCGTCCTTCTTCCCGTTCACCGAGCCGTCGGCCGAGGTGGACGTGGAGTGCCAGATCTGCCATGGCGCCGGCTGCCCGGTCTGCAAGGGCACCGGGTGGTCGGAGATCATGGGCGCGGGGATGGTGGACCCGGCGGTCTTCGAGGCCTGCGGCGTGGATGCGGAACGCTTCACCGGGTACGCCTTCGGGATGGGGCCGGGCCGCATCGCGATGCAGCGCTACGGGCTCTCGGACATCCGGATGCTGTACGACGCCGACGTGCGCCTGCACGCGCAGTTCGTGGAGGCGCGGTGATCGCGTCGCTCCGCTGGCTCTCCGACCTCCTCGGCACGCGCCTCGAGGCCGCCGCGGTACGCGACCGGCTGGCGATGCTCGGCTGCCCGGTGGACGCGATGCAGTCGCTCCACGGCGGGCTTGAGCGGGTGGTCGTCGGCCTCGTCCTCGAGGCCGTCAAGCACCCCAACGCCGACCGCCTCTCCCTCTGCAAGGTGAACGCCGGCGGCGCGGTGCTCGGCGTGGTGTGTGGCGCACCGAACGTCACGGCGGGCAAGCGCTATCCCTTCGCGGCCGTCGGCGTCACGCTCCCCAACGGGATCACCCTCGAGCGGCGCAAGATCCGCGGTGAGTACTCGGAGGGGATGCTCTGCTCGGCGAAGGAGCTGGGGCTGGGCGAGGACGGCGAGGGGATCCTCGAGCTCGACACCGAGGCGGCGCCCGGCACGCCCTTCCTCGACGTCCTGCCCGTGGCCGATACGCGGTTCGAGATCGACGTGACCCCGAACCGCCCCGACCTCCTCTGCCACGCGGGGCTGGCGCGCGAGCTGGGCGCGGTGCTCGGGCGGCCGGTGCGGCTGCCCGCCATCCCCGGCGCTTCCGAGGCGCCCCCTCCGCGCGCCACGCGTACCGCGGGCCCGCGCGGCGAGACCGCCGGCGTCCCGGTGACGATCGAGGATGCGGAGGGATGCCCGCGGTACGCCGCGGCCGTCCTCCGCGGCGTGACGGTCGGGCCTTCGCCGGCGTGGCTCACGGACCGGCTCGCGGCCATCGGCGCGCGCTCCATCAACAACGTGGTGGACGCCACGAACTACGTCCTCTACGAGCTGAACCAGCCCCTCCACGCCTTCGACCTCGCGAAGCTGGCGGGGCCGGCCGTCGTGGTCCGGCGCGCGCGCGCCGGCGAATCGCTGGTGACCCTCGATGGGGAGCGGCGCGCCCTGACGCCCGCGATGACGGTCATCGCGGACGCGGCCACGGCGCAGGCGGTCGCGGGGGTGATGGGGGGCGCCTCGAGCGAAGTCTCCGCGGCGACCACCGACCTCCTCCTCGAGTGCGCCTGGTTCGAGCCCCGGCGCCTCCGGGCCACGCGGCGCGCGCTCGGCATGAGCACCGAGGCGAGCTACCGGTACGAGCGCGGGATCGATCCCGAAGCGCTTCCGGCCAACCTGGAGCGTGCCGTCGCGCTCCTCCTCGCGGTGGCGGGGGGACGCCTCGACGGGACGCCGGTGGACGTGTGCCCCGCGCCGATCGCGCCGCGCACGGTCACGCTGCGTGACGACCGGCTGGCGCACCTGCTGGGCGTCGCCGTCCCGCGCGCCGACGCCGAGCGCGCCCTCACGGCGCTGGGATGCGTCGTGCTCCCCCGCGAGGGCCGGCTCACGGTGCAGGTGCCGAGCTGGCGCCCCGACCTCGTGCGCGAGGTGGACCTCATCGAGGAGGTCGCGCGCATCGTCGGCTACGACCGCTTCCCCGAGGAGATGCGTCCCTACCGTCCGAGCGTCGTCCCTGACGACCCGTCGGAGCAGGTCGCCGGGCGGACCCGGGGCGTGCTCACCGGCCTCGGGCTCCACGAGGCGATGACGGTGCCGCTGGGCCCGCGCCACGACGAACGCGCCGTGGGGGTGCAGAACCCCCTGAGCCAGGAGGAGGCGTACCTTCGGGGGGCGCTCCTCCCCGGGCTGGTGCGCCGGGTGGAGCACAACTGGCGACTCAGCGAGCGGGACGTGCGTCTGTTCGAGATCGGTCGTACATTCGCGCCAGGTGAAGGCGCCCTCCCGGTGGAGGAGATCCACGTGGCGGGGGTGGTCACCGGCGGCCGGCGTCCGCGCCACTGGAGCGAGCCGGCGCCGCCCGACGTGGACGTGTTCGACGCCAAGGCGCTCCTGGAGGCCGCGGTCAGGGTCGCGTGCCGCGGCGCGACGCTGGCGGCCGAAGGGGAGCGCCTGGTGGCGCGTCTCCCGCACGGCACCGTCGTCGGCTGGGCGGGCACGCTCGAGGCGGACCGGCCCGCGTGGGCCGCGCCCCTCGTCGGATTCGAGGTGCTGCTGCGCGCCGACGCGGCCGCGGCGCCGGCGGTGCGGCCACGCCCGCGCTCGCCGTCCGTGGACCGGGACGTGGCGCTGGTGCTCCCGGAGGCGTCGGTGGCCGCCGAGGTCGAGGCGGTGCTGCGGGCGTCCGCGGGTCCTTTGCTCGAGGATCTGTGGGTGTTCGACGAATACCGGGGCGCGCCGCTGGCCGCCGGCCAGCGGAGCGTCGCCTGGCGCCTGGTCTTCCGCGCGCCCGAGCGCACCCTCCGCGAGGCGGAGGTGGACGCGGCTTTCCAGCGCGCCGTGACCGAAGTGGAGACACGCTGTGGCGTCCGCCGGCGAGAGGCCTGACCTCGACGCGTTGCGCGAGCTGGACGAAGTCCTCCGCCACCTCACCGAGGAGCTGGCGGGGTGGCGGCGGCGCGCGCTCACGGCGGAATCGAAGGTGGCCGAGTCCAGCCGGTTCGCCGAGGGCGACGGCGGCGCGGGCCGGGTGCAGGAGCTGGAGGAGTCGAACCGCGGCCTGGAGCGGCGGCTGGTGACGGCCCGCAGCCAGGTGCAGGAGATCATCGCCCGGCTGCGGTTCCTGGAGCAGCAGCAGGGCAACGGCGGAGGGGACCGCGGATGAAGCACGCCGTGAAGGTCACCATCGTCGACGAGGAGCTGACCGTCCGGTCCGAGCTCGACCCGGAGTACACCCGGCAGGTCGCGGCCCACGTGGACGCCGCCATCCGGCGGGTGCTCGCCTCCGGCCAGATCGTGGAGAGCCACAAGGCGGCGATCCTGGCCGCGCTGGCGATCACCGACGAGTTGTTCCAGGCGAAGCGGCAGCAGCAGGATCTGGCCGCGCGGCTGAAGCAGATGGCGGGCGAGCTGGCCCGGCTGCTCCCGCCGCAGAAGCGGCAGAGCCTGGCGCTCTAGCGGCGCGCCGGGGCGGGGAAGCCTCCCGCCCGCTTGTCGCGCGCCGGGGCAGTACCGTAGGTTCACGGTTTCCCTGATTCGCATCACTCGAGGCGGTCCGCCGCCGGGGTGTGCATATGCCAGTCGTGATCGTCGTCATCGCCGCCCTCCTGTTCGCGGGTGCGGTCGGCGTGGGGTTCTACCACATGGGTCGGGCGGCGGAGCGGCGTGCGGCGTTGCGCGCCCGCGCCACCGCCGAGTCCATCGCCGAGCGCATCCTCGCGGACGCCCACCGGGACGCCGAGGCGTTCCGGAACACCCTGGTCCTCACCGGCAAGGACGAGCTGGAGAAGGCCCGCCTCGCGTGGGAGGCGGAGGTCGCGCGCCGCCACGAGGAGGTGGCGCGCGTCGAGCGCCGCCTCGACGAGCGGGAGGCCACGCTCGGCCGCAAGCTCGAGGTCCTCGAGCGGCGCGACCGGGAGTTCGAGGGGCGGGTCGCGGCGCTCGCGGCGCGCGAGGAGAAGATCACCGCTTCCGAGGCGGAGGCGCAGCGCCTGGTCGGCGAGCAGCGCCGGCGCCTCGAGGCGCTCGCGGGGCTCTCCGCCGCCGACGCCAAGCAGGAGCTGATCAAGGCGATCGAGAGCGAGGCCAAGGCCGAGGCGGCCGCCCTGGTGCGCAACGCCAAGGACCAGGCGCGGCGCGAGGCGGACCGCGAGGCCCGCAATATCGTGGCGCTCGCCATCCAGCGCATCGCCGCCGACCACACCGCCGAGACCACCACCGCGGCGGTCGCCCTCCCCAACGACGAGATGAAGGGCCGGATCATCGGCCGCGAGGGCCGGAACATCCGCGCCTTCGAGACGGCCACCGGCGTGGACGTCATCATCGACGACACCCCAGACACGGTCGTCGTCTCCTGCTTCGACCCGGTGCGCCGCGAGGTGGCCCGCCTCTCGCTCGAGCGCCTCATCACCGACGGGCGCATCCACCCCGGCCGGATCGAGGAAGTGGTCAAGAAGGCCCAGGCCGACGTGGACCAGCAGATCCAGGAGGCGGGGGAGCAGGCGGTCTACGACGTCGGGGTGCACGGCCTCCACCCGGAGCTGGTGAAGCTCGTCGGCCGGATGAAGTTCCGGACCTCGTACGGGCAGAACCTCCTCAAGCACACCAAGGAGACCTGCTGGCTGGCGGGGATCATGGCCGCCGAGCTCAAGCTCGATGTCGCCCTCGCCAAGCGGGGCGCGCTGCTCCACGACGTCGGGAAGGTGCTGACGCACGAGAGCGAGGGGACGCACGTCGAGCTGGGCGTGGAGGTGGCGCGGAAGTACGGCGAGAACGCGACGGTCATCAACTGCATCCAGGCGCACCACGACGACGTCCCGCACGAGTCGCCGATCTCGGTCATCGTGCAGGCGGCGGACGCGGTCTCCGGCTCCCGGCCCGGCGCGCGCCGCGAGGCGTTCGAGAGCTACGTGAAGCGCCTCACCAAGCTCGAGGAGCTGGCCAACGGCTTCCCGGGCGTCGAGAAGACGTTCGCGATCCAGGCGGGGCGGGAGATCCGGGTAGTGGTGACGCCGGACAAGATCGACGACGCCCGCGCCACGGCGCTGAGCGACGAGATCGCGCGGAAGATCGAGAACGAGCTGCAGTACCCGGGCCAGATCAAGGTCGTGGTGGTCCGCGAGACGCGGTCCATCGACTTCGCCCGGTAACGGGCGCCGGCGGGCCGGCGCCAGGTCCTTCTGAGGATCCGGATGAGCGCGACGATCATCGACGGGAACGCCATCGGCAAGCAGGTCCGCGCGGAGTTGCGTGCCGAGGTCGCCGACATGAGGTCCCGCGGCATCGTGCCGGGACTCACGGTGGTCCTCGTGGGCGAGGACCCCGCCAGCCAGGTCTACGTCCGCATGAAGGGGAAGGCCGCCGACGAGCTCGGCATGAAGTCCGACACCCTTCGCCTCCCCGCCGACACCACCGAGGCCGACCTCCTCGCCCTCGTGGACCGCCTCAACGCCGACCGCGCGGTGCACGGCATCCTGATCCAGCTGCCGCTGCCCAAGCACATCAACAGCCAGAAGGTCCTGTTCCGGATGAGCCCCGACAAGGACGTGGACGGCTTCCATCCGGTGAGCGTGGGCCGCCTGGTCATCGGCGACCGCACCGGTTTCCGGCCGTGCACGCCGGCGGGGGTCCAGGAGCTGATCCTGCGGAGCGGCGTGGACCCGCGCGGCCAGCACCTGGTGGTGGTCGGCCGATCCCTCATCGTCGGGCGTCCGGTGGCCAACATCTTCCTCCAGGACGCCCCCGGCGCCAACGCCACCGTGACCGTCTGCCACACCAAGACGCGGGACCTCACGGCGATCACGCGGCAGGGCGACATCCTCGTCGTGGCGGCGGGGCGCCCGGAGGTGGTGACGGGCGACCAGATCAAGCCGGGCGCCGTGGTGATCGACGTCGGCGTGAACCGCGTCGAGGACAAGACGACGGAGAAGGGGTACCGCCTCGTGGGGGACGTGAAATTCAGCGAGGCGGTCGAGGTGGCGAGCCTGATCACGCCGGTCCCCGGCGGTGTCGGCCCGATGACCATCGCGCTCCTGATGAAGAACACCGTGCAGGCGGCCCGCCAGCTCTCGGCGTGACGAGCCCGCTCCCGCTCGGCGGGCCTGCGGGCGAGCGGCCCCTCACGGTCACGGAGCTCGCGACGCTGGCCAAGGAGGTCCTCGAGTCGGCGGTGCCCCCGGTCTGGGTCGTGGGCGAGGTGTCGGGGTTCCGCAAGCACGCCAACGGCCACTGGTTCTTCACGCTCAAGGACGCCGGCGCCAAGCTCAACTGCGTGATGTGGCGCGCCGACGCCGCGCGGGCGTCCGCGCCGCCGCAGGAGGGGATGCAGCTCTTCGCGCGGGGCTCCCTCTCGCTCTACCCGCCCTGGGGCGAGACGCGGTTCATGGTGCGGGACCTCCTCGCGACGATGGAGGGGGGGCTCCAGGCGGCGCTGCTCGAGCGCGCGCGGGCGAGCCTCGAGAAGGACGGCCTCTTCGCGCTGGAGCGGAAGCGGCCGCTGCCCCCCTTCCCGCGCGTGATCGGCGTGGTCACGAGCCCGTCGGGCGCCGTCTGGCGGGACATCGTGGCCGTCGTCGGGCGGCGCTGGCCATCCGTCGAGCTGGTGCTGATCGGGGCGAAGGTGCAGGGGGAGGACGCGCCCGCCGACCTGCGCCGCGCGCTGGCGCTCGCGGACCGGCTCGAGACGCTGGACGTGCTCATCGTCGGGCGGGGCGGGGGGTCGAAGGAGGATCTCTGGGCCTTCAATGACGAGGGAGTGGCACGGGCGGTGGCGGCGTCGCGCGTGCCCGTCATCTCGGCGGTGGGCCACGAGGGCGACGTCTCGCTGACCGATCTGGTCGCCGACGCGCGGGCGGCGACGCCCTCGGCGGCGGCGGAGAAGGCCGTGCCCGACCGCGTCGAGCTGCTGCACCGCCTCGACGTCCTGCGCGGATCCCTCGCGTCGGGGGCGACCCGCCGGGTGGCGCTGGTGGGGGAGCAACTGCGCCACGCCGCCACGCGGATGGCGCGATCGTGCGAGCGGATCACCGACCGCGGGACCGGGCGGCTCCGCGACGCCCGGACCCGGATGGGCCTCGCCGCCGAGCGGATGGTGGAGGCGCGGCGCGCCGAGGTGGCGCGGCTCGCGGGACAGCTGGACGCGCTCTCGCCCCTCAGGGTGCTGGAGCGCGGGTATGCCGTGGCGCGGGACGCGGACGGGCGCGTCCTGCGGCGCACGGCCGACCTGCCGCCAGGACTCGGCTTCCGCCTCCGCGTGGTGGACGGCGAGGTCCGGGCCCGATCGGAGGGGACACCGTGAGCGCACCATCGCTGCAGGAGGACCTCGCGCGCCTCGACGCCATCGTCCGCGCCCTCGAGGCGAACGACCTCGATCTCGACAAGGCGCTGGCGCTCTTCGAGGAGGGGGTGGACCGCCTCCGCACCGCCCGCGAGCGGCTCTCGGTGGCGGAGCTGCGGCTCACGCAGCTGCGCGAGGCGGCCGACGGGAGTGTCCGGGTTGACGACCTCGCGGGCTGACCCGGCGCCCCGCGTGGAGACCTTCCTGGCCGACGCTAGGGAGGCGACCGACGCGGCCATCGCGGCGGCGCTGGCGGAGGGCCTGCCCGCGGCGCATGCGGTGCTGGGCGAGCGCATCCGCTACGCCGTCCTCGGCTCCGGGAAGCGGTTCCGCCCGGCGCTCGTCCTCGCCGGCTACGACGCCGCGGGGGGCCGCTCCCCCCACATCGCCGACCTCGCCGCCGCCGTCGAGATCGTGCACGCCTACTCGCTCGTGCACGACGATCTCCCCTGCATGGACAACGACGACTTGCGCCGCGGACGGCCCACGCTGCACCGCGCGTTCGGCGTGCGCCCCGCCACCGTCGCGGGGTTCGGGATGGTCCCCGTGGCCGCCGCCGCCGTCGTGCGGGGCGGGGCGCTCCTCGCGCTGGCCCCGGAGGCCACGCGCCGGGTCCTCGAGCTGCTGTTCCGCGCGGCGGGAGGCGGCGGGATGATCGGCGGCCAGGTGCTCGACCTCGCGGCGGGCGGCCAGCGGCTCACCCCCGACGAGCTGCGGGGGATCAACGCCCGCAAGACGGGCGCGCTGATCGCGGCCTCGGTCGAGATCGGCGCTGTCGCGGCGGGACTGGGCGCCGGGGCGTGCGCGCCGTTCCGCGCGTACGGCGAGTGCGTAGGCGCCGCGTTCCAGATCGCCGACGACGTCCTCGACCTGACCGCCACCTCCGCCCAGCTCGGCAAGACCCCGGGCAAGGACCGCAAGCTCGGCAAGCCCACCTTCCCCCTGGTCTTCGGGGTGGATGCCGCGCGCGACGAGGCGGAGCGCCTCGCCGCCCGCGCGGTGGCCCATCTGGAGGCGGCGGGGATATCTTCACCCCTGCTGGCGGCGCTGGCCCGGTTCGTGGTCGCGCGCCGCCTCTGACCGGAATCGGGAACGGACGGCCGATGGGATTGCTCGAGACGATCGCGGGACCGGACGACGTCCGGCGGCTCCCCAGGGAACGCCTCCAGGAGCTGGCGGACGAGGTGCGCCAGCGCCTCATCGAGGTCGTGTCCGCGACGGGCGGCCACATCGGCGCCTCGCTCGGGACCGTCGAGCTGACCACGGCGCTGCTGCACGCCTTCGAGAGCCCCCGGGACAAGATCGTCTGGGACGTCGGCCACCAGGCGTACACCTGGAAGATCCTCACCGGGCGGAACACGCGGCTTCCCACGTTGCGCCAGCGGGGTGGCCTCAACGGCTTCCTCCGCCGCAGCGAGAGCCCGCACGACCACATCGGCGCGGGGCACGCCGGCACCGCCGTCTCGGCGGCCTTCGGCATCGCCGTCGCGCGGGACCTCGGCGGCGAGGACTACCACGTGGTCGCCGTGGTCGGGGACGGCTCGTTCACCTGCGGTCTCGTCTACGAGGGGATGAACAACGCCGGGCATTCCGAGCGCGACATCATCGTCATCCTCAACGACAACGGGATGTCCATCGCGCCCAACGTCGGCGCGATGAGCAAGTACCTCGGCTCCATCATCGCGTCGCCCATCACCAACCGGATGCGCGAGCGCGTCAAGCACGCCGTCGAGGCGGCCGGGAACGTGATCGGCCGCCCCGGCCTCGTGGACTTCGGGCGCAAGCTCGAGGAGAGCATCAAGAACATGTGGTCCCCGGGGATGCTCTTCGAGGAGCTCGGCTTCCGGTACTTCGGGCCGATCGACGGGCACAACATCCCGCTGATGCTGCAGACCTTCGACCTCGTGAAGGGGCTCAAGGGGCCGCGCCTCATCCACGTCCTCACCCAGAAGGGGAAGGGCTTCCCTCTCGACGAGCCGGACCTCGAGAAGTTCCACGCCCGCGCGCCGTACGACCCCGAGACGGGCGAATTGCGGGCGACGGCGGCCGGCCTGCCGCAATGGACGAAGGTGTTCGGCGAGGCCATCACGCAGCTCGCGGCGGAATACCCCCGCCTCGTGGCCATCACCGCCGCGATGCCCTCGGGCACGGGCACCAACATCTTCCAGAAGAAGTGGCCCGACCGCTTCTTCGACGTCGGGATCGCCGAAGGGCACGCGGTGACCTTCGCCGCGGGGCTCGCGACCCAGGGGTTCCGGCCGGTGGTGGCGATCTACTCGACCTTCCTGCAGCGGGCGTACGACTCGCTGATCCACGACGTGGCGATCCAGTCGCTCCCCGTGATCTTCTGCCTCGACCGCGCGGGGATGGTGGGCGACGACGGCCAGACCCACATGGGCCTGTACGACCTCCCGTACCTTCTCTCGGTGCCGAATCTGACCGTCGCGGCGCCGCGCACCGGGGCGGAGCTCATTGGCCTCCTCCGCTGCGCGCTGGCGCACACCAAGGGGCCCTTCGCGATCCGCTACCCGCGCGACAAGACGCCCGACGAGCCGCCCCCGGTCTCCACCGTCGCGGCGGTCCCGTACGGGACGTGGGAGATCCTCCGGCGCGGCGGCGATTGCGCGCTCCTCGCGGTGGGCGCCATGTGCCAGCCGGCCCTGGCGGCGGCCGAGCAGCTCGCCGCGGAGGGCGTGGACGCGGCGGTCGTGAATTGCCGGTTCCTCAAGCCGCTCGATCGCGCGACGCTCGATGCGCTCGCCGCCGAGCATCGCCTCTTCGTCACCGTCGAGGACGGTCTGGTCACCAACGGATTCGGCGCGTCCCTCGCGGCGCTCGCCGAGACGGAGTTCCCGCAGGTGCGCGTGGTGCCCATGGGGGCGCCGGACCGCACCTGGGAGCACGCGACGCGCGCCTCGCAGCTCGTCGAGGCGGGGCTGGGGGCGGACCAGATCGCGGCGCGGGTGAAGGCCCTCCTCGCCGCCGCGCCCGCCGGACGCTGATGGACGTCGGGCTGGTCGGGAACCGCCGCTACGAGGGCCTGCAGGCGATCCTGGCCCGGATGGCGCGGGAGGCCCCCGCACTGGGCGTGCGGCTGGTGGTGGAGCGGGAGCTCGACGGCCTCGTGCCGGGGGCGCTCGCGGGCGACCTCGCCGCGGAGTCGCTCGACGTCCTGATGAGCTTGGGGGGTGACGGCACGCTGCTCCGCGGCGCCCGTCTCGCCTGCCGGCACGGCATCCCCATCCTCGGCATCAACCTGGGGCACGTCGGCTTCCTCGCGTCGGCGGGCCCCGAAGCCGGCAGCCAGGCGCTGGAGCGGCTCGCCCGCCGCGCCTACACGGTCGAGAGCCGCCTGGCGCTCGAGGCCCGCCTCGGCACGGCGGAGCCCCTCGTGGCGGTCAACGACGTCGTGGTCCACAAGGGCGGCATCGCGCGGGTGATCCGACTCGCCGTGCACGTGGACGGCGAGCCCATCGGCCCGTACTCGGCGGACGGCATCATCGTCGCGACGCCGACGGGCTCCACCGCCTACTCGATGTCGGCCGGCGGGCCGATCGTCGCGCCGAGCGTGGACGCGATCGTCGTCACCGCGATCTGCCCGCACACCCTCGCCGTGCGTCCCCTCGTCCTGCCCGCCACCGCGCAGATCACCATCGTCCCCCTGGAGCCGGTGCCGGGCCCCGACGCCGAGCTGCTGGTCTCCCTCGACGGCCAGGTCGCGGCGCGCATCGCGCCGCACCAGGAGCTGGTGGTGGCCCGCGCCCCGCGTCCCGTCCTCCTGGCCCGCCTCGGGGAGGACTCCTTCTTCGGCCGCCTCAGCCGCAAGCTGCAGTGGGGCGACCTCTCCGACCGCAAGGGCTGATGCTGGCGGAGCTCCGGGTGCGCGACCTGGCGGTCATCCGCGACGCGCATCTCGACCTCGGGCCCGGCCTCAACGTGCTGACGGGCGAGACCGGCGCCGGCAAGTCCCTCCTCGTGGACGCGCTGGCGCTGCTCCTCGGCGAGCGCGCGACGGGCGAGCTGGTGCGCCCCGGCGCCGAACGCGCGGTGGTGGAGGGGGTGTTCGAGACGGGGGGACGGCGCGACCTGTTGGCGGCGCTCGATGAGCTCGGCCTCGAGGCCGAGGACGGGCGGCTGGTGGTGAAGCGGGAGGTGCAGGGGAGCGGCCGCAGCCGCGCGTGGGTGAATGGGAGCCCGCTCACCGTCGGGGCGCTCGAGGCCCTCGGCGCGCGCCTCGTGGACCTGCACGGCCAGCACGAGACACAGTCCCTCCTCCGCCCGGACGCCCAGCGCGCCATCCTCGACGCCTTCGCCGACGCCGCCGAGGCGGCCGACGCGGTCCGCCGCACCCACGGCGCGTGGGCCGGCCTGCTGGAGGAGCGGCGCGACCTCGAGCTGCGGCGGGCGGAGGCGCGCAAGCGCGCCGACTACCTCCGCCACGTTGCGGACGAGATCGCGCGGGTGGCCCCGAAGGCCGGGGAGGCGGAGGCCGTGGAGTCCGAGGCGCGGCGGCTCGCGCACGCGGACGAGCTGGGCCGCACCGCGTCGGAGCTGGCGGGGGTGCTGGAGGCGGACGAGGGGGGCGCGATGGGGCAGCTCGCGCACGCCGCCCGGCTCCTCGGGGCGCTCGAGCGCATCGACCCCGAGGGCGCGAAGGGATGGCGGGAGATGCTCGACGCCGCGGTGGTCAACGCGGGCGAGCTGGCGCGGGCCATCGGCGACTACGCGGCGACGGTGGAGGCGGACCCGGCGCGCCTCGCGGCGGTGGAGGGGAGGCGCGACCTCCTCTACCGCCTCGATCAGAAGTACGGCCCCGGAGTGGAGCGCGTCCTGGAGACGCTCGCCGAGGCCCGCCGCGAGCTCGAGCTCCTCGACACCGCCGGCACCGACCTCGCCGCCCTCGACACGAGGATCGCTGACGCGGACGCCGCGTTCCGGTCGTGCTGCCGGACCCTCACGTCCAAGCGGACCGCCGCGGCGAAGAAGCTGGGCCCCGCGGTGACCCGCCACCTCAACGGGCTCGGGATGCCCGACGGGGTGTTCCGCGTCGGGCTCGAGGCGCTCATCGACGCGTCGGCGAGCGGGGCGGAACGGGTCGAGTTCCTCGTGCGGCTCAACCCCGGCATGGACGAGCGCCCGCTCGCCCGGTCGGCCTCGGGTGGCGAGCTCTCCCGGGTGATGCTCGCACTCAAGGCCGAGCTCGCGCGCCACGACGCCATCCCGACGATGGTCTTCGACGAGGTGGACCAGGGCGTGGGCGGCCACGTGGCCGGCCGGGTCGCCGCCGCGCTGGAACGCGTGGCCGCGGACCATCAGGTCCTCGTCATCACCCACCTGCCGCAGGTGGCCGCGATCGCCAGGCAGCACCTCGTGGTGGCCAAGGCGAGCAGCGGCGGCATCGTGCAGGCGGACGTCCGGTCCGTGGCGGGGGATGAGCGAGTGGACGAGATCACGCGCATGCTGGGGGGAGAGGGCGCAACTGCCGCGGCCCGGAAACACGCCGAGGAGTTGCTGCGGAAGACGCGGCAGCGTGATGAGTGATGAGAAATGAGTGATGAGTGAGTGTGCAGGAAGGACAGAGGGGCGCCCCGGAGATCCGGCGGCGCCCCTCATCACTCCTCACTCATCACGCTTCACCACGCCCCCATCTTCTCCGAGCTCCCCCACAGACGGAAGTAGGTGGCGAGCGTGAGATACACCATGCTGGCCTGCGGGGTGCGGCCGCCGCGGCCCCAGAAGGTGTCCTGGTAGCCAACGGTGAGCGTGTACGGGAGCGTGGCGCGCCCCGCCGCGAACCGGTCGAGGGTCGAGAACGTCACCGCGGCGCCGATGCGCATCCAGCGGACCGCGGTCTCCTGGTCGAGCACGCTGGCCGGGAGGCCGATCCGCGCGGAGTCGGCGGCGTCCACGTAGCTGTAGTGCGTCGCCGCCTGCCGGAAGAAGGCGTAGCGCACCCCCAGCGAGAACGCGTCGTCCACGCGCCAGGTGGGCGTCAGGTCGAGGGCGACGTAGTCGCCGATGGCCCGGCGCACCTGGGCCCGCGAGGAGAGGGGGGCGATAGGGAGCCAGGGCGGCGTGACGCGCCGCCAGAGCGCGTTCGCGACGTAAGTCCCCGCGCGCGCCGCGGCGATGAGGCGCAGGCCGGTGGCGACGGCGAAGTCGTTCCGGGTGGCGAGCTCGAGCCCGAGCTGGTGCTCCCCCGTCCCCACGTCCACGAAGTCGTTCTCCGCGTCCACCATCCCCGTCGGCAGGCGCACGGTGGCCGTGACGAGGCCGCGCCACGACGGCCGCTCGGCGAACGCGTACGTCGCGCCGACCTGCACGTCGCCGAGCCGCGTGTGGAGGGCCATCGCGAGGGAGTCCCCGCCCACGCCGAGCGTCGGGTCGCTCAGGTAGCTCTGGAAGTCGTCCCGCGTCAGCGCCGTGGAGGGGAGGGCGAAGGCGGCGTCGAACGCCGGCATGGCGACGCCGGCGCCGGCGTACGCCGTGGCGAGCGCGGCGTATCCCGCCCGCGCCGCCGCGAGGCGGGTGCCGATGCCCTTGCCGCCCGCGCTCGTGTCGAGGGGGAGGAAGGGCGCCGCGGCCGCCGTCGTCGCCCCGGTGCACGGGGAGGCGCTCGCGGAGGGCGCGCCCCCCGCGACGCCGTACAGTCCGCAGAGCAGGGCCTGGTACTGGCTGATCGCCGCCTGCGCCTGGGCGCGCAGGGCCGCGGGGCCGCCCGTCGCCTGCGCCTGGAGCGCGGTGAGCACCGAGTCCACCTGCGAGCGGAATCCGTCGAAGGCGCCGGGCTGCCGGTATGCGGGGTTCCAGCCGACGTTGGTGGCGCTGCTGTCGAGGCGGAAGGAGGTCTCGACGCGGCTGCGGACCAGCGGGACGAGCACGCTGATCGAGAGGCGGTGCGACAGGCCGATCGCGAGGCCGATGGGCTCGGTCCGTACGTTGGCGCTGAGCGCGAGGTCGGAGCGCCCCAGGTTGATCGAGAAGGTGGGCAGGCCGCTGACGGCGCGGAGCGCGGCCTCCGAGGGGCCGAGGAACGGGAGTTGCGCGGTGCCCAGCGAGTCGGCGCCGAAGTCCACGCCGAGGGGCACGAGCTGCCCATCCGCGCGGCCGGCGGTCCCCTGAGAGAAGCGCTGGTCCCAGTGCCACCAGGCCGGCGGCACGAGGATGCGCACGATGCCGGCGGCGGGCGGCGGCGCCTCGTCGCCCTGGGCGCGCAGCGCGCCGGGCAGCCACAGGCCTGCGGCGGTGAGGATCATGAGGAACGCGGCGACGCGGCGCATCGGAGGCGAGAAGCTAGCCACCGCGCCGGAGAGGGTCAATGAAGGCCGCGTCGCGGGCGCAACGCGCGATCGCCCACGGGGCGTCGCTCGGGTCGCGCGCAACCCCGCGCGGAGCGCACGCGCCTTGACAAGCCGGGGGTGCGGCGCGAACAACCTAGGCAGCGGAGGCGCGCCGGCCTACCGGGCCGGCACTCCGCCGCGCGTCGGCGCGTAGCAAGGAGAGAGGATGCCCCTGGCGGTGGCGGGGAGCCTGCAAGCCCTCGAGACGCTGCGACACTTCGTCGACCATCTCGAGGAAGGCATCTACGTCACGAGCGCGGCGGGGGACCTCCTCGACGCCAACCCGGCGCTGCTCTCGATCTTCGGCGTCGCGTCCCTCGACGAGTTGCGGCGCTTCCGAGTCCAGGAGCTGTGGGTCGAGCCCGCCCGCCGTGCGGAGGAGCTGGCGCTCCTGCAGCGCGACGGCAGGGTCCGGGACTTCGAGATCCAGCTCCGCCGCCCCGGCGGCGAAGTGCGCACGGTCCTCGACACCTGCATCGCGATGGAGGACGCCGAATCGGGGCGCACCCTCTGCTTCGGCATCCTGGTGGACGTCACCGAGCGGCGCCGCGCGGATGCGGCCCTCCGCTCGATCCTCGTCGGCACCGCGCCCGCCACGGGCGACGCGTTCTTCCGGACGCTGGTGGAGCACCTCGCGCGGGCGCTCGAGGTCCGGTACGCGTTCGCGGGCGAGCTGGCGGACGCCGGCCGCGAGCGCATCCGCACCCTCGCCGTGTGGGCGGGCGACGCGATCACCCCCAACTTCACCTACGAGCTCAAGGACTCGCCGTGCGAGGGCGTGGTGACGGGGGGGATGCGCTGCTTCCCGCGCGACGTCCAGCGCCAGTTCCCGCGCGACGCGCTCCTCTCCGAGATGCGGGTCGAGGCCTACCTCGGCGTGCCGCTGCGCGACAGCGCCGGCCGGGTGCTCGGCAACCTGGCGGTGATGCACGACCAGCCGCTCGAGCGGGTGGCGCTCGCCGAGTCGCTCCTCGGCATCTTCGCGATCCGGGCGGCCAGCGAGCTGGAGCGCCGCGGCGCCGAGCAGCGGCTGACGCTGCAGAGCACGGCGATGGAGGCGGTCGCCAACGCCATCTGCATCACCGACGCGACGGGGCGGATCGAGTGGGTCAATCCGGCCTTCAGCCGCCTCACGGGCTACACGGAAGGGGAGGCCCTCGGCCAGCACACCCGGCTCCTCAAGTCCGGGGTCATGCCGCCGTCGATGTACGCCGACCTGTGGAAGACGGTGCTGGCCGGGCGGGTCTGGCGCGGCGAGCTGGTGAACCGCCGGAAGGACGGCACGCTGTACGACGAGGAGATGACCATCACGCCGGTGCCGGGCCCCGACGGGTCGGTCTCCCACTTGGTCGCGATCAAGGAGGACATCACCGAGCGCCACCGCCTCGAGGAGCGCCTCCGGAACGGCCAGCGCCTCGAGGCCGTGGGACGGCTCGCCGGCGGGGTCGCGCATGACTTCAACAACCTCCTCCAGGCGATGCTCGGGGTGTCGGACCTCCTCCGCTCCGGCGAGCTGCCGCCCAGGGAGGTCGGGGAGCAGATCGACGAGCTCGAGGAGCTCTTCCACCGCGGCGGCCAGCTCACCCGCCAGCTCCTCCTCTTCTCGCGCCGCGAGGAACCCAAGGTGGAGCCGTGCGACCTCAACACGGTCGTGCGCGACACGGCGAAGCTGCTGCGCCGCCTGCTGCGGGAGAACGTCGTGCTCCGGATGGAGCTGGCGGAGGGGCCGCTGGAGCTCGTCGCCGACCGGGGCCAGCTCGGCCAGGTCTGGATGAACCTCGCGGTGAACGCGGCGGACGCGATGCCGGAGGGCGGCACCCTCACGGTGCGCTCGGGCCGCGTCGGCGAGTCGCACGTCTGGTTCTCGGTCGAGGACACCGGGCACGGCATCCCCGAGGTGGTGCGCGAGCACATCTTCGAGCCCTTCTACACGACCAAGAGCGACCATCGCGGCACGGGGCTCGGCCTGTCGGTGGTGCACGGCATCGTGGCGGGGCACGGGGGGCGGGTCGAGGTCGCGAGCGCCGTGGGCCGCGGCAGCGCGTTCCGGGTGGTCCTCCCCGCGCGCGGCGTCACGGGAACGCAGGCCGCGCGGGCCGGCGGCGAGTCGCGGCGCATCCCGCGGGGCCGGGGCGAGCGGCTCCTGCTGGTCGAGGACAACGAGTCGGTGCGCCGCACCTTCCAGCGGCTGCTGTCGGGCCTTCGCTACCAGGTCTTCGCGGTCGAGAGTGCGGAGGAGGCGGAGGCGCTCCCGGCGCTGGTCCCCTTCGACCTGCTCCTCACCGACGTCCTCCTCCCCGGGGCATCGGGGGTGGAACTCGCGCGACGGCTCCGGGAACGGTGGCCGGGGCTGGCGATCGTCTTCATGTCGGGATATGCCGAGGACGAGCTCGCCCGCGGCGACCTCACCGCGGGCGGCGCCACCTACCTTCAGAAGCCGGTGGACATCGAGGCCATGGGCACCGCGGTGCGCGCGGCGCTGGACGCGCACCGATGACCCCGGTGGAGCGGGCGACGCGCCTCTTCCGGGAGCGGTTCGGCACCGAGCCGGCGGCGGTCGCCTCGGCACCGGGCCGGGTGAATCTTCTCGGCGAGCACGTGGACTACCACGGCGGCCACGTCCTGCCGGTGGCCACGGCGTGGCGGACGGCGGTCGCCGTGGGCCTGGCGCCGGGCGGCTTCGAGGCAGCCTCGGAGCACGGCACGCCGGTACGCGGTGCGTGGCCGCCCGCCCGGCAGGGCGACTGGAGCGACTACGCGGCGGGCGTCGCGGTGGAGTTCCTCGCGGCCGGCACGCTGCGGGCGGCGGGGCTCCGCCTCGCGGTGGCGAGCGACGTCCCCCTCGGTGCCGGCGTGAGCTCCTCCGCGGCGCTCGAGGTGGCGACCGCGGGCGCCCTCGCCGCGCTGTGCGGCTGGCGCGGCTCGCCACGCGAGCTGGCGGTCATCGCCCACCGCGCCGAAACGGACTTCGTGGGCGTCCCGTGCGGGGTGATGGACCAGATGGCGTCGGCGCTGACGCCCGCGGGCTCCGCGCTCCTCCTCGACTGCCGGACCCTCGAGACCTCCGCCGTGCCGGTGCCTCTCGACCTGGTCCTCGCGGAGTCGGGGGAGTCCCACACGCTGCGGAGCGGCAGCTACGCGGAGCGGCGCCGCGAGGGGGACGAGGCGCTCGCGCGGATCCGGGCGGCGGTCCCGGCCGTGGCGATGCTGGTGGACATCCCTCCCGCGGCGCTCGCGCAGCTGCTGCCTCTCCTGCCGCCTCCCCTCGACCGGCGCGTCCGGCACGTCGTGAACGAGAACCAGCGCACCGTGCTGGCCGCGGCGGCGCTGGAGGCGGGGGACGTGGCCACGTTCGGGCGCCTGGTGGACGCCTCGCACGATTCGCTGCGGGACCTGTACGAGTGCTCGACGCCGCGGCTCGACGCCATCGTGACGGCGGCGCGGAGGCTTCCGGGCACGCTGGGGGCGCGCCTCGTGGGCGCGGGATGGGGCGGGGCGGTGCTGGTGGTCGCGCCCATGGGCCGTGGCGAGGAGCTCGCCGCCGCGCTCGCGGCCGACCGCGCGCTGGCCCTCCCCGCGGTGCGGGTCGTCCACCCCGGCGCCGGGCTCGCCGGGTAGACGCGCGGGACGTGGGGCCGAAACGCCGACGGGCGGCCAGTTGCGGCCGCCCGTCTTGCGTCAGCTACGCGCGCCCGTCAGAGCGTCACGGGATGGCGGCGAGGCTGGCCCCGCTGAACGTCGCGTTGATGGCGGTACGGAATGCGTTGGCGACGATCTTGGCCCCGGCGGCGTTCGGATGCACGCCGTCCTGCGAGAAGAGCGGCCCCATCAGGGTGAGCGGGGTCGCGAGGTTGGGGATCGGCGGGATGGAGGCCGCGTTGGCGGCAAGCGTCCCGTCGAGGTCCACCAGGGCCCAGCCGCGCGCGGTCGCCTGCGCCGCGATGTGGGCGTTCATCGCCGTGACCAGCGTGTTGATGGTCGCGAACTCGGTGTTGTTGATCGTGGGGCCCGCGCTGCCGAAGCCGGCCCCCGCGTTGACCTGCGCCGTGTCGTTCGCACAATCCAGCTTCGCGGCGCCTCCGGCGGTGAGCACGCCGGCGATGGTCGCCGTCGTGTTGAGCGTAAGGAGGTACGTGTCGCCGACGCCCGCCGCC
>JADGQW010000081.1 GCA_017881505.1 Gemmatimonadales bacterium
ACACGCCAGAAGCATCACATTATCGACAAACGGAAGTACTTTGCAGGTGGATAGGTGGACAAGTACCCACCTGCGCAGTTGCGTGCGCCCCCCCGTCGGGGCAAGCTTCTAGCCGCCAATGGTCAACGTGCTCCAGCGCCCCGCCGCGCATCGCTATGTGAAGACCCCCGCTGAGCTTGCCACGCTCGTGAAGCAGCTGGCGCGCGAGACGGAGCTCGCGGTGGACACCGAGGCGGCCAGCTTCCACCGGTTCATCGACCGGATCTATCTCATCCAACTCTCCACCCACCACGAGAACGCGATCATCGACCCCCTGACCGTCGGGGACGTGTCGGCACTCGGAGCGCTCCTCGCCGACCCCGCGATCGAGGTGGTCTTCCACGACGCCGACTACGACCTGCGGATCCTCGACCGCGACTACCGGATGCGGGCGCGCAAGCTGTTCGATACCCGGGTGGCGGCCCAGCTCCTGGGCGAACCGGCGGTGGGGCTCGCCGCGCTGCTGGAGAAGTATCTGGGCGTGCGGCTCGACAAGAAGTACCAGCGGGCCGACTGGTCGCGGCGGCCGTTGCCACGCGAGATGCTGGAATACGCGGCGCTCGACACGCAGCACCTCCTCCCTCTGCGCGACCGGCTGCGGGCCGAGCTGGAGGCGAAGGGGCGGATGACGTGGGCGACGGAGGAGTTCGCGCGGATGGAGGGGGTGCGCTGGACTCCTGCGGCGACGAACGGCGACGCGGCGCTACGCATGAAGGGAGCCCGGGCCCTCTCGCGCCGCGGCCTGGCGGTGCTCCAGCAACTGTGGCACTGGCGCGAATCGGTGGCGGCGGAGCTCGACCGGGCGAGTTTCCGGGTGCTGTCGAACGAGGCGCTGCTCGCGGCGGCCGATACGTTGCCGCGGAACACGGAGGCGCTGAAGGCCATCCGCGGCGTCTCGGAACGGTTGCTCGAGACCCGGGGGGACGCGATCCTCGCTTCGATCGAACGGGGCCTCGCGGTGCCGGACCGGGACCTCCCGCGGTTCCCGCGCGGCGAGCGCCGCGTCAACGATCCCGCCTTCGACCGGCGCGTCGAGCGGCTCAAGACGACACGGAACGCGTCGGCGGAGAGCCTCGGACTCGACCCCGGCGTCCTCTGCCCGAAGGGGACGCTCGAGGCGGTCGCCCGGGCGCACCCGACGTCAGCCGCGGGGTTGAGAGAGATCCCCGAGATCCGGAAGTGGCAGGTCGAGCTGCTCGGCGGGGATTTCCTGAAGGCGATCGCCGACTAGGAGAGCCCGAGGTAGGCCCGCACCTTGGGGTCGATCCGCTCCGGCGTCCAGTAGGGCGTCCACACTAGCTCCACATCCGCAGCCGTCACCCCTTCCAGTCCCTCGAGCGCCTTCTGCGCATCGGAGATGATCTCCGCGCCGGAGGGGCAGCCGGGTGAGGTGAGGGTCATCTGGACGTGGACGTCGCCCCCGTCCACCGCGATCTCGTAGACGAGGCCGAGGTCGATGATGCTCAGGTTCAGCTCCGGATCCTTCACCTTCCGCAGCGCGATCCGGACGGTGTCTTCGGTCACCATCGTCCTCGTGCCTCCTTCCGTCTCACGGTCTCACGGGGTGAGGCCGAGCGCCCCTGCGCCCGGCGCATTCCGGTCCCTCGGTCCTACCCCCAGATGCCGGGGACGTGCGCGCCGCAGTCCGGGCACGCTCCCTGGCGGGTGACCCGCTGCTGCAGGATCGTGTACCCGCACCGCTCCACCAGCACGCCGCCGCAGCCGGGACACCAGGTGTGCTCCCACTTCCCGACCCGACCGGGCAGGTTCCCCGCGTAGACGAACCGCAGCCCCGCCTCCCGTCCCGTCTCGCAGGCACGCACCAGATCCTCGGCCGTGGTGTTCCGCGGATCGGTCATCCGGTAGTCCTGGTGAAACGCCGTCACGTGCCAGGGGATGTCCGGGGAGACCGCGGCGATCGCCTCGGCCATCCGCCGTACCGCGTCCCCCTGGTCGTTGAACCCCGGGACGAGGAGGGAGACGACCTCGACCCAGAAGCCCCGCGCGTGCGCCATGCGGATGGAATCGAGGACGTGCTGCAGCGTCCCACCCAGCGTCCGGTAGGGGCGCTCGTCGATGGCCTTGAGGTCGATCTTGAAGGCGTCGGTCCACGGCCGGATGTAGTCGAGCACCTCCGGCGTGGCGTTGCCGTTCGATACGCATCCCGTCCGCAGGCCCAGCGGCCGGCCAAGGCGGAAGATCTCCATCCCCCATTCGGCGGTGATCAGCGGCTCGTTGTACGAGGAGACGAGGGTGGCGGCGCCATGCCGTCGCGCCTCCGCCACGATGGCCTCGGCGCTCATCGGCGTCGGCGCGGTGCCGGCGGACGCGTCGCGCAGCGCCTGGGAGGTGAGCCAGTTCTGGCAGTAGCCGCAGTGGAAATCGCAGCCGAGCATCCCGAAGGTGAGGGCCTCGGACCCGGGCAGCACGTGGAAGAACGGCTTCTTCTCGATCGGATCGCACTGTAGGGCCACGACGTAGCCGTGCGGGACCTTGAGCACCCCGGCCTCGTTGAAGCGCACGCGGCACACGCCGCGGCGCCCCTCGCGGATGAGGCAGCGATGCGCGCAGGCCACGCAGCGCACGTCCCCGGGGCCCCCGTCGGGATGCCACAGGGTGCCGGGCACGCTCAGCCTGTCGAGGGCGTCCTGGAGGGTGCCCGCCGACGCGCCGACGCCGGCCACGAGGGCCGTGATCTTCCTGCCGTTCCCGCCTGCCATAGATGGCGAAAGGTCGCCGGGCGCTTGCCGGGGCGCCAGTTCGCCCCTTAGGATGGCAGGGTGAAGACACGCCGCCTTTTCCCCGTCGGGCTCGCGGCCGCGCTGGCCGCATTCGCCCTTCCCGCCGCCGCCCAGGCTCCGCGGCCCGCCCCTCTCCCCTCCATTGACTCGATGGCGATCCGCGCCCACACCTATCTCCTGGCGCACGACCTCCTCGAGGGCCGCGGGACGGGCCGGCGGGGCGCGGACATCGCCGCCCTCTATCTCGCGACGGAGGCGGAGCGCCTCGGGCTGCGGGGCGCGGGGCCGGACGGGAGCTTCTACCAGACGGTGCCGGTGGTCGAGGCGACGATCGACTCCGCCCGCACGCGCCTCGCGCTGGTGCGGGAAGGCGCGCGGGAGGCGTTCGCGTACGGCGCGGGCTTCATCCCGAACGTCGGCACGACGCGGACGCTCGTGCCGTTCAGCGGGGAGCTGGTGTTCCTGGGGACGCCGCAGGACCTGCTGAAGGCGCACGCCGACCTGCCCCCCCTCGCGGGGCGGGTCGCCGTCGTGCTCGGGACCTTCGGCGCGGACATCCGCGCCGCCGATACGCTGCGCGCGCGGGGTGCGGCGGGGGTGATCCACCTCGTCGGCAGCGAGGAGGCGTACGCCCTCTACACCCGGAGCCGTGGCCCCTCGCGGATGTTCCTCGACCCGGCGGCGGGCGCGGTCTCCTCGTTCATCCCCGACATCCCGGCCGTGCTCGCGAGTCCCGCCCTGCAGCGCGCGATCGTCGCCGCGCTCCCGGGGGGCGGCACCGCTCCGCCCGCGGGACCCGTCGTCCTGGCGGGCCTGCGCGTCGAGGTGGAGATCGGCGTCACGGCGCGCCCGGTGCCGGCCCGGAACGTCGCCGCCCTGCTGCCGGGCGCCGACCCCGCGCTGGCGGGAGAGGTGGTCGCCTTCACCGCGCACTACGACCACCTCGGCATCTCGACGCCCGACGCGCGGGGCGACTCGATCTACAACGGCTTCTCCGACGACGCGGCGGGCGACGCGATGCTGCTGGCGATCGCGAAGGCGATGCAGGCAGGCCCGCGCCCGGCGCGCTCGGTGCTCTTCCTCTTCCTGACCGGGGAGGAGCGTGGCCTGCTCGGGTCCGACTACTACGCGGCGCATCCCCTCATCCCCGCCGCGCGGACGGTGGCCGACATCAACCTCGACGCCGGGGCCCCACCCGGCCCGTGCGTCAACTGGCGCCTCGCCGGGGCGGATTCCTCCACCTTCGGCGCGCAGGCCATCGAGGTGGCGCGCCGCGCCGGGTGGGCGGCGCTCCCCGCAGCGGCGAGCCCCAACACGGACTACTTCCCTCTCCTCAGGATCGGGATCCCGGCGGTGTTCGTGGTGCCGGGGCCCGAGCCGTACGAGGGGATGACCGCCGAGGCGTCGAACGCGCTCCGGCAGCGGTGGGACAACTACCACCAGGCCGGCGACAACTGGTACGCCGACTTCCCGTTCCGCGGCCTGGTGCGGTACGCCGACTACGCGCTGCGCCTGGGCTACGCCGTCGCGTCGGGCCCCCGCCCGACGATGACGACGCCGCACTGAGCGGCGCTCGGCCGTTCCCAGCGCCTTCCGCGGACCGCCGCGTGATTGCGAAACGCCCCGCGAACGGCGAATTTGTGCCCGTTCGCCGACCGTGTTCGCCTCGTCCCGTGCGCAAGGCACCGAGCTGACACCCACGTGCTGATCCATCTTCCCGCCCGCACCATCGTCCGCTGGCGCTGGCCCATCGTGGTCGCATGGGTGCTGCTGGCCGGGGCCATGTGGCCGGTCGCGCGCGAGATCCACGACCGCCTGCAGGTGGGCGGCCGGGAGCTGCCCGGCTCCGAGTCCACCGCGGCCGAGGACATCATCCGGGGGCGCTTCGCCTCCTCCTTCTCGTCCTTCGGCGTGGTGGCGGTGCGGCACCCGTCGCTCACGGTGACGAGCGCGCGGTACGGCGCGTACCTGGACGCGCTCGTGGGCGCCATGGAGCGCCTGCCGTTCGTCCAGAAGACGGTCACGTGGCGCACCGCCGGCGACCCCGCCTTCGTGAGCCCCGACGGCCGGGTCACCTTCATCGTCGTCGGCATGCGCGAGCAGTCGGACGGCGCCACGTCCGAGGTCCCCATCCTGCGCGACGCGGTGCAGGAGGTCCGGACCGCCTCCGGGCCCGAATTCACCACGTACGTCACCGGCAGCCCCGCCTTCGATTACGACACGCGCACGGTCGCAGCGCAGGACTCCGACCGGCTCGAGCAGCGCCTGCTGCCGCTGACCTGGCTGCTCCTCATCCTCGTGTTCGGCGCCCTGGTCGCCGCCTTCGTGCCGGTGGCCGTGGGCTTCATCGCCATCTTCATCGCGACGGGGATCGAGTCGATGCTGGCCGGCCTGATGCCGATGTCGATCTTCGTCCTCAACATCACGACGATGGTCGGCCTCGGCGTCGGCATCGACTATTCGCTGCTGGTGGTCACACGCTTCCGCGAGGAGATGGCCTCCGGCGCCGATCGCCTCGTGG
Organism: Gemmatimonadales bacterium; assembly: GCA_017881505.1. Lineage (GTDB taxonomy): Bacteria > Gemmatimonadota > Gemmatimonadetes > Gemmatimonadales > JACORV01 > JADGQW01. The sequence continues at coordinate 5,302 of JADGQW010000081.1, forward strand.
CGGCCGAGCGCACGATCCGCACGGCGGCCCAGACCGTGCTCACCTCCGGCGGGACCGTGATGGTAGGGGTCGCGGCGCTGATGATCGTCCCGATCGTCGAGACGCGATCGGTCGGGCTCGGCGGCCTCATCGTCGTGTTCACCTCCCTCGCACTGTCCGTCACCTTCCTGCCGGCCATCCTCGCGATCCTCGGCCACAACGTCGACCGCCCCAAGTTCCTCTCTTCTCTTCTGGCAGGGTTCCGGAAGGACACGGGGTGGGCGCGCTATGCGAAGAGCATCGCGCGCAACCCGATCCGCGCGCTGGTCATCTCCGGCGTCATCATCCTCATCCTCGCCGCCCCGTCGCTCTGGCTGCGGATCGGGTTGCCGGCGGCGAACTGGTTCCCGAAGGACACCGACTCGGCCCGCGGGCTCGCCGTACTCCAGGGCGCCGGGCAGGGCGGCGAGCTGCAGCCGATCCGGATCGTCGTCGAGATGCCGGCGGGCACGGCGGCCCTGGACCTCGACCGCCTGCGCGGCCTGCGGATCTTCGGGGACTCGCTGCGCGCCAACCCCCGGGTGCAGCAGGTGCGCGGCCTGGTGGACCTGCGGCCCGGCATCCCCCTCTGGCAGTACGTGCAGCTCTACGGCGACACCGCGAAGGCCCGCGCGCGGATGCCGGAGATCTTCAACACGTACCTGAGCCGCGACGGCTCCACGACCGTGATGAACGTCTTCCTGCGCGACACCGTCACCCTCGACGGGGCGCTGCAGGCGGTGCGCGACGTGCGCCAGATCCGTGAGCACACCTTCCCGACCCTCGAGCACGCCCGGATCCTGGTGGGCGGGTTCTTCCCCTCCGCTCTCGATTTCCGGGACCGCCTGGTCCACGAGTTCTACATCATCGTCCTGCTGGTGCTCGGGGTCACGGCGGTGATGCTGGCGTGGGTCTTCAAGTCCCTCCTCGTGCCCGCCAAGGCCGTGGTGATGAACACGCTGTCCGTGGGGGCGGCGTTCGGCATGACGGTGGTCGTCTTCCAGTGGGGAGTGGGGGGGTCGCTGATCGGCCTGGAGGCGCCCACCAAGGCGATCTTCGTGATGGGGCCGGTGCTCGTGTTCGCCATCGTCTTCGGCTTGTCGATGGACTACGAGGTCTTCCTCCTCTCGCGGATCAAGGAGGAGTTCGACATCTCGCACGACAACGACGCCGCCACCAGCGCCGGACTCACCGCAACGGGACGGACGATCACCAGCGCCGCCGGGATCATGATCCTGGTGTTCGGCGCCTTCGCGTTCGCGCGGGTGATGGCGGTGCAGATGATCGGCTTCGGGCTGGCGGTGGCGGTGCTGCTCGACGCGACCGTCATCCGGATGGTGATGGTGCCCGCGGTGATGCACCTCGCGGGCCGCTTCAACTGGTGGCCCGGCTATCGCCGGCGCGGCGCCCCCGGGCACTATCGCCGTGCCAGCGGCGGCACGGGCGGCACCCGGTAGGACGCTCCCCCGCTAGCGCGCCGCCGGTGGCGGCAACCGTTCCCCCCACAGGTCCCAGTGCCACGCCGGCGCGCGCGCGCCCGTGCGCGGGTCGCGCAACGGCTTGTACTGGAGCCAGCGCGGGTCGAGGCCTGCGGCCCGCCCCCAGGCGAGCAGCGCCTCGCGGTCGCCGCTCACCAGGTGCGCCATCGGAGTGTCATCGAGGGTGAAGCGGTGGAGCCAGAGGCCGCCGTCGAGCGCGTGGGTGAGCCCGTCCCGGCGCCGTGCGAACTCGCGCCAGGTCAGACCGGCGCTAATTGCAGGTGACCTGGCCTTCGGCGGTCGCAGCCCCGACCGGGCTGACGCTCCCGACGAAGAGGAAGCACTGTCTCCCGAGGCCGGGCCGCGCCGCCGTGGCCGACCAGCCCGACGCCGTGGCCTGGTTGATGGTCACGGTGTTCCCCGTGGACGGACTGTAGGCGGCCAGGGAGGACAGCGCCGTGGCGTACGTCGAGTTGTCGTAGAAGTACGCCTCTTCCGCCGTGGCCAGGTTCCGCAGGTCGGACTTCATGGCCGCCATGAAGGCCTTCTCGCGGGAACTCCCCCACCGCGGGATCAGCACCGCCATCAGGATCCCCATGATGACGAGCACGAGCAGCAACTCGATCAGGGTGAAACCGCTCTCGCGCCGCACGCCCGCTCCGGTCAGGAGAACCGGGGCCCGGAAGGCCCCCTCGTGAACCTATGACCCGTGCCGAGGGGCAGCAAGGTCACCCTCCGCCCTTCGCGTCCAGCCAGTTGTCCCCGATGCCGACGTCCACCACCAGCGGGACCGCGAGTGCCGCCGCCCCTTCCATCTCCCGCCGCACCAGCGTCGCCGTCCCCTCCGCCTCCGCCGCCGGCGCCTCCACCACCAGTTCGTCGTGCACCTGCAGCAGCATGCGCGAGCGCCGGTCCGCCCCCAGCACCGCCGCGAGCCGCACCATCGCCACCTTGATCAGATCCGCCGCGCTCCCCTGGATCGGCGAGTTCGCCGCCATCCGCTCGCCGAACGCGCGCACGTTGAAGTTCGGGTCCCGCAGCTCCGGCACGTAGCGCCGCCGCCCGAAGATCGTCTCCACGTAGCCCCGTTCCTTCGCCTCCGCGACGGTGCGATCGAGGAACGCGCGCACCCCGGAGAAGCGGGTGAAATATTCGTCGATGAAGCGCTGGGCCTCGGCGAACGGGACGCCGATGCTGCGCGAGAGACTCCGCGCGCCCTGCCCGTAGATCGTCGCGAAGTTGATCGTCTTGGCGCGGGCGCGCATCTCGGCCGTGACCGCTTCCGGCCCGACGCCGAAGATGACGGCGGCGGTCTGCCGGTGGATGTCGCCGCCGGCGCGGAAGGCCGCGACGAACGCGACATCGCCGGAGAGGTGCGCGAGGAGCCGCAGCTCGATCTGCGAGTAGTCGGCCACCACGAAGCGCCACCCGGGGCGGGGCACGAATCCGCGGCGGATGGCCTCGCCGCGTGCCGACCGCACGGGGATGTTCTGCAGGTTGGGATGGTTGGAGCTCAAGCGGCCGGTGGCGGCGCCGATCTGGTTGAAGGACGTGTGGATCCGTCCGGTGCCGGGATGCACCTCGGCGGGGAGGGTTTCCAGATACGTCGAGAGGAGCTTGGCGACCTCGCGGTACTCGATCAGGAGCTTCGGCACCTCGTGCCCCATCGCCCCGAGCTCCTCGAGGACGTCGGCGTCGGTCGAGGGCCCCGTCTTCCCCTTCTTGAGGATGGGGAGCTGCAGCTTCTCGTAGAGCACCTGCCTGAGCTGCGGGTTCGAGTTGAGGTTGAAGTCGGTGCCGGCCGCGGCGTACACGGCCTTCTCGATCCCCGCCAGCTCGGCGCGGAACTCCCGCGTGAGCCGCTCGAAGAGGTCGCGGTCGATCGCGATCCCCTCCCACTCCATCGCCACGAGCACGCCGACCAGCGGGATCTCGACGTCACGGAAGAGAGGCTCCAGGCCGTGGTCGCGGAGCGTGGGGAGGAGCGTCTCCCGGAGCCGGAGCGCGTAGTCGCTGTCGGCGCAACAGTAATCGGCAGCCTCCCGGACGGGGACCTCGGCGAAGGGCCGCTCCGTGCGGCCGCGGCCGACGAGGTCCTGGAACGTCCGCATCTGCACGCCGAAGTGCTCCTGGGTCAGCGTATCGAGGGCGTGGGAGCGCTTCCCCGGATCCACCATGAAGCTGGCGATCATCGAGTCGAAGGCGACGCCCCGCAGCTCGACCCCTGCGCGGCGGAGCACCAGCCAGTCGTACTTGATGTTGTGGCCGGTCTTCGCGACCGCCGGGTCGGCGAGGAGCTCCCGGAGGGGCGCGAGGGCGGGGTCGCCGATGGGCGGCAGGTTCCGCACGGCCGCCGTCTCCAGCATGTCCCCGCCGGTCCGGTGGCCGAAGGGGAGGTACCAGGCGGTGCCGGGCGCGACGGCGAGGGAGAGCCCCACCATATCCGCGCGCATCGGCTCGAGCGCGCTGGTCTCGGTGTCGAGCGCCACGACGCCCGCCGCGCGGGCGCGCCGGACGGCCTCGAGCACGGCCTCGACGGTGTCCGCGATCGCGTACGCGCCCGCCGGGGGCGGGACCTCTTCCCGGCGCGCCCCCAACTGCCGCACCAGACTGTGGAACTCCAGCTCGGCAAGGAGGTCAAGGAGGCGCGGCCAGTCGGGTTCCCGGACCGCCACGGCCTCGAGGTCGAGCTGCACGGGTACGTCGCGGCGGATGGTGACGAGGTCGCGCGAGAGGCGCGCGCGGTCGGCTTCGGCGAGGAGCGCCTCCCGCACCCGCTTCGCGGGGAGCTCCGCCGCGTGCGCGAGCACGGCGTCGAGGGAGCCGAACTCGGCGAGGAGCTTCTGCGCGGTCTTCTCGCCCACGCCCCGGACGCCCGGCACGTTGTCGGCGCTGTCGCCCACGAGCGCGAGGTAGTCCACCGTCTGCTCCGGCGGCACGCCGAGGCGTTCGGCCCCGTTGGCCAGCGTGACGTGCTGCTCCTCCACCGCCGCGGGCCCGCCGCGCCCCGGGTTGAGGAGCGTGACGCGCTCGCTGAGCAGTTGGTAGAAGTCCTTGTCGCCCGAGACGATCACCGTGTCGAGGCCCCGCGCCGCGGCCTGCGTCGCCAGCGTGCCGATGACGTCGTCCGCCTCGTAGCCGTCCACCGCGACGAGCGGGATCCGGAACGCGCGGAGCAGCTCCTCGATCCGCTCCACGGAACGGTCGAAGTCCTGCTGGAGCTGTTCGTCGAGCTTCTCGCGGGTGGCCTTGTACTCGGGATAGGTCTCGTGGCGGAAGCTGGTGCCCGCGTCGTGCACCCAGACGGCGTACGCCGGGCGATGCTGCTGCAGGAGTCGCAGCAGGAAGTTCACGACGCCCCACGCCGCGGAGGTGTTCTCGCCGCGGCTGGTGGTGAGCGGCCGGCTCAGCATCGCGAAGAAGGCGCGATAGATCAGGGCGTAGCCGTCCACCAGGAAGAGGCGCGGGGACTCGCTCATCGGGACCCGAGCAGTGTGAGGGCCGACCCCGCGGCGAGCGGGACGAGGATGTTGTCCACGCCGGCCCACGGTGCCCGCTCCGCGAGCGCGACCAGCGCGGCGCCGGCGGCGACGGCGGGGAGGGACGCACCGGCGAGGACGAAAACGCACGCCGCGACACCGGCGCACGCCGCCGAGCCCGCCAGGGACTTCGCCGCGCCATGGCCGAAGCGGCGCCCCACCAGGGCGGCGGCCGGGTCGGCGAGCGCGGTCACGACGATGGCGACCGCGGCGACCCGCGGGGCGAAGACCCACCAGCTCACCGCGTATCCCAGGGCCAATGTGGTGGGCCCGCTGACGCCGCGCGCCTCCTCCCGGCGGAAGAGGGACCCGCCCAAGGCGTCCACCGCTCGGCGGGCGGCAGGCGAATGACGCCGCGCGGCCTCGAGGACGAGGGCGGCGAGGGCGAGCCCGCTGAAGAACGCCAGGGCGGCCGACCGACCGGGAAGGCGGAGCGCCACCGGCCCGAGGAGCCCCGACGCAACGTGCACCGTGCGCCGCCAATCCTCGTGCGGCGCGGTGCGCGGGCCAGCGGGAGCGGGGCCGTCCGCAACGGGACCGGCCACCGTCACATCGCCCGGCGCAGCCGGCTCAGGACCTGGAGGTAGCTGTTGCGCGACGAGGGATCGAGGCGGAGGCGGCCGAAGCCGGCGTCGTCCACGAAGTAGAGCTGCAGGCGGTACTGGTTGTAGGTCCAGGTGACCTGGCGGCCGCGGCCCTGCATACCCTGGTTGGGATCGTAGACTTGGTCGGGCTCACCGATGGTGATGAACACCTCGCCGCGCTCGGTCATCCAGCCGGCGGTGCCCTCGTCGCTGAAGCGCTGGTTCGCGAGCTGGATGCGCGCGAAATACTGATCGAGCGCCTCGTTCTCCGGCGTCATCGGGTTCGGGTCGGTGTTGTGCCAGAAGCGCTGCCACGCGCTCGCGCGCTGCTCGGCGGTGGCGTTG
>JADGQW010000082.1 GCA_017881505.1 Gemmatimonadales bacterium
CCGTAGCCGCGCGGATGGCCCGGCTGGCCGAGCGGGCCGTCGGGGGCGCGAGCGCCGAAGTCGGAGCCGACGGCCACCCAGGGCGTCGCCACGGCAAGGAGCACGTCCGGCTCGCTCATCGAGAAGGTGGCGCGGCCCGAGTTCGCGCGATCGGCGACGATCAGGTCGAAGAGCGCGTCGTACGGGTCCTTGTGCTCCTCGGCGGCGATCTCGGTGATGCGCTTCCCCACGTAGCGCCGCAGCGTCGTGTCGAGCACCGAGAGCAGCACCACGTTGCGCAGCGCTCCGGCCTCGCTCGCCGAGCCGCCGGCGCCGGGCCGGGGACGGATCATCTCCCGCCGGATGCGGGCGCGGGTGGCCGGGTCCTGCAGTCGCCGCAGGAGCGAGTCGTTCCCGCCGTCGTGCGCCCACGCCGGGATGATCGAGGCGAGGTCGTTGGCGGAGGCGGTGTACGGGTAGCTGTTCGCCCAGGCGCGGACCCCCTTCGAGCGCACCGAGTCGAAGAGCGCGAGGATCGCGCGCATCTGCCCCCACTGCCGCCGCCCCGAGAGCTTGAGGTGCCACACCTCGACCGGGATGTGCGCCTCGCGGCCGATGCGGAACGCCTCGGCCAGCGCCTGGCGGATCTGGGGTCCTTCGCTGCGGAGGTGCGTGGCGTACACGCCGCCGTAGCGGCCGGCCACGGTGGCGAGGGCGATCAGCTCGGGGGTTCTGGCGTACACCGCCGGCGAGTAGCCGAGCGATGTCGAGAGCCCCATCGCCCCTTGGCGCATCGCGGTGTCCACCAGCGCCTCCATGCGCGCCAGTTCGTCGGGGGTGGGGTCGCGGCGGACGTCGCCGATCACGTACTTGCGGACCTGCGTTGCGCCGACGTAGGTGCCGAGGTTGAAGGGGGTGCCGGAGCGCTCGAGGCGCTGGAAGTAGCCGTCGAGGTCGTGCCAGTCCACCACCAGGTGCCACGCCGCGTACTGCGCGCTGTCCTCGCGCATCGTCGCGGCGCTCATGGGCGCGACGCTCCACCCCTCCCCCGTGATCTCGGTGGTGACGCCCTGCGTCACCTTCGAGAGGCCCCGGTTGTCCACGAGGATATTGAACTCCGACCAGCCGAGCATGTCGATGAAGCCGGGCGCCACCACGAGGCCGCGCGCGTCCACCACGCGCCGCGCCGCGGCGCCGCGGAGATCACCGATGGCGGCGATGCGGTCGCCCGTGACGGCCACGTCGGCGAGGCGGCGCGGGCCGCCGCTGCCGTCCACCACGGTGCCGCCGAGGAAGACCACGTCGTATTCGGGGCGCGCCTGGCCGAGGAGGCCGGCGGCGAGGATCACCAGGACGGAAGCGGCGAGTCGGCGGTTCACGCGGGTCAACCTATGAGCCGTAGCAGGGGCCGCAAGCCCGGGCTAACTTTCCTCCGTGGCTGACTTTCCCCTCTCCATCCCGAAGCCGGGCAAGATCGGCGGCACCTTCCTCTGGGCCGGCATCATCAACGGTCCGGTGCGCTCGCGCCGCCTGGGCGTCAGCCTCGGGCTCAACATCGTCCCGCCGCGCTCCAAGCTCTGCACGATGGACTGCCCCTACTGCGAGTGCGGGTTCAACACGCCGAAGACCGACGGGGCGCGCTGGCCCTCCCCCGACCTCGTGGCCGATGCGCTCGGCAAGACGCTGGACGGGCTCGACGCGCGCCCCGACTGGATCACCTTCGCGGGGAACGGCGAGCCGACGATGCACCCGCGGTTCCCGGGGGTGGTGGACCGCGTGCTGGCGACCCGCGACGCGCGCGCGCCGGACGCCCGGGTGGGGATCCTCTGCAACGGACTGGGCGCGGGGAAGCCGGCCATCCGCGAGGCGCTGAACCGCCTCGACGCGCGGATGATGAAGCTCGACCCCGGTCCCCCGGATCGCGTGAACGGCGTCGCGTACGACCGCGAGCTGCTCGTCCGCAACTACGCAGGACTGCGGGACCTGACCGTCCAGGCGATGGTGGTGGAGGGGCCCGGCTGGAGCGGAGCGTCGGACGAGGAGGTCGCCGTGTGGCTGTCGTACCTGCGGCGCATCCAGCCGTCGGCGCTGCAGATCTACAGCCTCGACCGGGAGCCGGCGGACCAGGCCATCACGCGCGTCGCGCGCGACCGGCTGCTCGAGATCGCCGATCGCGCGCGAGGCGCCATCCACGGAAGCGTGGAGGTGTTCTAGCGCTTCTTGGGCCGGCGCACCGTCTTCTTCTTGGCCGGCTTCTTCGCCTTCTTCGCCGCCTTCTTCACCTTCCGGACCACCTTCTTGGCTTTCTTGGCGACCTTCTTCTTGGGGGCCGCCTTCTTTTTCTTCACCACCTTCTTGGCCTTCTTCTTCGGGGCCGCCTTCTTCGGCTTCGCCGCGGGCTTGGGCGCCGGCTTCGGCGTCGGCAGCGGCGCGGGGACCGGTGGCCGCGGAGCGGGCATCGGAGCCGGCATCGGTGCCGGCCTCGGCGGCATCATCGGCGCCGGAGGCATCGGTGGCGGTGGCGGGGGTGGCGGTGTCATGGGCCGCGGGGCCGATGGCGGCTGGCCGCCCGTCCACGGGCTATCCCACGGGGGTCCTGTCATGTCATCGAACATGGGGGCGCTTCCTCCGGCGGTGGTGGCGCGTTTGCCGCTCGATTGAGCGAACATATACATTGCGCCCGATCCCCCTCTTCGCAAGCGGGTGCGCGCCGCCCGCCGTCCCGAGGTCCCGATGTCCGCCAGACGCCCGCTCCCCGGCCTCCTCCTCGCGGCCCTGCTCCTGGCCCCCCGGATCGCCTCCGCCCAGGTCGCCGGCCCGTACCAGCCGACCCCCCTCGCCTGGGCACCCGGCCCCTACGCGCTGCACGGTCCGGCGCGTCCGGGCGGCTACCTGGGGGTCGAAGGCCGCAAGGCGGCCGCCTTCGGCACCGAGGACGGCGTGTTCGAGGTCTGGGCCTGGCCGCTGCGCATCCTCCACGGCTTCGAGCTGGCGTTCCAGACCCCCATGTACGCCGACCCCATCCGGGGCCGCGACGTGGCGCGCTCGGTGGAGGTCACCCCCGGCGGCGCGACGATCACCTACGTGCATCCGGCGTTCACGGTGCGGCAGCGGATCTTCGCTCCCGTGGGCGAGCCGGCGGTCGCGATGGTGCTCGAGGTCGAGGCGATCCGCCCGATGGAGATCATCGCATCGTTCCACTCCGACCTGCAGCTCGCGTGGCCCGGGGGGGTGGGCGGGCAGTACATCTACTGGAACGACGACCTCAACGCCTTCCTGATCTCGGAGCCCCGGCGCCAGTTCACGGCGTTCGTCGGGTCCCCCTTCGCGACCCGGGCGACCACCAACCCGGCGCACGCCCTCCCCGATGCGCCCTCGGAGATGCGGATCGCGGTGGGGGACCAGACTCCCGTGCCGATGCCGCGCCCCGGTGAGCCGGCGGGCCGCCTCGTCAACGTCGTGTCCCGAGGCATCCCCATCGTCATCGTGGGCCAGGCCGCTCCGCGCGACACGGCGGTCGCGACCTACCGCCGCGTCCTCGCCGCCTTGCCGCGCCTCTACGCGGAGCGGCTCGCGCACGAGGACTCCCTCTTCGGCTCCACCCTCGGCGTGGACGAGCCCCGCGCCGACGGCGTCGTGCGCTGGGCGGAAGCCAATCTCGACGAGGCGATGGTCTGCAACCCCGACCTCGGCTGCGGGCCGGTCGCGGGGTACGCGGCCGCGGGCCCCGGCAATTACCGGCCCGGGTTCGGGTGGTTCTTCGGCGGCGACGCCGCCATCAACTCGTTCGCGCTCACGTCGGTGGGAGCGTTCGACCTCGCGCGCCAGTACCTCGGCTTCTTCGCGCGCTACCAGCGGGCCGACGGCAAGATCACCCACGAGATCTCCCAGGCGGCGGGCCGGGTCCGCTGGTTCGATGACTATCCGTACGCCTTCTACCACGGCGACACGACGCCCTTCTGGCTCCTCGCCATCGGCGAGCTGTACGGCGCCTCCGCCGACACCGCGTTCGTCCGCTCCCTCTGGCCGAACATCCAGAAGGCCTACCGCTGGTGCCTCACGACCGACGCCGACGGCGACGGGCTGATGGACAACTCGCGTGCGGGGGCCGGCGCGATCGAGGTGGGGGACCTCGGCGTCGGCGTGAAGAGCGACATCTACCTGGCGTCGGTGTGGGTCGAGGGGCTGCGGCGGATGGCGGAGCTCGCGACGGCGATGGGGGACACGGCCCTCGCCGCCGATGCCGCCCGCCGGTTCCCCCTCGCGCGCCGCACCCTCGAGGAGCGGTTCTGGCTGCCGCGCGCGGGGCGTTTCGCGTTCGCCATCCTCGAGGGCGACTCGCTGAACGACAATCTGACCGTCTGGCCTGCCACCGCGATGAGCTGGGGGCTGTTCGACGACGAGCGCGGGCAGCGGATGTCCGCCGCGCTCGCGCGGGCCACCATCGCGACGGACTGGGGCGGACGGGCGCTCGCCTCCGAGAGCCCCCTCTACGACCCGCTCCACTACAACAACGGCACCGTCTGGCCGTTCGTGACGGGGTTCCTCGCCCTCGCGCAGTATCGGTACGACAACCCCTACGCGGGGCGCGAGCAGCTCGACGCCATCTGGCGCACCGGCGCCCTCTGGGGGCTCGGCCGGAACCCCGAGGTCTTCTCGGGCGCCGCGTACGAACCCCTCGAGACCGCGGTCCCGCAGCAGTTCTTCGCCACTTCCATGACCCTGACGCCGTTCGTGCGCGGGGCGCTGGGGCTCGAAGCCGACGCGCCGCACGGAGCGCTCACCCTGGCGCCGTGCCTCTTCGATCGGCCGGGCGACACCGGCGTGCGGCGGGTACGGGTGGGGGGCGTCGTCCTCGACGTTGCCTACGTGGTGCGGGACACCCTGTTCCGAGCGACGGTGCGGCGGGTGGAGGGCGGGGGGGCCCTCACGCTCCGGTTCGACCCGGCGCTCGCTCCCGGGGCCCGCGTCAGGGACGTGTCGGCCGGGGGACGGGCGGTCCCTTTCCGGGCGTCCTCCAACGGCAGGGCCGAGCATGTCGCCTTCGAGGTCCCCCTCGGGGAGGGAATCGAGGTCACGGTCCGCCACAGCGCCGGCTGGCGGCTCGAGGTCCCTGCAGGAGAGCCCGCCCGGGGGGAGCGGTCCCGTCGCCTCAAGATCCTCGACGCCAGGCTCCAGGAGGGGGTCTTCGTGGTGTCCGTGGAGGGGGCGGCCGGCCTTCGCTACGACCTCGGCCTGGTGCGTCCCGGCGGGCGGGCGTCGCGGGAGTCGGTCGCCTTCCCGTCAGACGGGGGCGACCCCCGGGACGGGTACCTGCGCCAGACCCTCCGATTCCGACCGTAAGCATCGGTGACGTACGTGCTTGACAGGGTCTGAGGGGAGCCGTTTATTCGCCCTCATATGATGCGTGCTCGTGTCGGGCCGGCCTGGGCGTTCGCGCTCGCCGGCGTTGTCGCCATTGCGCTCCACCCGGCTTTTGCGTCCGCCCAGCGGGGGCCGCGGGTCAGGACTGTCGAGATCTCCCCCGCCGACGCGCAGATCCAGGCCGGCCAGCAGCAGGTGTTCCTCGCGAACGCCTACGACGCGGGGAACAACCCGATCGCAACGGCCACCTTCACGTTCACGTCGAACAACACCCGCATCGCCACGGTGGACAACAACGGCATCGCCATCGGCGTCGCCGCGGGCACGGCGATCATCACGGCGCGGACGGGGACGGGTGCGACGGCGAAGAGCGCGACCGCCACGCTGACGGTCACGGGAACGGGGGCCGTGGTGCCCCAGGCCGTCGCTCCGGCCGCGGCCGCTCTCCCCCCATTCACTCCGGCTCCCGCAGGCCCGCGCGCGGCACCCAGCCGTCCGGGCTCGGTCGGGTACGCGGCCCTCGAGCGCCAGTCCTCCGGCGCGGGCGCGGCCATCGGCCTCCGGGTCCGGCCCTTCCAGGCGATCCTGGTGCGGGGTGAGTACCTGGCCCTCCACTACGAGGCGCTGAACGCGAACGGCGACCTCGCCGAGCGCGTCCCCCTGGTGTTCGACGTGGATACCGCGGGCCGTCGGCGCGTGGAGGTGGACAGCGTCGGCGTGATCAAGGCCCTCGGGGACACGGGGATCGCGACGGTGCGCATCACGGTGCCGAACAACCCGAACATCCAGCAGCGCACGGTGACGATCCAGGTCGAGGGCGACAGCGTGCGCTTCTCCAGCACCGAGGTGTGGGTCCCGGTCGGGACGGTGGACACCCTCCGCCTGGTGGTGCCCTCGCAGGAGCGGCGCGCCTTCAACGCGCCCCCGGGGCATTTCCAGTTCGAGTCGTCCGACGACGCCAGCGTGCACGTCAACGCGATGCTCCCTATCTACACGGCGTCCGCCGCGGGGACGTCGCAGATCACCGGCAGCGGCAGCGCGTTCTACCACCCCGTCGTCGTCGTACACGTCCTGCCGCCCACGGTCACCTTCCGCGCGACCCCGCCGGAGAGCGTGCTCACGCTGGTGATGAACGCGACGCGCGTCGTCACGGCCCAGCCCTTGGCCGCGGATTCGGCGGTCGTGGCGCAGGCGCGGCTGAGGTGGACCCCCCCGGACGCGAACCTCGCCGCGTTCGACACCGCGACGAAGACGCTGCGCGGCCTGCGGATAGGGGAGACCCGGCTTGGCGTCTCGGCGCCGTTCACCCGCGATTCGATGACGACGCATTGGTGGCGGATCCACGTGGTCGCGGGCGGTCTCCAGATCTCGCGGAACCGCCTCGGCCTGGGCGTCGGCGAGCGCACGCCCATCGCGGTCCAGATGCTCGATGACCACCGCCAGCCGATGGGCCCCGCCACCGAACTGCGCTGGACGTCCAGCGCGGACTCGATCGCCCGGTTCGCCGACGGGCAGATCCAGGGGCTGCGGCCCGGCCGCGCCCGCCTGACCGCGCGGACCCCGTGGGACTCGCTGGTCACGGCCGATGTCTTCGTGGTCGGCCAGCTCCTGGCGTCCATGCAGCGCGGCGGGCGGTGGGACCTGTACACCTTCGGTCCGGACAGCGTGCCGCGCTTCGCGCCCATCACCGCCGACGCGTCCGTCGAGCTGGAGCCGACGTGGTCGCCGGACCTCACGCGCATCGCCTTCGTGACGGCGCCCCCGGACCGGCCCGCCAGCGTGGACCTCTTCGTGCTCAATGCCGACGGTTCCGAGTCGCGCCGCCTGACCAACGACTCCGCGACCGTGGGTGCCCCCGTGTTCGTGCGACCGACGGGCGACCAGATCGTGTTCCAGTCGAACAAGGGTGGCGCGTCCCATCTCTACGTCATCAACCGCGACGGGACGGGGCGGCGCGCCCTCTCCACGAACCCGAGCCCGAACAGCGCCCCCGACGTCTCGTCCGACGGCCGGAAGGTCCTCTTCGTCTCGCTGCGCCAGATGCCCGGCAGCTCCCGCAACTACGACCTCTGGGAGATGAACCTGGACGGCACCGGCGAGCGCCGGCTCACGACGTCTCCCCGCACGGAGGACTCGCCGCGCTACGCGCCCGACGGCCGCTCCTTCTACTACCTGCGCGACGAGGGCGGCTCGCCCCCGACGAAGCGGATCTACCGCCAGGCGCTGAGCGACTCCACCGGCGCGACGGCCCAGCCGATCACGCCGGTCGGGATGTTCGTGCGCGCGTTCAGCGTGAGCGCCGACGGCAACCTGATCATGCTCACCAAGCTCGAGAGCGTGCGCGGGGTGGGCGAGGTGCCGCGGGCGGTCCTCTTCAATCCCGCCACGGGGGCGGCGGTGGCGATCCAGGTCGGCCCCGGCGAGCAGCTGGCCGCGCCGGTCTTCCGCCCGGTGACCCCGCAGCCCCGGTAGGCGGCCGGCCCCGTTAGATTCCGGGGCCATGCTGGCCGTCACGATTCGGGCCCACGGTGGCCCGGAACAGATACTGCTCGACGACGTCCCGCGCCCGGAGGCTCCCGGGCCTCGGGACGTCGTCGTCGCGTTGAAGGCCTCCGCGCTCAATCATCTCGACCTCTTCGTGCTCGGCGGGCTCCCCGGCGTGCCGCCCGCGTTCCCTCACGTGCTGGGCGCCGACGGCGCCGGTGTCATCGAGGCGGTGGGAGCGAAGGTCGAGACGGTGCGGCCCGGGGACCGGGTGGTCATCAATCCGGGCCTCTTCTGCGGGGCCTGCGCGTATTGTCTCGCGGGGGAGCACTCCCTCTGCACGACCTACCGCCTGCTCGGCGAGCACGCGTGGGGGACGTTCGCCGAGGCGATCCGGCTCCCCGCGGCGAACGTCGCGGCCATCCCGGCGAGCGTGTCGTGGCCGGCGGCGGCGGCCTTCCCGCTCACCTTCCTGACGGCGTGGCGGATGGTCGTCACGCGCGCGGCGGTGCGCGCCGGCGAGACGGTGCTGATCTGGGGCATCGGCGGCGGCGTGGCCCTCGCGGCGCTCCAGATCGCGAAGCTGCGGGGCGCGACGGTGGTGGTGACGTCCTCGAGCGCCGAGAAGCTCGCGCGCGCCCGTGCCCTCGGCGCCGACGTCGCCCTCGACCACGCGGCGGCCGACGTCGCCCGCGAGGTGCGGGAGCTCACCGGCAAGCGCGGCGCTGAGGTCGTCATCGACACGGTGGGGGAGGCGACGTGGGACCGGAGCCTGCGCGCGCTGGCGCGGGGCGGGCGGCTGGTCACCTGCGGGGCGACCACCGGACCGAGCGTGGGCCTCGACGTCCGCCGGCTCTTCTGGCATCAGTTCACGGTGATGGGCTCGACGATGGGGAATGCCGAGGAGTTCCGGCAGGTGGTGGCGCTCCTGGCGCAGGGGAGGTTGCACCCGGTCGTGGACGCCGTCCTCCCGGTGCGTGAGGCGCGTGCCGCGTTCGAGCGGCTCGCGGCGGGACGGCAGTTCGGGAAGCTCGTGCTGGACATCGCGGCCTAGGCCGCAGGGAGATCGTCGTGGAGTTCTTCGACCGGCTCAAGGCGGGGCTCGTTCAGCTGGCGCAGCTGTTGCCGCCGCTCTTCTTCGCCCTCGTCATCCTGGTCGCCGGGTTCGTCGTGGCGCGGATGGCGGAGAAGCTGGCGGACGCCTTCCTCGGCAACATGCAGTTCGACCGCTCGGCCGAGCGGTGGGGGGTGCAGGAGGCGGTGGAGCGCACCGGGATGCACATGCGCCCGACCCGCGTCGTCGGGAAGCTGCTCTTCTGGCTGGTGATGCTGGTCGTGATCCTCCTGGCCTCCTCGGCGCTCGGCGTCCAGAACGTCAACGACATCTTCGCGAACCTCGTCGGCTACATCCCGTCGGTGTTCGCGGCGATCATCGTGATCGTCTTCGGCATGCTGCTCGGGGAGTTCGTGCGGGCGCTCATCCTCGCTTCCGCCGGAGGAGTCGAAGGGGTCCCGACCCTCGCCAAGCTGGCGAAGGTCGTGGTCGTCACGATCTCGTCGTTCATGGCCCTGCAGCAGCTCGGCGTGGCGGCGGACATCGTGACCACCGCCTTCACCCTCATCCTCGGCGCGGCCGCGCTCGCCTTCGCCCTGGCGTTCGGGTTGGGGAACACCGTGCTGGCGGGGGAGATCACCCGGCGCTGGTACGAAGCCGGCCGCATCGGGAGCTGGGGCCGCCGCTCGACGGACGTCGGCGCCCGTCGCGAGGGCGAGCCGGAGGGCGCGCCGCCGGCATCCGCCGCGACAGGCCCCTACCCGCGAGCGGAGGCCCCGTCCGACGCCCCGCCCCCCCCGCCACCGCCCCCTCCCGGGACCCAGGGGACCCTCCTCTAGGGGGGTCCGTGGGGCCCCTCCGACGGGGACCGGGAGCGGCCCGAAACCGGCCCTTGCCAGGCGCGAGGGCCGGTTGCTTTAACTCCATACTCCAGATAAATTTAGCAGTCCTCACCCAGAGCTCATGACCGCACCGAACCAGCGCGAGAGAATCCTCCCCAGGCTGATCGAAGACGAGATGCGCGAGTCGTTCATCGACTATTCGATGAGCGTCATCGTGCAGCGCGCCCTTCCGGACGTCCGCGACGGCCTCAAGCCGGTGCACCGGCGCATCCTGTACGCGATGCACGAGCTGGGGCTGCTGCCGAACCGCGGCTACAAGAAGAGCGCGACGGTGGTCGGCGACGTGCTCGGCAAGTACCACCCGCACGGCGACTCGGCGGTGTACGACTCGCTCGTCCGGATGGTCCAGGATTTCTCGCTGCGCTATCCGCTGGTGGACGGCCAGGGGAACTTCGGCTCGGTGGACGGCGACCCGGCGGCGGCGTACCGCTACACCGAGGCGCGCCTCACCCGCTTCGCGGTGGCGATGCTGGAGGACATCGAGAAGGAGACGGTCGAATTCGTCCCGAACTTCGACGACCGGCTCCAGGAGCCCACGGTCCTCCCCTCGAAGGTGCCCAACCTGCTGGTGAACGGCTCGGCGGGGATCGCGGTCGGGATGGCGACGAACATCCCGCCGCACAATCTGCGCGAGGTGGTGGCGGCGCTCACGCACCTCATCGACCACCCCGACGCGCCGGTGGCGGAGCTGGCGAGCCTGGTCTCGGGGCCGGACTTCCCGACCGGCGGCATCATCTACGGGCGGGACGGCATCCGCGAGTGCTACGAGACGGGGCGCGGGCGGATCGTGGTGCGGGCGCGGGCGCAGGTCGAGGAGAAGGAGTCGAGCGGGCGCTCGCAGATCGTCGTCACCGAGATCCCGTACATGGTCAACAAGGCGCGCCTCCTCGAGCTCATCGCCGAGCTGGTGCGCGAGAAGAAGCTCGAGGGGATCAGCGACCTGCGGGACGAGTCGGACCGCGACGGGATGCGGGTCGTGATCGAGCTGAAGCGCGACGCGGTCCCGCTGGTGGTGCTGAACAACCTGTTCAAGCACACGCCGATGCAGACCACCTTCGGCGCCATCATGCTCGCCCTCGCCGACGGCGTGCCGAAGGTGATGGACCTGAAGGAGCTGCTGCAGCGCTTCATCGACCACCGCCACAACGTGATCACGCGGCGGACCAAGTTCGACCTCGCCAAGGCGGAGGAGCGCGAGCACGTCCTCGAAGGCCTCAAGATCTGCGTCGACAACATCGACGCGGTCATCGCGATCATCCGCGGGGCGGCCACCACGGAGGAGGCGGGGGAGAAGCTGCGCGAGCGCTTCAAGCTCTCCGAGCGGCAGCGCGCGGCCATCCTGGACATGCGCCTTGCCAAGCTCACCGGGCTCGAGCGCGAGAAGCTCGAGGAGGAGTTGC
>JADGQW010000240.1 GCA_017881505.1 Gemmatimonadales bacterium
AGCACGGCGGGCAGATCGGCGTCGAGAGCAAGCTGGGGCGAGGCAGCACCTTCTGGCTGGTACTTCCGGTGGAGGGTCCCTCGGCGGCCTCGGCGGCCGCCTGATCGCCGGAGCGTGAGAGCCGCTAGGCGGCGCCGAGCGCGTCGGCCAGCGCCGCTTCGAGCACGGGCAGGTCCCCTTCCGCCAGCCGCACCCGCACCACATTCCGCTTCCGTCCCTCCAGCGCCGCCAGGTCCCCGAGCGCCTGCGCCAGCTTGAGGCGCCCGAAGGTGTAGCCGGCGCCGGGCACCGCGGCGTCGCGGGCGTCGGTCGTCTCCACCTGGAGGAAGGCGCCACTCGCGGGGCCGCCCTTGTGCAGCTGGCCCGTCGAGTGCAGGAACCGCGGCCCGTACCCGATCGTCACCGCGGCGCCCGTCGCGTCACCGATCGCCGCGCGCAACCGGCCGAGCAGGGCGTCGTGCGCCGGGTTCGGGGCGAGGTAGGCGAGGAGGGCGACGTAGTCCCCGGGGCGCAGCGCGCGGCGCCAGGCCGTGAGGCGGGCGGCGAGGGCGCCGCGGTCCGCGGCCATCCCCTCGGCGGGTGGCGCCTCGCCGCGGGCGAAGCGCGCGAGCACCGCGTCGGTGTTCGCCTTGCTCTCGGCGACGTTGGGCTGGTCGAACGGATTGAGACGCAGCCACACCCCCGTCAGCGCGGTGGCGATCTCCCACTCGAGGAAGGCGCCGCCGAGGTCGGTGGCGGGATCGAACGGCAGGGAGAGCACGGGATGGCCCGCCTTCGAGAGGAGGCTGAGGGTGCGCTGCAGCGCCGCGCCGGCGTCCCCCGCGGAGGCGAGCGCGACGAACACCCGGTCGCTCCCGTACGCCGCCGGGTCGCGCACCGGCTCCCCCACCACCGGGAGCACGCCCGTGCCGTGCTTCCCCGTGCTCTCGGCGACGAGCTGCTCGATCCACGCGCCGAACGGCTCCGTCTCCGGCGGCATGAGGAGCGTCAGCTTGTCGCGGCCCTCGTCCACGCCCGTCGCGAGGAACGCCGCGAGCCGCGCGGCGCGCTGCGCCGGCATCCCGTCGGACTCGGCGCACTCCTCGCGGACCCGCCGCGCCCCCGCCAGCAGGCCGGCGACGTCCACGCCGACCAGGGCCGCGGGCACCAGCCCGAACAGGGAGAGCGCCGAGTAGCGGCCGCCGATGTCCGGCGGATTCAGGAAGGCGCGGCGGAACCCGCGCGCGGCGGCGAGCGCCGCGAGGGAGCTCCCCGGATCGGTGATGGCGGCGAACTGGGCGCCGTTCCCCCGTGTCCGCTCCAGGAAGTACGCGGCGAGCGCGTTCGGCTCGACGGTCCCCCCCGACTTGCTCGAGACCAGGAAGAAGGTGCTCCCGAGGTCGCCCGCGGCCTCCGCGGCGAGGATGGCGCCGGGATCGGTGGTGTCGAGCACGGTGAGGCCCAGCGCGCCAGGCCCGCATCCAAGGAGCCGCCCGAACACGTCCGGCGCGAGGCTCGAGCCGCCCATCCCGAGGAGGAGCACCCGCCGGAACCCCGCAGCCCGCACCTCAGCGACGAAGTCGAGGACCTCGCGCAGGCGCGGCGCCATGGTGGTGGGGAGATCGAGCCAGCCGAGACGGTCGGCCACCTCCTTCGTGCCGCCGCCCTCCGCCTGGAAAAGGGTCACGTCCCGCGCGAAGAGCCGGGGGATGAGGTCGCTGCGCGCCTCCTGCACCCGCCGCGCGACCCGGTCCTCGAACCGCCGCTGCTCCGCGAGATCGCTCACCGCACCGCCGCGCGCTTCGTCTCGATCGCCGCGAGGAGGCTCGTGAACGACTTCGTGAACTTCGCCACGCCGTCGCGCTCGAGATGATCGGTCACCGCCGTGAGCGAGATCCCCGCCGCCGCGATCTCCGCGAGCTGCCGGCGCGCGCCCGGGACATCGGCGTCGATCGTCCGCACCGGCCGGCCGTGGTCCTGGAACGCCCGCAGCGTCGCCGGCGGCACGGTGTTGACCGTGTCGGGCCCGATGAGGCGGTCCACGTACATCGTGTCCGGATAGCGGGGGTTCTTGGTGCTCGTGCTCGCCCAGAGGGGCCGCTGCACCGCGGCGCCCTTGGCCATCAGCGCGCGGAACCGCGGCGCGCTGAACGCCGCCTCGTACGCCTGGTAGGCGACGACCGCGTTCGCGATCGCGGCGGTGCCCAGCAGCGCCTCGAGCCGGCCCTGCTCCGCGGCATCGGTGCTCGCGGCGATCCGCGCCTCGAGCTGCGGGTCCACCTCGTTGTCCACGCGACTCACGAAGAAGCTCGCCACCGACCGCACCCGGTCGAGGGGCAGGCCCGCCGCGACCCGCCGCTCCAGGCCGGCGTGGTACTCTTCGATCACCTGCTGGTACCTCGCGACGGCGAAGAGCAGCGTGATGTTGACGTTGATCCCTTCGGCGAGGAGCGCCGAGATGGCGGGCAGCCCCTCGGCAGTCCCCGGCACCTTGATCATCACGTTCGGACGGTTCACCGCCGCCCAGAGCCGCTTCGCCTCCGCGATCGTCCCGGCGGTGTCGTGCGCGAGGTCGGGCGCGACCTCGAGCGACACGAACCCGTCGCCCCCCTCAGTCATCTCGTAGATCGGCGCGAAGACGTCGCACGCGGCGACGACGTCCTCCACCGTGAGCGCCTCGAGGATCACGCGGGCGTCCTTCCCCCCGCCCGCCAGCGCCGCGATCGCCGCGTCGTACGCCGTGCCGCCGGCGATCGCCTGCTCGAAGATCGTCGGGTTGCTCGTCACCCCGCGGATGCCGTCCCGCTCGATGAGGCGCCGCAGCTCGCCGCTCGCGATCAGCTCGCGGTGGATGTAGTCGAGCCAGAGGCTCTGGCCGAGCGCCATGAGGGCGGATGCCGGATGGACGGGACCTGAGGTGCGTGTCACGGTCTCCTCCTAGCGCAGCAGGGCCCGGGCCCGCGCGGCGACGTGCTCCGGGGTGAATCCGAACTCCGCGAACAGGCGCTCGGCGGGAGCCGAGGCGCCGAAGTGATCGAGGCCCACCACGTCGCCGCCATCGCCGACCAGGGCGTGCCAGCCGACGGTCCGCCCCGCCTCCACGGCGAGCCGCGCAGGCACCGCCGCCGGGAGCACCGCCGCGCGATACTCCGGCGGCTGCGCCGCGAACAGCTCGACGCTCGGCACGCTCACCACGCGGGCCGGCACCCCGTCCGCCTCCAGGAGCACCCGGGCCGCGACGCACAGCGCCACCTCCGAGCCCGTGCCGAGGAGCACCACACGCGGCGCACCGCCCGCCGCCTCCGCGAGCACGTAGCCGCCGCGCGTCACCCCCTCCGTCGC
>JADGQW010000083.1 GCA_017881505.1 Gemmatimonadales bacterium
GGGGTGTTCCCGCTGCTCGCCAGGACGCGCCAGTCGCTCGGCGGCACGTCCACCCGGTCGCCGTGCGACATCCACACCGGCGTCCGCGTGCCCGCCGGGAAGCCGGCGAAGAGGCCCTCGTCCGCCACGACCTCGATCTCGGCGCGCCCATACTCCTTCTCGCCGTGGGGCTTCACGTCGCCGCCGGTGAGATGGGCGAGGAGCTGCATCCCGTAGCAGATGCCGAGCACGGGGACGCCGAGGCGCGTGATGCCGGGATCCGTGGTGGGGGCGCCCTCGTCGTAGACCGAGTTGGGGCCGCCGGAGAGGATGATGCCGACGGGGGCGAAGGCGCGGATCCACGCCAGGTCGCGGGTCGGGGGATGGATCTCGCAGTAGACGTGCGCCTCGCGGACCCGCCGGGCGATCAGCTGCGTGAACTGGGAACCGAAGTCGAGGATGAGGACACGCTGCTCCGCCTTCACGTCGCGACCGCGGCGGCGGCGGCATGCCACTCGGGCGCGGCGTGCTCGCCGGCGAGCATCGCGTCGGGCAGCTCCCGGTCCCGGACCACCGCGAACCGGTCGCCGTCCACCAGGACCTCCGGGGGCCGCGGCCGCGCGTTGTAGGTGGAGGTCATCACGAAGCCGTACGCGCCGGTGCCGCGCACGACGAGGAGGTCTCCCTGCTCGAGGGCGGGGAGGTCGCGATCGAGGGCGAAGAAGTCCCCCGACTCGCAGATGGGGCCCACGACGTCGGTGCACACGTGGGGCCGCCCCTCCGCGCCGTCCACGACGATCTCGTGCCACGCCTGGTAGTGGCTGGGGCGGATGAGGTCGGTCATCCCGGCGTCGATGACGGCGATGAGGCGGCCGCCGGACTTCTTGCGGTACAGCACCCGGGTGAGGAGCACGCCGGCGTTGCCCACCAGGAACCGGCCGGGCTCCACCGCGAGGAAGAGACCCGAGGAACGCACCTGGGGGACGACCGCCGCCGCGTACGCCGCCACGTCGAGGGGCCGGTCGCTCTCGCGGTAGCGGATGCCGAGCCCGCCACCGATGTCGAGGACCTCGAGGGTCGTCACGCCCCCGGCGCGCAGCCGGCGGACGATGTCGAGGAGCCGCTCGAGTCCCGCGGCGAACGGGGCGACGTCCACGATCTGGGAGCCGACGTGCATCGCGATGCCGCGCAGGCGCAGCCCCTTGGTGCGCGCGGCCCGGAGCGCGAGCGCCTCCACCTCGTCGTGCGGCACCCCGAACTTCTTCCCCTTCGAGCCGGTGGCGGTGTACGGGTGGGTGTCCACCGTCACCTCGGGGTTCACCCGGATGCCGATGGGCGCCGTGCGCCCCTCGGCGCGCGCCACCTCCGCCAGGGTGTCGAGCTCCTCCTCCGATTCGACGTTGAGGAGGCCCACGCCGGCGGCGAGGGCGGCCCGCATCTCCTCGCGGGTCTTCCCCACCCCGCTGAACACCACGTCGGAACCGGCGAAGCCGACCGCCCGGGCGCGGACCAGCTCTCCGGAAGAGACGATGTCCACCCCCGCGCCGAGGGACCTGAGCAGCGCGAGGATGGCGAGGTTGCCGTTCGCCTTGACCGAGTAGTGGATCCGGTGGGGCACCGGCGCGAGCGCCGCGTCGAGCGCGGCGTACTGCGCGCGGACGTGTGCGGTGGAGTAGACGTAGACGGGCGTGCCGACGGCCTCGGCGAGGGCCCGCAGCTCGAGGCCCTCGACGCTCAGTACGCCTTGGCCCACACGGCCTCGCTCGTCGCCGGCCTGCCGCACCAGACGCACCGCGCCGGCGGCGTGGGCGAGCGGAACTCCTCGTCGGGGATGACACGCACCGTCGCCTTCGTCGCGTCCTTGATGGCCGTCTCGCACGCGACGTCGCCGCAGAACCCGGCATACGCGAAGCCGCCGGGCCCCGCCATCATCGCGATCAGGTCGTCCTTCGAGACGTCCCGCCGGGTCGCCGCGTCCCGCCGCTCGCGCGCCGTGTCGAAGAGCGTGCGCTGGATCTCGGCGAGGGCGTGCTGCACCGACACGGCCAGCCCCTCGAGCGGGATCGGCGCCTTGCCGCCGGTGCGGCGCGCCGCGAACACCTGCCCCTTCGCCACGTCCTTGGGCCCGATCTCCAGCCGCAGGGGGACGCCCCGTCCCTCCCACTCGTAGTACTTGGCGCCGGGCTTCATCCCCTCGCGCGCGTCGAGCTCCACCCGCACGCCGGCGGTCCGGAGCTCCTGCACCACGCCGTCCGACACCTGCAGCACCGCCTCGCGCTCCGTGTCCGACTTGTAGATCGGGACCACCACCACCTGCGTGGGCGCGAGGCGCGGCGGGCAGATGATGCCCACGTCGTCGCCGTGCGTCATGATGAGGCCGCCGATGAGCCGCGTGGACACCCCCCACGAGGTGCTCCACACGAAGTCGAGGCCCCCCGCCGCCGTCTGGAACTGCACCCCGAACGCCTTGGCGAAGTTCTGGCCGAGGGCATGCGACGTGCCGGCCTGCAGGGACTTGTTGTCCTGCATCAGGCCCTCGATCGCGTAGGTGCGCAGCGCCCCCGCGAACTTCTCCGAGTCCGTCTTCACGCCGGTGATGACCGGCATCGCCATCCACTCCTCGGCGAAGCGGCGGTACACCCCCAGCATCCGGCGCACCTCCGCCTCCGCGTCCGCCTCGTCGGCGTGCGCGGTGTGCCCCTCCTGCCAGAGGAACTCCGTCGTCCGCAGGAAGAGGCGGGTCCGCATCTCCCAGCGCACGATGTTGCACCACTGGTTGATCAGCAGCGGCAGGTCGCGGTACGAGTGGATCCACTTCGCGAACGAGTCGTAGATGATCGTCTCGGACGTGGGACGGACGACGAGCGGCTCCTCCAGCTCCTTCCCGCCGGCGTGCGTGACGAGGGCCACCTCGGGGGCGAACCCTTCGACGTGCTCCGCCTCCTTCTGCAGGAACGACTGCGGGATGAAGAGCGGGAAGTACGCGTTCCGGTGGCCCGTCGCCTTGAACATGTCGTCCAGGGCGCGCTGCATCAGCTCCCAGATGGCGTAGCCGTTGGGGCGGATCACCATGCAGCCCCGCACCGGCGAGTAGTCCGCCAGCTCGGCGCGCATGATGGCCTCGTTGTACCAGGCGCTGAAGTCCTGGGCGCGGGGCGTGAGGCCCTGGTTCTCCGCCATCAGGGGCGCCTCGGCGAGGGATGCCCCTTGGGCAGCGCGCCGCCGGGCGCCGTGCCCATCCCCATGTCGCGGAGCGCCGCCGCGTCGTGGACGAAGCGCGTCACGGTGCGATACGGACGGTGGCGGGTCGCCACGCTCAGGCTGTCCCACCCCGGCTCAGGCGCCCAGTCGGAGAACGCGAGGGGGATGAGCGTCATGGACTGCGCGCCCCCCGCGCCGTGGCCCGCCGGAGGCGGCAGATAGCCGAGGACGCGGATAGCCGCGGCCGCGGTGTCGCTCGCGCGCTCCGACGCGACCAGCGCTTCGAGCACCTTCTTCGCCGAGTCGGGGCCGCCGTCGAGGCGGATGAGGGCGCTCACGGTGACCCGGAAGAGGCCCGGTGCCACCTGATCCCGCTTCCGCGCGAATACCGAGTGGCCGATCCCCGGCGAGCGCCGGCTGAAGATCGACTCCTCCGATGTGTCGTTCGCGCTCGCCTGGGGCGCGCGCGACGTCCTGTTGCCCTCGACCCGGCACCCGGCCAGCGCCATCAGCGCCAGCGACACTGCGATCCTAGAACGCATAGTCCCCTGCCAGCGCGTCCAATCCGACGCGCGTCTCGGTCTTGGTTGCGAGCGAACGGACCACCGCTTGCCGGGCCGCCCGCTCGTCCGGCCCGATCACCACCGCGTGCGTCGCGCCGCGCGACGCCGCCAGCTCCAGCTGCTTGCCCAGCGCCTGCTTCTTCAGCGCGAACTCGACGCCGATCCCACGCTCACGCAGCGCGTGCGCGAGGGCCAGAGCTGCCGCGCGGTCGTCCTCCCCGACGGTGGCCACGAACACCTGCACCGGCGACGCCGCCACCGGGGGACCGTCCCGGTCGGCGATCAGCTCGCCGAGCACCACGTCCCCCATCCCGAACCCCACCATCGGCAGGTCCACGCCGCCGATCTGCTTGAGGAGCGCGTCGTAGCGCCCGCCGCCGCAGATCGCGCGGAGGGAGCGCCCCGCGTCGAACAGCTCGAAGACGATCCCCGTGTAGTACGCGAGCCCGCGGACGATGCGGAAGTCCACGTCCACGAAGGCCCCCAGGCCCATCGCGCCGAGGGCATCCACGCACTCGCGGAGCGGCGCCGCCGCCCCCCGGCCGAGGAGCTCCCCCGGCTCACCGAGGCGCCCGGCCAGGTCCATCACCGCCTGCGCGCGCTGCGCGTCCCCCGCCAGCGCCTGCTGCACCGCCTCCGCCGCCGCCTCCGGGGACTTGTCGAACTTGTCGAGCCCCGCCAGCACGCCGTGCAGCTCTTCGGCGCCCACGCCGAACTCCGCGCCGAGCAGCTCCGCCAGCACCCGGCGGTCGGAGACGCGGGCGCGGACCTCCGACGGCCCGAACCCGAGTCCGCGGAGGATGTCCACCGCCGCGCCGATCACCTCGGCGTCGGCGAGCGGCCCCGCCTCGCCGATGATGTCCATGTTCAGCTGGAAGTGCTCCCGCAGCCGGCCGCGCTGCTGGCGCTCGTAGCGGAACAGTTGGGGGATCGAGAACCAGCGGATGGGTTTGCGGAGCGCCGACGCCCGCTGCGCCACCATCCGCGCCAGCGTCGGCGTCATCTCGGGCCGCAGCGCGACGTCGCGGCCGCCCTTGTCCTCGAAGCGGTAGAGCTGCCCGACGATCTCGTCCCCGCTCTTGCGGGTGTAGAGGTCCGTCGCCTCGAGGGGGGGCCCGTCGTATTCCTCGAAGCCGTAGCGCTTCGCCACCTCGCGCCACACCCCGAAGATCTGTCGGCGCCGGGCGAGGGCCTCCGGGAAGACGTCGCGAAACCCTGGCAGCGCCGAGAGGGACATCCTGAAAATCTACCCGAGCGGCGCCGTGCCGGGCAAGCGAGACATCGCGTCGCCGACGGTGTGGAAGGAGCCGGTGACGAGCACCGTGCGCCCTGCGGCGGCCGCTCCCGCCAGCGCCGCGTCGAAATCCTCCTCCGCGCGTGCCGACACCCCCGCCTCGCGGCACCACGCCGCCGCCTCCTCGAGCGCCCACGCCCGCTCCGCCGGCGCGGACGGCGCACGCGTCAGGACCAGCCCATCGAGCGCCGGCGCTAGCGTGGTGAGGAACTCCCGCCACGCCTTGTCCGCCAGGACCGCGACGACCCCCACCACCGGTCGCGGGACGCCCGCCGACCGCAGCGCCGCCACCAGCGCGCGCGCGCCGTCGGGGTTGTGCGCCACGTCGAAGAGCCACCGGCCCCTGCGCTCGAAGCGCCCCGCCACCCGCGCGGCGCCCAGGCCGGCGCGCACCGCCGCCTCGCCGACGCCGTACCGCGCCGGCAGCAGCTCGGCGAGCCGCACGGCGAGCGCGGCGTTGGCCACCTGGTGAGCGCCCCCCATGCGGATCCGGAGCCCGCCGTAGCGCCGCAGCGGCGTCGCGAGGTCGAAGACCGATCCCTCCCCGCGCGCCTCCAGCCCCGACACCGCCCCGGCCACGTCGAGACGCTCGAAGGCGGCGCCCCGCGCCAGCGCCTCGCGCTCGAGGACCGCCGCCACCGCGTCCGCGGACTCCGTGGTCACGAACGGCACCCCAGGCTTCGCGATCCCCGCCTTCTCCGCCGCGATGGACGCGAGGTCGTTGCCGAGGTACTCGGTGTGCTCCAGGGCGATCCGGGTCACGCCGGCCGCGAGGGGGCGCAGCACGTTCGTCGCGTCGAGCCGGCCGCCCAGCCCGACCTCCACGACCGCCACGTCCACGCCCCGCGCCGCGAAGTCCGCGAAGGCGATCGCCGTCGTCGCCTCGAAGAAGGAGGCGCGCCGCTCCTCCGCCAGCGGGCGCAGGCGCTCCGCCCACACCGCCACGGCCTCCTCCGGGATCGCCACCCCGTCCACCACCATCCGCTCGCGGAACGAGACCAGATGCGGCGACGTGTACAGCCCGACCCGCCACCCCGCGGCCCGCAGGACCTCGGCGAGCATCGTCGCCGTGGAGCCCTTCCCGTTCGTCCCCCCGACGTGCACCGCCTCGAAGTGGCGCTCGGGATGGCCGAGCGCGCCGAGGAGCGCCTCGGTGGTGTCGAGGCCCCATTTGATGCCGGAAGCGGTGCGGGGGTAGAGGAACTGGCAGGCGTCGTCGAACGTGCGGATCGTCAGGTGCCGTCCTCCGGCGCGGCCCCGGTCGGTGCCATCTCACCCTCCCGCGCCGGGGCGCCGCGGAGGAGGCGGAGGATCTGCGCGCACGTGGCGCGCAGGAGACCCCGCGCCACCACGGCGTCCACCATCCCGTGCTCCAGGAGGAACTCCGCCGTCTGGAAGCCCTCGGGGAGGTCCTGGCCGATCGTCTGCTTGATCACCCGCGGACCCGCGAAGCCGATCACCGCCCCCGGCTCCGCCAGGATGACGTCCCCCTGCATCGCGTAGCTCGCGGTCGTGCCGCCGGTGGTCGGATTGGTGCAGATCGAGATGAAGGGGATGCCGTGCTCCCGCAGCTGCGCGATCACCACCGACGTCTTCGCCAGCTGCATCAGCGAGAGCACCCCCTCCTGCATCCGCGCGCCGCCCGAAGCGGACACGATGATCAGGGGGACCCGCTTGTCCACCGAACGCTGCGCCAGCCGCGCGATCTTCTCCCCCACCACCGAGCCCATCGAGCCGCCCATGAACCGGAAGTCCATCACCGCCAGGTGCACCGGCATCCCGTCGAGACGGGCCGTCCCGGTGAACACCGCGTCGGAGCTGCTGGCCTTCTTGAGGGAGGCGGCGAGGCGGTCCTTGTAGTGCTCGAACCCGAGGGCGTCCACCGACTTCAGCTTGCCGTCGAGCGCGACCCAGGTCCCCTCGTCGGCCAGGATGTTCAGGTACTCCGCCGCCTCCACCCGGCGATGGTGCCCGCATTCCGCGCAGACGCCGAGGGCCCGGGTGAACTTGTCCTTGGGCGCCACCTGGCCGCATGCCTCGCACTTGTCCCAGACATCGGCCGGGATCTCCAGCCGTTCCCGTTGGGACGTACGAGGCCGCCGATCCTTGCGGAACCAGGCCATTCAGGGCGTCGGGGATGACGGTGGATTGGGGGGCCAGCACTCAAGGCCCTGGGGACGACGGAATATGTTGGCGGGGGCGCCACTCGCGCTAGGCCGACCGCATAACATGATGTCAGAACTCGCGATACCCGAAGTCTCGTCCTTCCCGGGCGATCCGCGACGCGAGCCCGAGGGCGACGAAACAGGCGAGGAGGAACGATCCGCCGTAGGAGAAGAACGGGAGGGGGATCCCGGTGATCGGCATCACGTTCGCCGTCATCCCGACGTTCTCGAAGATGTGCGTGAAGAGCAGCCCCACGATACCGAACACGACCAGGCTGCCGAACGGCTCGGGCGCCCGCCGCGCGATCCTCACGAGGGCGGTGAGGAGGGCGAAGAAGAGGGCGAGGGCGACCACCACGCCCACGAAGCCCAGCTCCTCTCCGACGACCGAGAAGACGAAGTCGGTGTGCTGCGCCGGGAGGAAGGCGAGGCGCTTCTGCGTCCCCTGCGTGAAGCCCTGGCCGAGCCACCCCCCGCTCCCGATGGCGATCTTCGACTGGATGATGTGCCAGCCGGTGGCGCGGGGATCCAGCTCGGGATTGAGGAACGAGAGGAACCGGTTCTGCTGGTAGGTCGCGAGGTGCTGCCACATGGGCCGGGCGATGATGCCGGTCGCGACGTTCGCCCCCAGGACGGCGAGCCCCTCCCAGACGTACGGGCGCCACAGCAGGAGGAGGCCGCCCAGAAGGAAGATCCACGCCCCCCACGACCAGGCGGCGGCGGCCGCGAAGAGGGAGACCACGGGCGACGCGAGGAGGACGAGGTTGGAGCCCTTCACCCCGGCCCAGTAGAGCATCGCGAAGAGGATGCCGGCGAAGACCAGCGCGCTCCCCAGGTCGGGTTGCAGCGCCACGAGTCCCGCGGGCACCGCCGCGATGAGGACGGGCACCACCAGCTCGCGCAACGTGGCCGGGGGCTCGCGCCTCCCGGCCAGGTAGCGGGCGAGCATCAGCACCACGGCCAGCTTCACGAACTCGGAGGGCTGACCCAGCCGGTGGCCGCCGATGGCGATCCACGACTTCGAGGAGGCCGCGGTGCCCGCCCCGGTACCGATGGCCAGGGTCACCAGGAGCACCAGCAGCCCGATGGCGTAGAGCGCCGGCGCCGACCACTCGATGAGTCGGGGCGAGACCCGCTGCACCAGGAGCGCGACGGTCACGCTGAGGGCGAGCCAGATGAGCTGGCGCTGCCAGACGTGCGCCGCGGCGCTCGGCACATCGGTCTGCCCCGCGGAGAAGAGGATCAGGAGGCCGTAGACACAGAGGGCCAGCGTCACCGCCGTGAGCGGACGGTCGAACCGCGCCTGGTCGTTCACCGCTCGGTCCGCACCGGGACGGGGGGCCGCGCCCGCCGGGGCCTCCGGGGTTGGGAGCTGTCGGGCCCGGTCGGCGAGGAGGGGTTGGAGTCCTCCGGGAGGGCGAGGGGCACCGGCTCGGAGCGGCCGCCCCGGGTGCGGTCGGGCCCGAGGAGGTAGTGCTCGATCACGCGCGCGACGATGGGGGCCATCGCCGTGCCGTGGAGCCCGAACTCGAGGATGCCTCCCACTACGACGCGCGGACTGTCTGCCGGGGCGAAGCCGATGAACCAGCCGTGATCGGGCCCGCCGGGGTTCTGCGCGGTCCCGGTCTTCCCGGCGAGGCGGATGCTCGCGAGGCGCGCTCCGCGCGCCGTCCCCTGCTCCACGACCGCGATCAGCGCCTGCCGCATCGCGGCGAAGGTGCTCTCCGCCACCTCGAGCCGCCGGGCGGGGATGGGCGGTCCCTCGACGATGCGCGGGATGAGGATCGTGCCGCCGTTGGCGATGGCGCCGTAGAAGCGGACCATGTTGATGAGCGTCTGCGCGTCCTCGCCCTGCCCGATGGCCAGGTTCAGTGCCACAGTGCTGGTCCAGTGTCCGCGGCCGTAGACCCGGTCGTAGTAGCCGATGTCGGGGGGGAACGCGGGCCGGACCTCCCCCGGCAGATCCACGCCGGTCACGCTCCGGAAGCCGAGGAGGTTGGCGTCGTCGAGAAGGGCGCGGACGGTGATGAGCCGGCCCAGCTGGTAGAAGTAGACGTCGCAGGACGCCGCGATCGCCTGCTCGAGGGTGAGGGAGCCGTGCCCCGCGGGCTTCCAGCACTTGAACACGCGGTCCCCGACCCGCAGGCCGCCCGTGCACGGGATCGGCATCCGGGAGGCGGGGGTCACGAGGCCGCGGCGGAGGGCGATGGTCGCCGTGGCCAGCTTGAAGGTGGACGCCGGGGGGTAGCGGGTGGAGATCGCCCGGTTGAGGAGCGGCCGGGCCTCGTCGGTGGTCAGCCGCTCCCAGAGGTCCGGGTCGATCCCGCCTACGAAGGCGTTCGGGTCGTACGACGGGCTCGAGTAGAGGGCGAGGACGTGGCCGGTGTGGGGGTCCATCGCGACGATGGCTCCCAGCTTCCCGGCCGGGAAGACGCTGGCCACGAAGCGCTGGAGGTCGAGATCGATCGTCGTGCGGAGGGGGTGGCCGGGCACGGGAGCGAGGGAGACGGCGGCGCCCTCCTCCCGGACCACGCGGCCCAGGGCGTCCACCTCGACGAACCGCACCCCGTCCTCCCCCGTGAGGGTGTCCTCGTATTGGCGCTCGAGCCCCTCCTTGCCGACGATGGACCCGACGCGCCGGTCGGCCAATTGCTCGGAGCCGAGTTCCTGCTCGGTGACCTCGCCAACGTACCCGACGAGGTGCGCCACGAGGGAGCTGTCGGGGTAGAAGCGCTTCGGCTCGCGCTGGATGACCAGGCCGGGAAGGAAGGGGCGGCGCTCCTCGAGGCGCGAGACGACGTCGAAGGGCGCGTCCTTGAGGACCAGCGCCGGCTCGTAGGGCATCGCCAGGTACCGCCCCACCACGCGCTCCTCGGACACCGTGCGCGGCGCGATGACCTGCTCCACGCGCCGCAGCATCGCGCGCAGGGAATCCTCGTTCGACGCGAGGAGGGAGACCGAGTAGCCGGGGACGTTCTCCGCGATGACCTCGCCGCGGCGGTCCACGATGAGGCCGCGCGGGGCCTGGAGCGGGATGGGCCGCAGGCGGTTGGTGGTGGCGCGCAGCTCGTAGCGGCCGTGCTGGAGGATCTGCAGGCGGAAGAAGGCCGCGCCGAGGATGACGAACACGCCGAGAAGGACGTGGCGTGCCACCACGCCGCGCTGGGCGACGAGGAACGGGTGGAACGCGTTGCGGCCGCTCACGCCGGGTGCTGCCGGAGCCAGCCGCGGAAGACGAGGAGCGTGACGGCCGCGACCGCGGCGGTCGACAGGGCCGCCAGCGGGGAGAAGGCGAGGAGCTGCCACGCGAGGGCGCCCCCCTGCAGCTGGTGCGCGGCCAGGACCTCGACCGCGTCGCGAAGCCACGACGCCGCGAAGACGAACACTGCGGTCACGAGGAGGTTGTCGGCGAAGACGACGGCCTTGAGCCATCCCGCCCCGTAGCCGACCAGCGTGAGCGCGAGCGCCGCGGCGCCGAACGCCGTCGGGGTCACGGCATCGGTCACGACGCCGACGAGGAAGCCGGCGATGGTGCCCCCCATCGGCCGCACCCGGATGGCGAAGAAGAGCAAGGCGATCAGGACGAAGTCGGGCGTGAAGCGGGAGTCGCCGAGGCGCGGGCGCACGGCGAACTGGGCCGCCACCAGGAGCGCCAGCACCAGCGCGACCTTGACCCGCGCGCCGGAAACCTTCACCGGGGGGCTCCCGGCGCGGCCCGCGGCCCGCGACGGCGCGGCGGCGGCGTGACGAAGCGCACACCGCTCGAGTCGCGCACCAGGAGGATGCTGTCGGCCCGCGCCGGCCCGATGTCGAACGCCGCCGAGAGGGTGTCCGCCGACCGCGCGAGCCCGAGCACGATGACGTGCGCGGCTTCCGAGGGATGCACCGCGGGCCGGAGCAGATAGGTCCGCTCCCACCCCGACGCCTCGCTCAGGATCCCCTG
>JADGQW010000241.1 GCA_017881505.1 Gemmatimonadales bacterium
CCGAAATCATCTACTCGGAGGCAGCATGAGCTACACCCACGTCATCGACAGTTGGATCGCCGAACTGGCGCAGCAGCCTCGACCGAGGGCTACGGATCATCCGGTTCGGGTGATGCCCGCTCAACCCGCGGGCCGTAGTCTCCCCACGCACCCGTCAAAGGAGCTGGACGATGAGCGATGATCCGGTATTCGTATATGGGGCGGTGTACTCGGACCGCGCCGACGCCGACGCCGACTACGACACGCTCCTGGAGTTGCACTCGGCCGATCTGGTGGGCAGCTACGACGTCGCGCTGATGTACAAGGACGAGGCGGGCAAGGTGCATGTGACCAAGCACGAGAAGCCCACTCAGCACGGCGCCTGGACGGGCGCGGCCGTCGGTGCGCTGGTCGGGATCATCTTTCCACCGTCGATCCTCGGTGCGGCCGTCGTCGGCGCCGCCGCCGGTGGCGGGATCGGCCATGCCCTCGGCGGAATGTCGCGCGGCGACGCCGAGGACCTCGGGGAGCAGCTCGACGCGGGCCAGGCCGCGCTCGTGGTGATCGGCCGCTCGCGGGTCCGGGAGCAGCTCGACAAGGGGAAGTGATCCCGGCAGCGACCTAACGCCCCCGTACGGCCCGGAGGTACGCCTCGAGGAAGCGGCCCCAGCCGGTCGCCGCCGCCCAGTCGAGCCGCGCGTAGAGCGGCGAGATGGCCGTCGTCGGGAAGTAGATCGCCACCCCGTGCGAGTGGGCCAGACCGGCGCCTTTCGACCCCGACGCGAGCACGTAGCCCCCTGCTCCTCCGCTTACCGCCCGCACCACGTCCCGGCACGCGCCCGCCACGGCTCCGCTTGGCGCCGCGGCCGCGAGCAGATCGCAGAAGTCTGCGAGGTCCACGTTGTCGGGGATCTCGTACGCCTGGGCGCGCGAGCGAGCGGCGAGGATCCGCCCCTGTTGCGCCTCGTCCCCCAGAGCGGCGGTGAGCGCGCCCGCCAGCGTGGCGACGGCCGAGGCCAGCGCATCGGCCTTCGCGAGGTCGCAGGCCGACTGCGTCACGCCGTCGGCAGCCACGTAC
Organism: Gemmatimonadales bacterium; assembly: GCA_017881505.1. Lineage (GTDB taxonomy): Bacteria > Gemmatimonadota > Gemmatimonadetes > Gemmatimonadales > JACORV01 > JADGQW01. Next base: position 1,058 of record JADGQW010000241.1, read on the forward strand.
GAGGCGAGGTACTCGCGCACGATGGTCGCGCTCAGGTCCTTCGCTTCCATCTGCGGCTGCTTCGCGAGGGCGCGGAGGATGCGGTCGTAGGGCCACCCGTCCCCCGGCTCCGTCTGCTCGGAGCCCACGGTGAAGGCGGCGCTCTCCCGGACCTGGTAGCCCACCTCCGCCATGGACATCAGGCAGGCGTCCATCCCCAGCACGTCGAGCTTCCCCCCGATGGCCTCCGCCGTCGAGGCGAGGACCCGCTTCAGCTCCACGTTGTCGAGGAAGTCCTTCGCGTCGTCGTCGAGGAGGATGGCGCGGGGCTCGTACTTCCGGAGGGCGCCCCGCAGCATTCGGCGCACCGGCGGCCGGAAGAGGGCGCGCTGGACGCGGCCCCGGGCGAGGGGGCGGAGGGCGCGGTGCCGCTCGTCGGCGTAGATGTCGGTGTCGTCCCATCCCTGGCCGTGGTTCCAGAGGACCAGGGCGTAGCGCTTGGCGGGGCAGGTCTTCACGCCCCAGCGCACGAAGTCGAGGAGGTTCTTCGGGTCGCCGGTGTTGAGCTTCCCGAGGGAGAGGACGGCGTCAGCGGCGAGGGTGCCGCCCTTCCGGAGGAGGTATCGCTTCGCGCCGCGGCCCGAGCCCCGGTCGAACTCCGCGGCGACGGTCACCCGCGGCGTCGAGCCGACCTTCTTCATCTCCAGGAGGTCGCCCACGCCGCTCTGGTCGAGGTTGTTGTCCCCGGCCAGGTAGACCAGCACCGACCATTCCGCTCTCGCCCCACGCGGCTCGCGCACGGGAAAGGCCCTCAGTCGGCCGACGGCGCCATCAGGTCGAGGGCCGGCGGCTCGTTCTCCACTAGGTACGCGAAGCGGTCGCGGAATTCCTGGAGCGAGAGCTTGGTGACCGCGGCGATACGGGCCAGCTCGGAGGGGTCGTCGAAGTCCTCCTTGCGCAGGCGGATCATGTACCGCCGGCCGATGGCGTACTTCATCGTGTTGATGTCCACGAGCCGGACGCGGGTGCGGCCCGTCTCCCGGTCGATGAGCTGGCTGAAGGGGATCGGCACGAAGTGGCCCGCCTGCATCGAGATCAGCACGCCGCTGCCGCCCGACAGCAGGTACTTGGCCGCGCAGTAGCCGAGGTCCCGGGCATACTCGATGTCGAAGGGGATCGGGTCGGCGCAGCGCAGCTCGTAGCCGATGTTCTTGGCGACGATCGTCTCCTTGATCCCGAACTCCCTGAGCCGCGCCTGCACCGCCTTCTTGAGGATCTCGCCGATCTCGATCTCGGCCATGCGCAGGTTGCCGTGCGCGTCCCGCTCGACCCCCTCGAGCTGGGAGAGGTCCGACGGGTCCAGCTGCTCGACCAGGCCCTCGGCGATGACCGCCACGCCGTGCCGCGTCCCGTGCGAGAGGCGCTTCACGATGGCGCCGACCAGCGTGTCCACGATCGTCTTGAACTCGAGCTTCCCGCCGAACTCCTCGGCGATCAGCGTGAGCGTCGCCCCCGCCGCCTTGCCGACGCCGAGGGCGAGGTGGCCCGCCTTGCGGCCCATCATCACCACGAAGTACCAGCGCGAGGCCGTCTGCGCGTCCACCATGAGGTTCTTCACCAGCTCGGCGCCGAGGTGCCGGGCCGTCTGGAAGCCGAAGGTGTTGATGTCCTGCGGCAGATCGAGGTCGTTGTCGATCGTCTTCGGCACGTGCACCACGCGGATCCGCCCCTTCGACTGCGCCTCCAGGCGCATCGCCGAGAAGGCGGTGTCGTCGCCGCCGATGGTGATCAGCTGCGAGACGTTGAGCCGCAGCAGCGCGTTGATGGTGTTCTCGAGCAGCTGCGGGTCGGTGGTGGGGTTGGCGCGCGAGAGGCCGATGAACGAGCCGCCCAGGAAGTGGATGCGGCTCACCGACTCGATGGTCAGGGGCACGACGTGGTCGATGTTCCCCTGCATCACCCACTCGAAGCCGTCCTGGAGGCCGACGACGTCCACCCCGCCCAGCACCGAGCGGATGGTGGCGGAGTTCACCACGCTGTTGATGCCGGGCGCCGGGCCGCCGGCGACGAGGATGGCGAGCTTCTTCCGTTGGCTCATCCGCGAAATGTGAGGGGCCGCCGAGGGACCGGGCAAGCGCGGCGTTCCGAGGTCGGGTGAATGGCGAACGCAATGCTCGGATTTCGTCTCCGATCCTCGCCGCCCTCGCGGACCATCGCGGCCGGTGCCTGGACCCGAATGACACGCTGCTGACGCGCGCCTCCCATCCTTAG
>JADGQW010000242.1 GCA_017881505.1 Gemmatimonadales bacterium
CCGGTGTGCGCCCGCACCGACTGCGGCTTGCCGCTCGCGTCCACGTACCAGAGCGTCACGACGTTGGCTCGCCGCGCCGCGCCCCCCGCCGTCCCCGACGCCTGGCCCACGGCCAGCGCCGGTGCCCCCGTCGCGCCCTGGGTCGCGCCCGCGGCGCCCGCCGCGCCCGCCGCGCCCGCCGCGCCCGCCGCGCCCGCCCGTCGCGCCGCCCACGCCGCCGAGTCGGCCCTCGGCCTCGCGGCGCCCGTGTCGCCCGCCGCCACCCGCGCCGCCTGCACCTCCGCCACCATCGCCGCGCTCGGACGGAACCGCAGCGCCGCATTCGGCACCCGCAGCACCGCCGTCGCCTTCGCCACCTCGAACGTCACCGTCGCCGTCATCCCGGGAAGGAGCACGCCGTCGGCGTTGTCCACGGAGACCACGACCGAGTAGCTGACGATGTTCTGGTCCGTCTTCGACTGCAGACGCACCTGCTGGACCCGTCCCACGAACATCCGGTTCGGATACGCCTGCACCGTGAACTGCACCGGCTGCCCGTCGGCGATCGTGCCGATGTCGCTCTCGTCCACCGACGCCAGGATCTGCATCCGCCGCAGATCCTCGGCGATCAGGAAGAGCTGCGGCGCCGACAGGCTCGCCGCGACCGTCTGCCCCACGTCCACGTCCCGCTCGATCACGATGCCGTCGATCGGCGCGCGGATCGTGGCGAACTGCAGGTTCTGCTGCGCCCGCCGCAGCGCGATCTGGGACGCCGCGAGCGCCGTCTGCGCCACCGCCGCGTTGTAGACCGCGGTGCGGTAGTCGGTGTCGGTCAGCGACTCCGCCGCGTGCAGGCGCTCCGCCTGGTCGGCCAGGAACCGCGTCTGCTCGATGTTGGAACGCGCCTTGTCCACGTCCGTCTGCGCCTGCTGCACCGCCTGCGAGAGGAGCGTCGAGTCGAGGCGTGCGATCACCTGGCCCCGGCGCACGTGGTCGTTGAAGTCGGCGTGCAGCTCCGAGATCTGCCCGGAGACCTGCGTGCCCACCTGGACCGTGCGCACGGCGCCCAGCGTCCCGGTCGAGCTGACCGACTGCTGCACGTCGCCCCGGGTCACCGCCACGAACCGGTAGCTCGCCGCGGCGGTCCCGCTCCCCTTCACGAGGAATCCCGCCGTGACCGCACCCGCGACGCCCACCAATGCGATGATGATCAGTGTCCGCTTCATGTCTCGGCCCTTCCTTGAACATCGTCCGAACCACGGCCGGCGGCTCTCGCCGGACGCCCTCCCATATGGCACGGCCCGTGCCGTATGACAACAGCATATGCCACAATGATTTACGGAAGCGTCACGCCACCATGAGTGCGGGATTCGCACTCCCAAGTGTGCGGATTCCGCACCTCAATCATCCAGCCGGGGATCGGTCCCGACCTCGTTACTTCCCTCCGGGAACCCCGGTCAATCCTCTCGGATATACGACTCACCCAGCTCTTCCGGAGGTACCCGATGGACCCATCCCAATCCTGGATATCCCGGCGACGGGCCTTCGGGCTGCTGCCGTGCGGTGCCCTCCTCCTGGCGGTCGCGTGCGAGCACTCGGCCACGCCGACGAACCCGAACGCCGCGGCCCCCTCGGCGAGCGGCGCCGCCGTCTTCTCGGCGCAGGCCAGCATCGGAGACCTGCAGCACACCCTCGACAGCGGCGCGGCGCGGGTGCGGATCCGGCTGGTGCGGGACTCGCTCGTCGCAGATCGGATCGTGATCGAGCGGGCCCGGAGGATGAGCGCGGACGAGGAGGTCGAAGGGCGCGTCACCGCGGTGGCCACCGGGCCGGGCGCGGACACCCTGACCCTGGACGTCGGCGGACTCAAGGTGGTGCTCGACAGCACCACGCGGCTGCGCGGCCAGCACGAGTGGGGCGACGACGACGAGCATGACGGACGCTCCGGCCTCGCCGAGTTCACGACGCGCCTGACGATGGCCCTCGGCGCGGGACGCCGGCCCTTCGTGGAGGCGCGGCGCAAGCCGCCGGCGGCCCCTCAGGCGCCGGGCGACGGCTCCTTCACGGCGGCCACCATCCGGCTGGACGCCGCCGATGAGGCCCCGGAGCTCGAGCTCAACGTGGACAGCGCGAACTTCTCCACGAACGGGAGCCCGCCCCCCGACGGGTGGATCACCGTCCTCGGCCTCGCGATCGAGATCCGCTCGACCACGACCATCAAGGCCGACCTGCCCCGGGCCAGCGGCGTGATGGAGTTCAGCGACACGGTCCTCTCCGCCGACACCGTCGCCGGCACGGCGACGCTGGCGGGTGGCACCCTGCTCCGGCTCGTCGCCGGCTCGGAGATCGAGAGCGCGCACGGCGTGGGGATCGCATCCCTCGCCGACGTGGCCGCCGACCTCGCGGCCGGCAAGTCCGTCCTCGCGCACGGCCGCGGCCTCCTGGTGACCGCGTCGCCGCGCACGTTCGACGTGATAGAAGTGGTGTTCCACCTCGGCACCTAGCGAAGCGAACGGCCGCCATCACACGAGCAGTGGCACCGACGCGCGGCCGCGAAGTGGTGCTGGGGACGGGAGGGTCCGCCGAGGGGCGGGCCCTCCCGGTCGTTTCTCCCCCAGACGCCCTCCCGCCGGCAACAGGAATCCCGATGAATTCGTAGGGGTATATTGAACCGCTACCGCGCCGACGCAGTCCACCGAAACCGGGGACCACCCCGGAGGGCACGTCCATGGAGATTTCCGGCCTCTTCATCAAGCGGCCCGTGATGACCACGCTCGTGATGCTGGGGATCCTCTTCTTCGGCATCATGGGCTACCGGCTCCTGCCGGTGAGCGACCTGCCGAACGTGGACTTCCCGACCATCAGCGTGAGCGCCGGCCTGTCGGGGGCGAGCCCGGAGACGATGGCGGCGGCCGTGGCGACGCCCCTCGAGAAGCAGTTCTCGACGATCGCCGGCCTCGACCAGATGACGTCGTCGAGCGGCCAGGGAAGCACCAACATCACCCTGCAGTTCTCCCTCGACCGGAGCATCGACGCCGCCGCCCAGGACGTGCAGTCGGCCATCTCCAAGACGCTGCGGCAGCTCCCCCTGGGGATCCTCCCTCCGTCATACCAGAAGGTGAACCCGGCCGACTCGCCGATCCTCTTTCTGGTCCTCAGCTCGTCGCTGCTGCCGCTGCCGGCTCTCGACGAGTACGCCGAGACGTTCCTCGCGCAGCGGATCTCGACGGTGGCCGGGGTGGCGCAGGTGCAAGTCTTCGGGGCGATGAAGTACGCCGTGCGGATCCGCCTCGACC
>JADGQW010000243.1 GCA_017881505.1 Gemmatimonadales bacterium
CCAGGAGGCGCGCCTCGTAGGGGGAGAACCCCTCCACCACGATGCGCGTGAAGGCCCAGATGCCACGCCGCAGGGTGGCGGCTGGCTCCTTGGCGCGGAGATCCTGATCCATCCGGGTCGCGCACCGCGTCCCGACCTGGGCCACCGTGGGGAGGATCGCGCGGTACGCATCCACCGAGCGCTGGGCGTTTGCGCCGAAGCAGCGCCGGCACAGCCGCGCCGGGGCTACGCGCGCGACCTCCGTCAGGTCCTGGCAGCTCCGGCGCATCGTCTGCATCTGATGCACGATCACGGCGTCGGAGGAGTTGAACACGGCGCGGCGGAGCGCGTCGTGGGCTGTCCGCACGTCGGCGACACTCGTCCCGACATCCATGATGGCCTGCCGCGACTCGGTGACCTCGGCGTTGCGGGCCGTGGGCGACAGGGCCGGTCCCTGGGGGACCTGCTGCTGCAGGAACAGGACGGCGGCGAGGACGAGAGGGGTCATGGGCAGGGAATGTAAAAGGGGCGGGGCCGAGACGCGCAGGGGCCGCACCTGGCGGCCCCTGCCTCTCGCGCCGCGCCGGTCCGGCGCTCAGCGGATGACGGCTCCCGCGTAGGGCGGCGTCCGCGGCAGCCCCGGGGGGACGGGGAGGGCGCGCCCCGCCGGGAGCACGCCGTTCAGCGCCACCACGAGCTCGCGGTCGCGCTCGTGCGCCTCGCGCACGGCGGCGTACCAGTCGGAGTAGAAGTGCCGCGCCGCGTTCTCGTAGTACTGCGCCCACGGGTCCCAGCGCGCCGGAGCGCTGATCATGCTCGCCACGTTGTCGCACTCCGCCAGCGCGTCGAGGGATGTGAGCGCCGAGTCGAGGGCGGCGGCGGCGTGCTGCACCGACGGACTGGCGACGAGGCCCTCCCGCACGTACTGCGCCCCGGACGCGAAGGTGTGGAAGTCCCAGTAGATGTCGCGGCAGCGGCTCCAGCGCTCGCGCTCCCGCGCCGAGAGGGACGTGGGTGCGGACGCCCCCGCCATCGGCTGTCCCGACGTGTTGCGGAAGACGTCCACCAGCGCCACGGTCGCGGAGTCGATGTTGCGCGCCAGCGTCCGCAGGTACTCGTAGCGCGCCGCGTCGCCGGTCCCGGAGAAGGGGGGCATCGCCAGCCCGGCGGTGAAGGCGTTGGACGGCGCGGGGGGGGCGGCGACGACCGCCTGCGGCGTCACCGGTGCCGCCGGCTGCGCCACGGGAGCGACGGCCGCGGGGGCGCCCGCCGCCGCACCGGCCGGACTCGGCAGGCCGGAGGGGAGCTGGCGCGGACGCAGGGTCTTCGCCGTCGGGGCCCCGGGCGCGCGCGGCGCCTTGACGCGCGGAGCGCTCGCACCCGGCACCTGGCCGGGCTGCTGTCCATACGCGGGGAGCGCCACGCCTGCAGCGAGCAGCGCGGCGGCCACCAGCACCTGTCGTCGAGCCATCCCAACCCCCTCGATTCGTCCAGTCGTACGGATAACGCTTCGACCCACGCGGCGCCAGTTCGCGCGAGGCAGAGGCGGTGTGACGCCCGTCACACCACTCCCGCGCGGGAACGGCCCGCGTTGCGGCGTTTCCGGTGACGCCCCGCGGATCGCATGCCGCTAACGTGGGCGCGAGCGTGGCACGGCCGCACCCCGCGGTTGTGACCCCCGACAGGGCCTCCGCGCGCGCGTCGCCGGCCGTGCCTCGCTCCCACACCCCCACCCCGCAACGACGACGGCCGCGGCAGATCGCCTGCTCGCGGCCGTACGCCATCGGACGCGGCCCGCGGGCCGCAGCCGGCTACTTCTTCTTCGAATGCGCGGCGGGGCGCGCCTTCTTCGCGACCTTCGCCTTCCGGGCGGCCGGCTTTCGCCTGGCCGCGGGCTTCGCCTTCTTCTTCTTCACCGGACGGTGCGGGCGCGCGTGGGAGGCCTTCCCCTTATGCGTGGCGCCGTGGGACTTGGCCGGCTTCCCGTGCGCCTTGCCGTGGTGCGGCTCGCGTGAGGCACGGCGGGCGGCCAGCCGGCTCTCCCGCGCCTGTGTGGCGCCCTCGACGTCTCCCAGGACCTTGTCGTGCTCCTCATTGTTGATCAGGCCGCGCCGGAACGCGAACCGCATCAACTCCCGGGCATCCTTGAGATCGAAGGGCCCGACGCCGGCGGCGGCGCGCGTCAGGTTCACCATCGCGTCGGCCGACGGGCTGCGCAGGACCGTCTTGATGCCCGGCACCGCCTCGAGGATGTTCGAGATGGTCGTGCTGGTCAGTTCCGTTGCCACGGGTATCTCCGTATCCTGCTTAGAGTTACACCGAGCGATCTGTGCCGCCGCGCGGCCTCGGGTCCGAAGGCTGGCTGGTTTAGCGGGCTAACGTAGCCCTTGGCCCGAGGGCAGTCAAGAAGAAAAGGCCCGGCAAGGACTTAGCCCGCCGGGCCTTCTCGCTCCCTCTTGGTGCCGCTACGCCGGGTGGTGCACCTTCGCCGGCCGGGGTTGCTGGCCCTTCCGCCAGGTCACCATCGTCCGGCTCGGCGGCGTCCGCGGGACGTCGGTCCGCAACACGAAGGGCGGGTGCGCCAAGGCCGCCGGGAGCGCCGGCCGGACCGCCGAGCTCAGACGTGCACGCATCGGAGGACGGGCGGCCAGCGCGACGGGCGCCACGCGCCGGGCGAGAGGCGCGAGGAACCTCGGCGCCGGCATCACGTCGGTCGCGGGGGCGGCGAGGTAGTCGGCAAAGGTGATGCCCAACGACTTGATCGAGTCTCCCAGCACGGCGAGCGGGTTGCATCCCGGCACCGGTATGAGCGAGTCACAGGTTGGGCCGTACTGGTCGCCCCAGTAGTTCGTGTCGGCGTTCATGATCACGGTCGCCGAATCCTCGTTGCGCGCCCCGCCGATCGTGTTGCCGAAGATGTTGTTCCTGTGCGCGATCACGGCGTAGCCGAGATAGCCCCCGTTGACCAGGCCGATGGCATTGGCGTTGACGGTGCTGCGGGTGACCAGGGCGCTGTCTCCGCAGCCGTTGTCGCAGCGCAGATCGATACCCGTGCCCGCGTTCGACGCGACCCGGCTGCTGTCCACCACCACGGGCACGCCCGAGCCGCTGGCGTAGATGCTGAGCCCGTTGCCGCCGCTGCTGTCGATGCGGGTCCCGAAGACCTTCGCTGCTCCCGTGATCTCGTACATCCCCACGCCGTCGTACGCACCGACGATCTCCGAACCGCTCACCGTCACCGAGTCGCCATAGGATATGCCGACGCCCGAGCCGTTCGGCGTCATCCGGATCA
>JADGQW010000084.1 GCA_017881505.1 Gemmatimonadales bacterium
CGTGGAGATCCCCGTCGGGATGCCGCCGGCCTTCCCGCTGGACGAGAAGGAGCGCAGCGTCGCCCAGTGGGTGTACGAGCGCGGCCGCCCCGCCGGCGCCGGGACCGACACCCTCCCCGCGGCGCTCGCGCTCTACGTGCCGCTGGCGGGCTCGCTCGGCGCGGTCGGTGTGGCGGGTGTGCGGGCGGCCGACGCGAAGCGGTTCCAGGACCCCGGACTCGAGCGGCTGCTCGAGACCTTCGCCGGGCAGGCCGCGCTCGCTCTCGAGCGGGTGATGCTCGCCGAGCGCGCCCAGCAGGAGCAGGTGGAGGTCGAGGCGGAGCGGCTTCGCACCGCGCTCCTCAGCTCCCTCTCCCACGACATGCGCACGCCGCTCGGCGCCATCACCGGCGCGGCGAGCAGCCTCCTCGCGGATGGCGGCGCGGGCGGTGCACTGGGCGAGGGCGCGCGGCGCGAGCTCCTGCAGTCGATCCTGGGCGAGTCCCAGCGGATGAACCGGCTCATCGGCAACCTGCTGGAGATGATCCGCCTCGAGACGGGGGCGCTCGAGGTGCAGCGCGACTGGCAGCCGCTGGAAGAGGTGGTCGGCGTCGCGTTGATCCGGCTTGAGGAGCGGCTCCGCGGTCGCCCGGTCGAGGTCCGGCTCCCCCAGGACCTGCCGCTCGCGCTCCTCGACGGGCTCCTCGTCGAGCAGGTCTTCGTCAACCTCCTCGAGAACGCGGTGAAGTACACGCCCGAGGGCACCCCCATCGAGATCGCAGCTTCCGTGCAGGAGGGCGCCATCGTGGTGGACGTTGCCGACCGCGGCCCGGGCTTCCCCCCGGGAGAGGAAGGGCGGATCTTCGAGAAGTTCTACCGCGTGCCCGGCGCGTCCGCCGCGGGCGGCGTGGGACTGGGGCTCACCATCTGCAAGGGGATCGTCACGGCGCACGGCGGGCGCATCTGGGCGGAGAACCGCGCGGGCGGCGGAGCGGTATTCCGCTTCACCTTGCCGCTCGTGGGCACGCCCCCGTCCGGTGTGCCGAAGGAGAGCGACGATGGCTGACACTCCCGCCGCGACCGCGCCGCTTGTGCTGGTGATCGAGGATGAACCCCCGATGCAGCACTTCCTGCGGACGGCGCTCGAGAGCCACGACTTCCGGTACGTGGGGGCGGCGACCGCGCGCGAAGGACTGGCGCAGGCCACCGGCCGGAACCCCGAGGCCATCCTCCTCGACCTCGGCCTCCCCGACCTCGACGGTCTCGAGCTCACGCGCCGCATCCGGGAGTGGTCCAGCACGCCGATCATCGTCATCTCGGCGCGGGGGAAGGAGCAGGACAAGGTCGCGGCCCTCGACGCCGGCGCCGACGACTACCTCACCAAGCCGTTCGGCCTCGAGGAACTGCTGGCCCGCCTGCGGGTGGCGCTGCGACACGCGGCGCGTGCCGCCGGCGCGCCCGAGGAGCCGGTGTTCGAACTGGGCGAGCTGAAGGTGGACCTGGCCCATCGCCGGGTCTTCGTCGCGGGGGGGGAGGTGCACCTCACCCCCACCGAGTACAAGCTTCTCACGGTGCTCGTCCATCACGCCGGCAAGGTGCTCACGCACCGCCAGCTGCTGAAGGACGTGTGGGGATCGCACGGCGCCGAGCAGACGGCGAATCTGCGGGTCTACATGACGCAGCTCCGGCACAAGCTGGAGCGCGCCCCAGCCCATCCCCGCTACCTCCTCACCGAGCCCGGCGTCGGGTACCGCCTCAGGACCGACTGACGGGCGGCCCTGGAACCAATGGCGAGCTACGGGGTCGTATATCTCGAACCCCGCACCACCGAGGCCTGATGGAAACGAGTCGCGCGCGCCGTCGCCCGGGGGCCTGCCCCTGTACCAGGCGGAGTGCGCGTACGGACCCGGGTCTGTCACCTTGAGTGCCTGAACGTTTCGTCGTCACGCAGGCCGTCCCCAATGACCCGCACGGTTCGATCGTCGCGGGTCTTGTCGTTTCGGCCAGCGGACGCTCGGGCGGCGGGAGAGAAGGAGTGGAGGAGCTTCGATGTACATCACGAACTCGGCGGCAGGACAGCCGCCCGCCCAGACCGAGCCTCAGCAGGACCGTACGGCAGCGGAGCGCCGGGCGCGCCAGGAACGCCTGAGGCCCGACGCTTCCCGCCGCCGCTACGGGAGCGTGCGGGACCTGATCGCCAGCCCGCAGAACCCGACGCCCCTCGTGCGGCTCAGCAGGGTCCTGCCGAGCGGCGCGGAGGCGCATCTCAAGCTCGAGTGGTTCAACCCCTTCGGCTCGATCAAGGACCGCACCGCGCTCTACCTGCTCGAGGGGATGCGGCGCCGCGGCGAGCTGGGCGGTCGGGAGCTGGTCGAGGCCACGTCGGGGAACACGGGGATCGCGCTCGCGGCCCTGGCGGCGCTGGAGGGCAAGAAGCTCACCGTGACCATCCCCTCGGGGGCGCCGCAGGAGAAGCTCACGCTCCTGCGGATGCTGGGCGCCGAGGTGATGGCGACCCCGGACGACCTGTGCCCGGTGGATAATCCGAGCGACGGCGCGATCGCCCTCGCGCGGGCGGTGGCCGAGAGCCCGGCCCACCGCGGCCGCTACGCGATGCCCAACCAGTACGCCAACCCCGACAACGTGCGGGCGCACTACGAAACGACGGGCCCGGAGATCTGGGAGCAGACGGAGGGCCGCGTCCGCACGTTCGTGGCGGGGTTCGGCACGTGCGGCACCATCACCGGCGTCGGCCGGTTCCTGAAGGAGCGCGACCCGAGCATTCGCGTCGTGGCGGTGGAGCCGCAGCGGGGGCACCACCTGCCCGGCCTCAAGAACCTCCAGGAGGCCAAGGCGCCCGCGATCCTCGACCGGTCGGTGCTCGACGACGTCGTGCGCGTGGACGACGGCCCGGCGTACGCCATGGCGCGGCGGCTGTTCCGCGAGGAGGCGCTGATCGTAGGCCCCTCGACCGGCGCCATCGTCGAGGCGATTGCGCGGCTCGAGCCGGCGGAATCGGGCCTTGTGGTCGGCATCTCCCCCGACGGCGGACACAAGTACGCGTCGTTCTACGCGGAGCGGTTGGACGCGGAGGAGGTGGCCCGATGAGCGAACGGATCACGCAGACGCGTGGCGCGGCGGCGGGCGCGCCGGCGGAGACGAGCGTCGCGGACGCCGAGCTGGACTGCCGCGGACTGCTCTGCCCGCTGCCGGTCTACCAGGCGTCGCGGGCCATCGACCGTCTCCTCCCCGGGCAGGCGCTGCGGGTCGTCTGCACCGACCCCGGGTCCCTGGCGGACTTCCCCGCGCTGGCGCGGCAGCGGGGCCTGGCGCTCCTCTCCGCCGAGGAGCGGGACGGCGTGCAGGTGTTCCGTCTCCGGAAGGACGGGGACGGATGAGCGCCCTGGCCGCGCTGGGGGCCGTTCCTGCCCGCGCCGACGGCCGAGCGCGCCGGCTGGCGATGGTGGCGTCGAAAGGGACGCTGGACGGCGCTTATCCCGCGCTCATCCTGGCGGCGACGGCGGTGAGCTTGGGGTGGGAGGTGGGGATCTTCTTCACCTTCTACGGCTTGGACATCATCCACCGGAAGAAGCACCGCAAGCTCAAGGTCCCGTCCCTCGGCAACCCGGCGATGCCGGTCCCGCTGCCCAGCCTGGTGGGCGTCCTCCCGGGGATGACGGCGGTGGCGACCTGGATGATGAAGCGGTGGATGAAGCGCTCGCGCATGCTCGATGTGGGGCAGTTCCTCGACATCGCGCGGGAGGGGGGCGTGCGCCTCTTCGCCTGCTCGACGACGATGGGGGTGATGGGCGTGCGCGCGGAGGACCTGGTGGAGGGGGTGGACATCGCGGGCGCGACCGCGTTCCTGGACTTCGCGGCCGACGCGGACGTGTCGCTCTTCGTCTAGCGCGAGGTCGCCCGCTGCCTTCCAACCTTCCGGCCGTCCGCGGCATCCGTACATTGAATGCATCCCTTCGGGAGAGCCCATCCATGTCGCGCACGTTCGCCCGCTCCGCCCTGACCATCCTGGCAGTCCTCGCCGCCGCGCCCGTCGCCCTGGCCCAGGCCCCTGCCACGCCGCTGGCGACCGACTACCGGACCCTCTATACGAAGCGCGAGGTGATGATCCCGATGCGGGACGGGGTCCGCCTCTTCACGGCCATCTACATCCCCAAGGACACCACGCGCCTCCACCCCATCGTGATGACGCGCACCCCCTACAGCGTCGGCCCCTACGGCGCCGACCAGTTCCCCGGCGTGTTCCGGGGCCTGGGGGGCGGGCAGGTCCTCGCGTACGTGCGCGCGGGCTACATCGGCGTCTTCCAGGACGTGCGCGGGCGGTGGATGTCCGAGGGCACCTTCATGGATGTCCGGCCCTACATCGAGCACAAGCACTCGAACCAGGACGTGGACGAGACCAGCGACACGTACGACACCGCCGAGTGGCTCATCCACAACGTGCCGGGCAACAACGGCCGCATCGGCGTGCGCGGCACGTCGTACCCCGGCTTCTACGCTTCGATGGCCGCCATCGACGCGCACCCCGCGATCAAGGTCGTCTCCCCCCAGGCGCCGGTCACCGAGTGGATGGGGGGCGACGACTTCATGCACAACGGCGCGCTCCTCCTCCCCCACGCCTTCGACTTCTACTGGGGTTTCGGGTGGCCGCGGCCGCAACCGAACACGCACGACTTCCACCCCGTCAACTTCGGCACGCCCGACGGCTATCAGTACTTCCTGAAGCTCGGCCCCCTCGCCAACGCGAACCTGCGCGTCTTCCACGATAGCGTGGCTTTCTGGGACTCGATCGCGGCGCACCCCACCTGGGACGCCTTCTGGGCGGCGCGCAGCGTCCGGCCGCACCTTCGGAACCTGCACCCCGCGATGCTCTGGGTCGGCGGCTGGTTCGACACGGAGAACCTGTGGGGCGCGCTCCACGCCTACGCCGCCGCGGAGGCGCAGAGCCCCGGCGCGGTGAACCGCCTCGTGATGGGCCCCTGGTCGCACGGCCAGTGGAACGGCGGCCCCGCCGATTCGCTCGGCGCCGTGGGGTGGGGCTTCCGGACGGCGCAGGTCTTCACCGACAGCATCGAGGTGCCGTTCTTCAACTACTACCTCCTCGGCGACTCGGCGGCCCCGGCGCCGCGGGCCTTCGAGGCCGCGGTCTTCAACACCGGCGCCAACGTGTGGCGCTACCTCGACGCGTGGCCGCCGCGGAACACCGCGGAACGCAACCTCTACCTCCAGGCCGGCGGCGGCCTCGCCTTCGCGGCGCCCCGCGCCCACGGCCGCCTCTTCGACGAATACGTCTCCGACCCGGCGAAGCCGGTGCCGTACACCGCAGCGATCACCCACTGGTACCAGAACGGCTTCATGGTCGAGGACCAGCGCTTCGCCGGGCGCCGCCCCGACGTGCTCGTGTACGAGACGGACGCGCTCGACTCGGCCGTCACCGTCGCCGGGCCCGTGGACGTCGCGTTCAGCGTCAGCACGAGCGGCACCGACTGCGACTGGATCGTGAAGGTGATCGACGTCTTCCCCGACACCGGAGCGGGCGCGAACCCGCGCGCGCCGAACACGATGGCGGGCTACGAGATGCTGGTGCGGGGGGACGTGTTGCGGGGGAAGTTCCGGAACTCGATGAGCCGGCCGGAGCCGTTCGTGCCCAACGCGGTGACGCCGGTCCATTACCGGATGAACGACATCTTCCACACCTTCCGGCCCGGCCACCGCATCATGGTGCAGGTCCAGAGCACCTGGTTCCCGATGATCGACCGGAATCCCGGGCGCTTCATGGACATCTGGCACGCGACCGACGCCGACTTCCACAAGACGACCCAGCGGGTCTTCCGCTCGGCGGAATACCCATCGCACGTCGTGCTGCCGGTGCTGACGGGCGCACAGTAGACCGCAGACCGCTCACCGTCGACCGCCATCGCTCCGAGCGCCCGGCAAATCCCCGCCGGGCGCTTCGAGTGTCTATGGTGTGCGGTGAACGGTGAACGGTCTACGGTGAGCGGCGCCCCTACGGGTTCGCCGGCCTGATGTCCAGCTCCGAGACCAGCGCGCGCTCCGGCAGCTCGAGGGCGTCGAGCGTCGCCTTGGCGACGTCCTCGGGGAAGAGGATGCGGGCCCTGTCCGGATCGAAGGGCGTGTCGCCGTCCAAGAAGGCGGTGTTCACGGAGCCGGGGCAGATCGCCATCACCCGCACGCCGAGCTTCCGAACCTCGAGCATCAGCGACTTCGAGAAGCCGAGGACGCCGTGCTTCGAGGCGGAGTAGGCGGCTCCCTCGGCGATCCCGTTGCGGCCGGCGAGGGACGCGACGTTTACGATCGTGCCGTGCCCTCGCGCCGTCATCGCGGGGAGGAAGGCGCGGGTGACGAGGAAGAGCCCGCGCAGGTTGGTGTCCATCACCTCGTCCCACGCCATCAGGCTCATCTCCCCTAGCGGCGCGAAGCGGCCGACGCCCGCGTTGTTGACGAGGATCGTCGGCGTCCCCAGCTCCGACTTCACCCGCTCCGCGAACGCCGCCACCGAGGCCTCGTCGCGCACGTCGCACACCGCGCCCAGCGCCCGGTGGCCGCCGCCGAGCAGCCCCGCCACGTGCCTCTCGACGTCTTGACCGTCGCGCGCGCAGAACGCCACCGCCGCGCCGCGGCGCACGAAATCCAGGGTCAGCGCCTTGCCGATCCCGCGCGTCCCGCCGGTGACGACCGCGACCTGCTCGTGCCAGTCCATGGGGCGGTGAATATCCGCCGTGTGCCCCCGGCCCGCCAGACGGCGCCGGCTGGTATGTGAGCGGCGACACGGAACCGCGACGGAAACATTACTAAAATAGTCGGGTATGATGTTAGACAATCGCCGGCGGACCCTCCGCCGGCTTCGCCGTCTCGGGAGGCACTATGCGTTTGGTGAGCGTCGTCACAATCGTCCTACTGGCAGGTGTCGCCGGGTGCGGGGGGAGCAGCGGGTACAGCTCCTCCACCGGTCCCGGCGGCGCCGGCTCGCATACGCTGAGCCTCTCGATGTCCGGCTCGGCCTTCAGCCCGACCCTCGACTCGATCACCGCGGGCTCGACCGTGACGTGGACGAACCACGACGCCTTCGCGCACACGGTGACCTCGGTGCCCACCTCGCCCGACATCTACAACTCCGGCAGCGTGGCGGCCAGCGGCACCTTCTCGCACCTCTTCGCGACGGCGGGGACGTACGTGTACTACTGCACGTTCCACGGCACGCCGACGTCGGGGATGCGGGGGACGATCGTGGTGCAGTGATTGGGGCACGTCGCCTCCGGAGGAATGTAGACGGGACGGGCGGCCGCAGGGGGCGCCCGTCTGCGTCCGCAGTCGACCGGCCGCCCGCATAGACGAGTCATCGTATAGGATTTGATTCACCGCAGGCGTACGATGCCGCCCGTGTCCCGGCGACCGGGACTCTTGCCTCAGGCCCGATTCGAAATAGACTCAATCCTACCTCTTCCCCAGCACACTATGACCCTGCGCGTGGTCCGCTGGGGGGCACAGGTTGCCGTGGTCGCCCTGGCCGGGCTCGCCTTCTCGACTTGCCAGCTCGCCGACATCCTGCGTGCGCCCGGCGCGAAGAACGTGACGCTTGTCTACCTCGGCGACTCGACCCTGGTCCAGGGCCGGGTCGTCGCGGCCGTGGCGGAGGCCACCGCGGACGGCGCGGCGCTCCCCGGCGCCCGGTTCGCATACGCCTCGTCCGACACCACGGTCGTCGCCGTGGGCGCCGGCGACTCGCTCCGGCCCTTGAAGCGTGGAACCACGACGCTGACGGTGAGCCTGACGGGCGCGATCCTGCCCTCCACCCCGCCGGCGATCTCCCGCACGCTGCGTGTGGTGGCGGGGTCGATCGTGGTGGACTCGGCCCGGGTGACGTTCCTGAGCCTGGGGGATACGGCGACCCTCCACGCCACGGCGCTCGACGCCAACGGTAACGCCATCCCGGGCGCCGCATCCTGGCGGTCGACGGATACGAGCGTGATCTCCGTCAGCGCCGCAGGGAAGCTCCTGGCGCTGAAGAACGGCACGGCCACCGTCCACGCCATCCTCGATCTGGACTCCGCCAGCGTTGCCGTCACGGTGCGCCAGGCGCTGGTCCGCTTCTCCTTCGACCAGGCGTCCCTGCTGTTCGATGCGATCGGCGCGACGGCGACGGTGGCGCCCACCGCCCGCGACGCCCGTGGCAACGTGATCGCCGGCCTGAGTCCGGCGTGGTCGAGCGGCGACACCACCGTCGCCCTGGTGAATGCCGCCGGCACGGCGACCAGCGTCCGCGTCGGCTCGACGTTCCTCCGCGCGCGCTTGGATGCGGTCTCCGACAGCCTCGCGGTGACGGTGGCGCAGCGGGCGACCCGGATCGTCATCGGCCCCAGGCCGGTGCCGGACATCACGTCCGTCAACGGCCAGCGGCAACTGAACGCGGTCGCCTATGACCGCCTGAATGTGCTCATCCCGAACCCGCTGCTCGCGTGGACCGTCACGGATCCGGCGATCCTGTCTGTCTCGGCGCAGGGCCTCGTCACGGGGCTGGCCATGGGGACGGCGAAGGTCGCCGCGGCGCTCGGGGCGGGCGCGGACAGCGTGACGGTGAGCGTGACGAACGCTCCGGTCTCCCTGCGGGTCACGCCGCACGCCGCGTCGAGCACGAGCACCGGGGACACGCTCGCGTTCAGCGCTGCGGCCTTCAACGCCCGGGGGGACACGGTCCCCGCCGTGGCGTTCTCGTGGCGGACCCCCGACACCGCCATCGTGCAGGTGACGCAGGACGGGCACGCCATCCTCAAGGGCGTCGGCACGGCGCGTGTGATCGCCGTCACCGGGTCCTTGGCGGACACCGCCACGGTGACCGCGACCGATCTTCCGACCACGCTCCACTTCAAGCTGCCTTCGGGCGTTACGCAGGGTCCGTTGGAGCGGTCCCTGACCGCCCCCGGGGACGTGGACACGACGCCGGTCGTGATCCAGAACGCGCGCAACGCCGACCTATCGCGCGGGGCAGCGACTTGGAGCGTGGATGATCCCAACATCGTGCGGGTCACTGCGTTGGGCATCGTGACGGCGCGGGACACCGGCCGGACGCTGGTGCGGATCACCGCCAACGGATTGGCCGATTCGGCGTCGTACACGGTGACCAACGTGCCGGCATCCATCGTGATCGACGGGCTCGCCCTGGACACGCTCACCGCGTTGGGCCAGGCGCTTCCGCTGGTGGCGGTGGTGACGAACCACCGGGGCGCGCCCATCGCCGGCTATCCGGTGGCGTGGCGGTCGTCCAACGCCCTCGTCGCCGACTCCGTGGTGCGTGACTCCGTGAGGGCGAAGGGGTTCGGCACCGCGGTGCTGATCGCCACTGCCGGCTCGACGGCCGACACCTTCACGCTCGTCGTCCGGCGCCTTTCCCTCTGGACGGTGGACAACGCGAGTGTGGTGAGCTCGCGGGTGGGTAGCGTGTTGCGGCCCTTCGCGAAGATCCAGGATGCGGTGGATGTGGCGGGTGCGCGGGACACCGTCGTGGTACGACGGGGCATCGGTGCCTACTCCGAGACCGTCGCGCTCAGCCGGAGTCTCACGCTGCTCGGCGATTCCGCCGCCTTCGTGTCGGGCGGCCGCGTCGATCCCGGGCTGCTCCCCATGATTGCACACGACAGCGGAGCGGCGGGGATCGCCGCCATCACCAGCGCGCCGATGACGATCCGCTATCTCGCGATGCGGCACAGTCTCGACGGCCCGGCGGTGGACGCGAACGGCTCGGGCATGCGGATCGAGTACTTCTACGTGAACCCGCCGGGGAGCGTTCCGTCGCGCATCGGCCGGGGCATCTCGATCCGGAACTCGGCGTCCGGCACGAGCATCGCGCGGTCCGAGGTGGACTCGGTGCAGGGCTACGGTATCCGGCTCGAGACCGTCGCGGGCGCGACGGTGAACGGCGTCGTCGTGCGCGGCGTGGACTCGCTGCCGGGGGTGGAGGAGGGCACGGGGATCAAGGTGCTCGCGTCGGCGGCGGCCGTCATTCGGAGCAGCGTGATCCGCGGTACGCAGGTCGGGGTGCTGGTCGGCGGCGTTTCGAGCAATGTGCGCGTCGACAGCAACGACGTCACGGCCAGCACGACCGGGATGCGGATCGATGGAGGCTCGCTGGCGGCGGGTTCCTCGACGAACAACGACATCTACGGCAACGACTCCGCGGGCGTCGTGAACCCGCTGGTCGCCAACCTGGCCTTCCCGGGCAACTGGTGGGGGGACGGCCTCGGGCCGAGGAGCAGCGGCACGCCGTCCGCCGCGGGGGACAGCGCGGTCGGCGCCATCGCCTACACCGCTGTCCGGACTGCTCCGCTGTTCACCGGAACGACGCCGACGGCGCTGATGGTCGTCCGCGGCAACAACCAGAGCGCGGCGTCGAACAGTACGCTGCCGTTGGCGCTGGTGGTGCGAGTGGTCGATGCGAACGGCTTCCCCGTCCCGGGCGTAAGCGTCACCTACTCGATCACGGCGGGGGGCAGAAGCCTGGGCGGCGGCGGCAACAACCTGACCCAGGACGTGACAGCGGATGCGGGCGGTCTTGCGCAGACGACCTTGCGGCTCGGTCAGAACCCCGGCCAGAACACGGTGACCGTGACGGGGAAGACGGTGGCGATCGGCAGCGTGACCTTCACCGAGACGGGGCAATGACGGTCTGTCCCCGGTGCGGTGCGGACGTGAGCGCCAGCGTTGGCAGGTGCGACCGCTGTGGCGCGCAGGTGAGCGACCCCGGCGCCCGGACCCTCGTCCTCACCGACAGCGCAGGAGCCGGCGGCGGGGCGCCGCCGCAGGATGAGGACCTGCTGCTGTCCGAGCTCCGGCGCTCCCTGGCCGGCGAGTACGAGGTGGAAGGGGAGCTGGGCCGCGGCGGGATGGCCGTCGTGTACCGGGCGCTGGAGATCGGCCTGCAGCGCCCCGTCGCCCTCAAGGTGCTCCCGCCCGGGTTGGGTCTCGGCCCGGGGGCCGCGCGCTTCAAGCGAGAGGCGCGGATGGC
>JADGQW010000244.1 GCA_017881505.1 Gemmatimonadales bacterium
GAGCCCACGGCGCCTCCAGCCTCCGCAATTCCCGCGCCCGCCAGGCTTTGCGGCGCCCCCCCCCGGGTCCGGAAGCACGACGGCGCCGGGGATGGACTCCTGGCGCCGTCTGACGTTCGAGGCGCGGCTGGACGCCGCGTCAGGCCGCGGCGCGGGGCCGCGGCGGGGCCGCGCTACGGGCGGCGGTCCCCGCAGACCTGACGGACGAGGGCCGTGACCCGCGTCCGGTACTGCGGGATGGTGGTGTCGAGGATCGGCGTGACGCGGGCGCTGTCGAGCGCGACGCCCGCCCGCAGGTTCTCGGCGGCCTGCGTGACGAGCGAATCGAGCTGGCGCGCGGGGTCGCACTGGCGGTTGTGCTCCGCCTGCTGGTCGAGCACCGCCACGCGGGTGAGCTGGGCGTAGCCGAGGACCAGCTGGACCCGCGGCAGCATCTCGGGGGCCGCCGCCGCCCGGGAGCGCGACAGGGCGATCAGCGCCGTGTCCACGTGCCCCACCTGGTGCGCGCGCACCGTGTCGCTGCTGGCGAGCTGGAGGGAGCGCGCACCCACGCCGTACATCACCTCGGCCGCCCGGTCCCGCTGAGTCGAGTCCTCCGCGGCGGCGATCGCCATCGCGAGGGCCGAGTCGTTCATGCCCGCGTCGTACAGGTAGAAGGCGAAGAGGAGCTGGCCGACGTGGTCGGCGGGCCGGAGCGCGCTGAAGCGGCGGATCGCCTGCATCCCGCGCGTGGTGGTGTCGCGCTGCTGCCGGTAGAGCGTCGCGAGCCGCAGCCACGGCTCCGCGAGCCCCGGCCACCGCGCCGTGGCGATCAGCGCCCACGCCTGCGCCTGGGCCGTGCGCCGTCCGCGCCACGACCACGCCACCCCCGCCTCCGTCACCACCGAGTCCACGATGCTGCTGTCGGCGGACACGGCCGCCTCGAGGTTCAGCGACGCGTCGGGGTACTGCCCGCGCAGCGCCTTCACCGCCGCCAGAGCGACCGTGTACCACTGGTTCTGCTGCTGGATCTGCCGCGCCCGCACCAGCTCCAGGGACGCGTCGTCCACCGACTGCAGCCCGATCTGGATCGCCGCCATGTCCCCGTGATAGAGCGCGCTGTTCGGGTTGGCGCGGAGCGCGGCCTGCATCGCCGTCGACGCCTCCACGAACCGGCCCGCCTGCAGCTTCGTCAGCGCGTCCTGGTACTGCGCCAGCCCTGGGACCACCCGCGGCTGCGGCCCGGCGAGGCGCGCGGACGTGGTGCGCGCGTTCTGCACCGCGTCGTTGAAGATGTGCATCGCCAGCGCGGTCGGTCCGGGCGCCGGAGCATCCTGCGCACGGGAGGGTGTGACGCCACCGACGGCCCAGCAGGCGGCGGCAACACTGCACACCACGAGGTGACGGATCGGGGAGCTGCGCACGGGGTTGATCTCCGGGAACGGGGAGCGCACGACGGCCTCCAGGGGCTGCCGTGCCGGTTCTCGACGCGCACGAACTGTACCGCCACGCCTCGACTCCAGGCAACATCGAGGGGTAGCTTCCTCCCCGGCGTCGCCCGCCCGTGCAATACCCCGCCACCCGGTGCGCGGGCGCCCATCCGGCCAGGAGGATTGGTGAGAGAATCGCTCGAAATTGCGGCTCCCCACGCCCGTACCCTCGATCTGCGTGCCGGTGGGCCGGTGCGCCGCTCTCTCCTCGCGGGTCCCCCCGAGAGCGCGGGGATGCGCTCGGGGCTGGTGGTCCTGGCGGCGGGCGAGTCCGTCGGCCGGCACACGACGGGCTCGCGCGAGGAGGCGATCGTGGTCCTGGAGGGGCGCGGGGAGCTGCACGTGGACGGCGCCGCGCCGCTCGTGGTGGACACGGAGACGGCCGCGTACGTGCCCCCGGGCACCGGCCACGACGTCGCGAATCCGGGGGAGACGACGCTGCGATACGTCTACGTGGTGGCCGAAGCGAGCGGGGCGGGGGCGGTTCGTTGACGGGGCGCCTGGCGGCGATCGCGGGCGTGGCGCTCGTCTGCGCCGGGAGCGCGGCGGCGCGGGTGCCGCGGCCGCGCGCGCAGGAGGCCCCGGCGTTGGGACGCATCCTCGCCGCGCAGCTCGCGCGCCATCCGCGGATGCAGCCCGCCGACGTCTACAAGCTCGTCTTCCAGGCGACGATGGGGAGCCGCCACTTCGGCCTCGACTCGGCGATGGCGGCGGAGTGGCTCGACCGCGAGATCACGGCGCTGGGACCCGGCGCCGGCGAGCCGGTGCTCGACACCATCTCTCCCGACGGCCGTATGGTGCGCGTGAACCTGCGTCCCTACCTCGCGGCCGGCGGGAGCCGGCGTGCGCTCCTCGCGGCGTTCGTGCGCACCGCGCGGGAGTTCCGGGGCTCACGCGCCGCGCTGCGCCGCTCCCTCGCGGTGGTCGAGCGGCTGGCGGCCGCGGGCGAGATCCCGTTGCGCCGTGGGGCCCTCCACGCATACTTCGAGCGGATGCGCGCACAAGGCTACCCGGCGGTCGAGCACTCCAAGGCGTACGAGGCGGCGTACCAGCCGTCGTACCGCGTGGTCCTCCTCGCTTTCCTCCCCCCGACCGCTCCATGAGCGACCCCCCGCCCCCCGACGCCCTCGCCGCCGCGCTGGCGGGCCGCTACGCCGTCGAGCGCGAACTGGGGCGCGGCGGGATGGCGACCGTGTACCTCGCGGCGGACCGGAAGCACCATCGCCAGGTGGCGATCAAGGTGCTGCGGGCCGACCTCGCGGCGTCCCTCGGGGCGGAGCGGTTCCTCAAGGAGATCGAGATCGCGGCGCGGCTCACGCACCCGCACATCCTGGCGCTGCACGACTCCGGGGAAGCGGGCGGGTTCCTCTACTACGTGATGCCGTACATCGAGGGAGGCTCCCTCAGGCAGGTGTTGGAGCAGGAGCGGCGGCTCGACGTGGAGCGCGCCCTCGGCATCGCCGGCTTCGTCGCGGACGCCCTCGGCTACGCCCATCGCATGGGGGTGCTGCACCGGGACATCAAGCCGGAGAACATCCTCTTCTCCCAGGGCCATCCCATCGTCGCCGACTTCGGCATCGCGAAGGCGATCAGCACCGCGGGGGGCGCCAACCTCACGCGCACCGGGTTCCCCCTGGGCACGCCTGGCTACATGAGCCCCGAGCAGGCGGCGGGGCTCACCGATCTCGACGAGCGCACCGACGTCTACAGCCTGGGAGTGGTGGTCTACGAGATGCTGGTGGGGGAGACGCCGGGGCGGTGGCCGTCGGAGGAGTCGGTGCGGACGGGTCGC
>JADGQW010000245.1 GCA_017881505.1 Gemmatimonadales bacterium
TCGCGGTCGAGGATGACGACGTAGCTCGTGGCCGGCGCGTCGAAAGCGCGCACCGCGCTCCCGCGCCCGTCCCAGAGCACACGTGCCGCCGGGAGGGGGTGCGCGTCCACGTGCCGCTTCACCGACGCCGGGGTCTGGTTCACCCCCACCGCGACGACGACGAAGTCCACCTGGCTCCCGTGACGCCGGAACGCCGCGCGCATCCGCGGCTCGAGCGCCGCGCAGTTGGTGCACCAGGTCGCCCAGAACTCGAACAGCACGGGCTTCTGGCCGATGTTGGGCGAGAGATCCGCCGCGTGCCCGTCGAGGTCCTCGAGCTGCACCGGATGCACCACGGTGCCGGTGGCAAGGCCGACCTGCTCGTCCTGCGCCCGCGCCACGGTGGGCAGCCCGGCCGCGCCGATGGCGAGCATCGCGACGAACCCCGCGGCGAGCCGCGTCTGACCGCTGATGGCTGATGGCTGATGACGCATCACATCACCTTCCCCATCTGCACGAAGTAGTACTCCGCCATGGCCAGCAGCACGATGCCCGCTAGGCGCTTCACCCACACCATCCACCGCCCCGCGCGCGGCAGAGCGGCCGCGGTCCCCGAGAAGAGCCCCACCACCACGAGGAGTGCCGTCATCCCCAGGGAGAAGACGAACAGGTACGCGAACCCCAGCGGGGCGCTCCGCGTCGTGCCCACCCACGTCAGCACCGCCGCGAACGCCGGGGCGCCGCAGGGCGCCGCCACCAGCCCGGAGGTCGCCCCCATCGCGAACACCCCCGCGTACGACCCGCCCGCGAACCGCCCCGCCCACGCCACGAGCCGTTGCGGCGCCTCGAGGGGAAAGACGTCCAGGAGTGCTAGCCCGAACACCAGTAGAAGGTTCCCGGTCACGAACCGCGCCCACGGGTTGGCGCTCACCGTGCCGAAGAGGGAGCCGGTCATCCCCGCCAGGAGCCCGAGGGTGGCGTAGAGGAGCGCGAGGCCGAGGGCGTAGGTCAGCGTCAGCCCCACCCGCCGGCGCCAGGCACGTCCGCTTCCCGCCGCCTCGTCGCTCGGTGCATCGGTGCGTCGGTGCGACTGCGCGCCTGCCAGGATGCCCGCCGTGATGGGGATCATCGGATAGACGCACGGCGTCAGGCTCGTCGCGAGACCGGCGAGGAAGAGCGCGCCGAAGGCGGCGACCGGATGGCCGGAAAGGCTCGCCGAGAGCTGGGCGAGGAGGACGACGGGCATGGCGAGGGGCACACGGGCAAGCTAGCCGGGGGCGTTGGTGCGGGCCAGCACCGTGGAGGATGCGGGCGCTCCATGACTTGGGGGCCGCCGGCCGTGCGCGGACCGCTCAGTACGCGAGGCTCAGCGCGGTCGTGAAGGTGAAGTGGGCGTCGGGGCTCCAGCCGACGTCGAAGCCGAAGAAGCCCCCGCGGCCGATCTGGAGCCGTGTGCCGACGCCGCCGCCAGCGTGCAGGTGGTCGGGCGCGAACTTCTCGCCGTCCATCCACACGCGGCCCACGTCGGCGAAGAGGAGGAACCAGAGGCGCACCGGCGTCGTCGGTGTGACCCAGAAGTCCCAGTCGCGGTAGCGCCAGTCCACGCTGAGGAGCGCCTTGTTCGGCGCCGTGAACCGCCCCGGGAGGTGCGCGCGGAGCGACGTCTCCCCGCCGAAGCCATCCTCCGGGCGCCAGCTCGTCATCCGCTCGTCCGACACGTAGAAGGGGATGGCGCCGCGCGAGACCTCCACGCTCTGCCGGAACGCGAGCGACGTGAACTCGAAG
This sequence comes from Gemmatimonadales bacterium, assembly GCA_017881505.1. Lineage (GTDB taxonomy): Bacteria > Gemmatimonadota > Gemmatimonadetes > Gemmatimonadales > JACORV01 > JADGQW01. The sequence continues at coordinate 1,765 of JADGQW010000245.1, forward strand.
ATGGGCAGGAACTCCCGGAAGGCGAGGGCGTAGCGGGTGTAGGCGAGCTTTCCGATCCCCCCCGGTACCCCGCGGGCCGCGAGCGCCTCGACGAAGATCCCCTTCGACGGGGACGCCTCCTCGTCGCGCGTGTCGAAGAGAAGCCCACCGCGCACCTCGAGCCCGTCGCTGGTGCCGGTGTCGAGGGGCACGCCGGCGGCGAGGTCGTCGGCGAGCTTCGAGCGCCGGTCGGCGAAGGGCCGCGCCCGATAGTGCCGGTACTGCGCACCCACGAGGAGGTGGAGCGGTCCCGCGATCCGCCGGCGCACCGCGACGAGGGCGGTGGAACGGAGCAGGGAGTAGGTCGAGTACGCTTCGCCGTACCGGTTGTCGAGCGAATCGGCCACCTTGCTGCGGTTCCCGAGGCCGAAGAACGGCGCGCGCTGCTCCCGGAGCGAGCCGGCCAGCAGCAGGAGCCGCCACCCCCGCCAGCGCCCCTGTTCGTCGAACACGAACTGCGCACCCCGTGTGCCGCTGGTGGAGATGATGGCGGATGGCTCGATCGAGATGCCGACGGGGACGGGCCCCGGTGGCGCCGACTGACGCCATCCGCCGGTGAGCGAGGCGCCAAATCCTTCGAGCGCGTTGTAGGTGGGGAAGGGAAGGAGGTAGTAGCTCCAGTAGTCGCTGCTCGGCGCCGGTCGGCGGCGGTGGGTCGTGTCGGCTGCTGGCTGAGCCGGCCGCCGCCCCGCGGGCGCGGCGGGACGTCCGCCCGCCTGGGCCCGCACCGCGGGCGCAAGCGCGAGCGCGAGCGCCGCGAGCCCAAGGAAGACTCGCGGCGCCCGGTGCGCCCCTGTGCTCACGGTCGTGGCGGTCGCCATGACGATGGCGGTGTGCGGTCCGTCGGTGCGCGGTGCGCGGATCCCCCTACCGCTGCGGCGGTCGCTCGAAGAGGTGGGCGCCGTCCACCAGCCGTGCCTCGGCGCCGTCGCAGACGGCGAAGCGCGCGCCGGCGTACAGCCCCGCGCCGCCGAACTGCCCGCGCTTGTTGATCGCGTAGAAATTGAGGTCGAACTTCGGCTTCCCGTCGGGGCCGATGAGCCGCGCCTCCGACGTCGCCATCACGCGGCGCAGCGTCTCGAGGCAGGCGTCCGTCGGCGTGAGCCCGTGCCGCATCCCCTCCACCGTCATGAAGCCGCCGCACACCTTGATGTTCGACTCGCCGCGACCCGTCGAGCCGGCCGCGCCGATGTCGTTGTCGGTGTACTGCCCCGCGCCGACGATCGCGGAGTCGCCCACCCGTCCGGGGATCTTCCACGCCAGCCCGCTGGTGGTCGTCGCCGAGGAGATCTCGCCCCGCGCGTTGATCGCGTCGCAGTTGATCGTCCCGGTCGGCCGGCTCGCCGCGGTCCAGAGCTGCTCCCCCGCCGGCACGTCGAGGTAGTCGTCGTCGGGGTTCAGGTTCGCGCGCCAGCGGAGCCACGCCTGCCGCGAGGCTTCGGTGAGGAGGTTCTC
>JADGQW010000246.1 GCA_017881505.1 Gemmatimonadales bacterium
GCCGTGCGGATCCGCCTCGACCCGCAGGCGATGGCGGAGCGCGGCGTGGGGATCGACGAGGTCGCGTCGGCCATCGGGGACGCGAACGCCAACCTGCCGACGGGGATCCTGTGGGGGAAGCACCAGGCGTACACCGTCGAGGCGAACGGGCAGCTCGCCGACGCGGCGGCGTTCCGCCCCCTCATCGTCGCGTACCGCAACGGCTCGCCGGTGCGGCTGCAGGACGTCGGCCAGGTGGTGGACAGCGTCCAGAACGACAAGTCGGCGAGCTGGTTCAACGGGGTGCGCGGGATCGTGCTGGCGGTGCAGCGCCAGCCGGGGACGAACACCGTCCAGGTGGCCGACCACGTGCACGCCCTCCTCGGACGGCTGGAGGCGCAGCTCCCCCCCTCGGTGGAGGTGCACACCCTCTACGACCGCTCGGTGTCCATCCGCTCGTCGGTGAACGACGTGAAGCTCACGCTGCTCCTGACGCTCTGCCTCGTCGTGATGGTGATCTTCCTCTTCCTGCGCAACGTCTCGGCGACGATCATCCCCAGCCTCGCGCTGCCGATGTCCATCGTCGGCACGTTCGCGGCGATGTACCTGCTGGGCTACAGCCTCGACAACCTGTCGCTGATGGCGCTCACCCTCTCGGTGGGCTTCGTGGTGGACGACGCGATCGTGATGCTCGAGAACATCGTCCGCCATCTGGAGATGGGGAAGAAGCCGCTGCGCGCCGCGCTCGACGGCTCCCGGGAGATCGGTTTCACCATCCTCTCGATGACCATCTCGCTCATCGCCGTCTTCATCCCCGTCCTCCTCCTCGGCGGGATCATCGGACGCCTGTTCCACGAGTTCGCGGTCACGATCGGCGTGGCGATCCTCGTGTCGGGCGTCGTCTCGCTGACGCTCACGCCGATGCTCTGCAGCCGGTTCCTCCGCGCGCACACCGAGGAGAAGCACGGCCGCGCCTTCCAGTGGTCGGAGCGGCTGTGGGTGCGGACCGTCGGCGCCTACGAGCGGAGCCTCCACTGGGTGATGGGGCGCCGCCGGGCTACGATGGCCTTCTCCGCGGCGATCCTCCTGGCGACGATCGTCCTTTTCGCGACGGTGCCGAAGGGGTTCATCCCCTCGGAGGACACGGGGCAGATCCAGGGGACCACCGAGACGGCGGAGGGGACCGGCTTCGCCGAGATGGTCCGGCACCAGCAGGCGGTGGCGGCCATCGTCAAGGCGGACCCGAACGTGGCGGAGTTCATGTCGTCGGTGGGCTCCGGGACGGTGAACCAGGGGCGCATCCTCATCCATCTCAAGCCGCGCAGCCAGCGTCCCCTCGACGCCGACGGGGTCATCCGGGAGCTGGGGCCGAAGCTCGCGTCGGTCATCGGGATCCGGGTGTACCTCCAGAACCCGCCGCCGATCAGCGTCGGCGGGCGCGTGTCGAAGGCCCTCTACCAGTTCACCCTCCAGGGCGCCGACATCGACGCCCTCTACCGGTCGGCGGGGGAGCTGGAGGCAAGGCTGCGCGACGTCCCGCAGCTCCAGAACGTGACGAGCGACCTCCAGATCAAGAACCCGCACGTTGAAGTGACGATGGATCGCGACCGCGCCTCCGCGCTCGGCGTGAGCGCCACCAAGCTGGAGGGTGCACTCTACGACGCGTACGGCTCCGGCCAAGTCTCCACGATCCTGACGCCCAACAACCAGTACTGGGTGATCATGGAGTTGATGCCCCAGTACCAGCGGGACCTCTCGGCGCTCGACATGCTCTACGTGCGGAACGACAAGGGGACGCTGGTGCCCCTGGGCGCGATGGCCAAACTCACCAGTTCCGTGGGGCCGCTCTCCGTCAACCACTCCGGCCAGCTCCCCTCGGTGACGATCTCCTTCGACGCCAGGCCCGGCGTCTCCCTAGGCGAGGCGGTGGCGGCGGTGCAGCGGGTCGCGAGCCAGACCCTTCCCTCCTCCATCACGACCAACTTCGCGGGCACGGCGCAGGCCTTTCAGGCGAGCCAGTCGGGCCTGCTCTTCCTGCTGGTGCTCGCGATCGCGGTCATCTACCTCGTGCTCGGGGTGCTGTACGAGAGCTTCATCCACCCGCTCACGATCCTCTCGGGCCTCCCCTTCGCGGGCTTCGGCGCGCTGGTGACCCTGCTGATCTTCCGCACCGACCTCTCGGTGTACGCGTTCGTGGGCGTGATCATGCTGGTGGGGCTGGTGAAGAAGAACGCCATCATGATGATTGACTTCGCGCTGGCCGCGGAGCGGAACGAGGGGCGTGCGCCGGCCGACGCCATCGTGGAGGCGTGCGTCATCCGCTTCCGGCCGATCATGATGACGACGATGGCGGCGCTGATGGCCACCCTGCCGATCGCCCTCGGTTTCGGCGCCGGCGCCGAGTCGCGGCGGCCCCTGGGCCTCGCGGTGGTCGGTGGCCTGGCCTTCTCCCAGGTGGTCACGCTGTATGTGACGCCGGTGGTCTACACCTACCTGGACGGCTTCCAGCGCTGGCTGGGCCGCGTACTCGGTCGCGCGGTCCGCACCGACCTGGGCGACGAGGAGGGGGCGCTTGTCCCCGTCCCCGTCACCGGCTCCCCGGCGAGCGACGCCCCGTAGGCTCGCCCCCCTCCCGCGGTCCCGCAGCGCGAGAGCCCCGCCGCGGGGAAGCGCGGCGGGGCTCGCTGGATCCGGGGGGCCCCGGGGGGCTAGTTCGTCACGCCCAGCGCGCGCAGGCGCATCCGGGCGAACCGGTCGTTCGGGTCGAGCTGGAGCGCCTGCCGGAGCCGGGCGATGGCGTTCGCCGTGTCGTTCTTGGCGAGGTACGCCTCCCCCATCTGCCCCACGACCGCCGCCGACTGCGGGAAGAACTCCGCGTCGAGGGTGAGGAGCCCGAGGGCGTCGTCGGGGCGCCGCTGGGCGAGCACCGCCTGCGCCGCCTGCACGAGGGTGAACTCGCCGAAGTCGTACGCGGCCCGGCCGTAGTACTGCTGCCGCAGGGCGCGGTACGCCCGCACCGCCGAGTCGAGGCCGCCGGCGGACACCGCCTCCGTCACGATGTCGGCCAGCGGCTTGGGGCGCGCCACCCCGCGGTGGCAGGTCACGCACGCCACCGCCACGTTCGGCGCGGGCCGCTCCGGGATCCGGCTCAGCACGCTGTCGTTGACCTGCCGCACCATCAGCATCATCAGCCGCGCCGTGATCTTCGCCCGCTTGTCGTCCTTCGGGAAGTCCAGCTCTCCCGGAGCACCCCCCGCCTTCTCCACATGGCAGTAGT
>JADGQW010000247.1 GCA_017881505.1 Gemmatimonadales bacterium
GTGAGCGGCAGCGCCCACGCCGCCGTCCACTCGGAGCGGGGGACCGCGCGCCAGTCGGGTCCGTTGAACCAGCGGGCGCAGGGTGGCTCGACCGCGAACGTGATGCCCTGCTTCTTGAGGGCGAACTTCAGGGCGTAGGCGGCGCCATACAGCGCGGGGAAGGCTCGCGCCCCGGTCTCGGCCGGATCGCCGGTGGTTCGGACCACGGCCATGGTGCGCGCGGGCAGCGTGGTGATCTGGGGCTCGAACGCCTTCATCCGGGCAGGGGCGGTGGACGGCATGGGGCTTCCTCCTGTGTTGGGGGGCGAAACCGGAGATTCGGTCGAGACCCGGTCGATGAAGTCGGTGACCCAGGCGTGTTCCGCCTTGATCAGCGCGATGCCATGGTCGAAGAGCGCGTCGGCGAACCAGGGGAGGGGAGCCTGAGCGCGGCGTTGGGCCGCGAGCTCGCTGTGGCGGGACTCGAGGGCGGTCGCATAGGCGGCGAGCGCGGCGGTCGCCTCGGCGGTCGGGATGCCGGCGAGGTGGGCGAGTCCGAGGAGGAATGGCCGATCGACGGCGACGGGCGTGGAGAGCGCAGCGAGCGTGGCCGCACGCCACGCGCCATGGCCGGCCGGCGTGACGGTGTGCACCCGCCGGGAGGGGCCGCGACCGGCCGCCGGCACCGCTTTCGCGGTAACGAGGCCGGCCTGTTCGAGGCGGCCCAGGACGTAGTAGATGGACGAGAAGCCGAGGTCCGTCCATTCGCGCATGCCGCGCTCGGTGATGACCTGTTCGATCTCGTAGCCGTGGCGCGGCTGCTCGACGAGGAGGCCCAGGATCGCGAGCTCGGCGTTGGTGATGGAACGGGGGATCATGGGCACTATTCTAGCGCTGGAATAAATACGCGCAGAGCCATTTCGGCAGTGCGCGTGGGAAGGTTCCCTCTTCCAATCATAGAACAGATGTTCTATCATTTAGAGTCCGATGGAGCGTCACGCCGATCCCGCCCGCGCCCTTGCCAGCCTTCGCGAACGGTGGGGCACGGCTGCGCCGCGACGCGGGCTGGAGGTGTTCGGGGCGCTCGCCGCCGCGCCGCTTCCCGGGGAGCGGGCACGCCTGGAGGAGTGGCCGGGCCTTCAGCCACTCCCCGACCCCGGGATCGGAGGCGCGGTCGGCGCCGCGCCGCGCCCGCGACCGATCGCGGCCCCGGGTGCCACGATCCCGACCGGGTTCGCGGAACTCGACGCGCTGCTGGTGGGGGGTGGTCTCCCGCGCCCGGGCACGGTTGCGCTCGCGGGAGTGGGCTCGAGTGGCTCCACCACCCTCGCCATGCGGGCGCTCGCGGGAGCGCAGGATGCCGGTGCCCTCGCCGCCTGGGTGGACCTCCCGCGCGCGCTCGACCCGGTCGAGGCGGTGGCCCGCGGCGTCCGGCTCGAGTGGCTCGCGGTCCTGGTCCCGGACGATCCGGCCGAGGCGCTCGCGATGGCTGGCACGCTGCTCCAGGCGCGCGCGGTCGACATCCTGGTGCTGGACCTGGGGACGGCGCGCGCGGAGCGGCCAGTGCGCGCGCGGCGGCCGGCACCGATCACGCCGGCAGTCCCCATGGTCCCGGCCCGGCGCAGCCCGCGCTCCCCCAACCTCGCCGACCAGCTGGCTCGACTGGTCGCGTTCGCCCGGCGGGCCGGCGCGCTCCTTCTCGTCCTCGAGCCGGCCGACACCCCCGCGCCGCTCCGGGCCGCGCTCGACGAGGGTGCCGGCCTGCGCCTGGAGCTCCGGCGGAGTGGCTGGGTCCGGCTGGGTCGCGAGGTCGTGGGACAGCGGACGGAGGTCCGTGTCGCGAAGGACCACCACGGGGCGCCGGACCGGCGGACCACGCTCCGGATCCTCTACGCGGAGGGCGGGCCGCGGGACCGCTGCCTGGCCCGCGATGAGCTCCTGGTGGAGGAGCCCGTCGCGGGGGCGCCGCCCGGCATCCTCCGGCGGGGCGCCGTCACCTTCCTCGAGCCCACCTCCGCCGTCCTACCTCGACCGCAGCACGAGCCCCACCCATCGACCGATGCGACTCCTCCATCTCTCCTGGCCACATCTCGCGCTTCGACTCGCCCGGCAGCGGCCGCCCGGGAACCTGCCCGACGGACCGCTGATCCTCGGCGGGCAGCCGTGGGATGACGGCGTCGTCCTCGATGCGAACCAGGCCGCCCGGGATCTCGGCGTCCGGCGGGGGATCCCACTCGGGCAGGCGCACCGGCTCGCCCCCGAGGCCACGTTCGTCCCGCCCGACCCCGGGGCGGACGCGACGGCCGTCGAGGCGGCGCTCGACGCGCTCGCGGCGTTCAGCCCGGGCATCGCCGGCCCACTCGACGCGGCCAACCCCGCGTTCGGGACGCTCGAGGTCCAGCTCGACGGCCTGGAGCCGCTCTGGGGGCCGGAGCCGGTCCTCCTTGCGAAGGCCCGTGCCGCGCTCGCGCCGCTCCTCCCGGGGACGCCGCGGGCGGGGATCGCCGGGACCCGGTTCGCGGCCGCGCTCGCCGCCGCCACCGGCCCGGGCCCGGCCGTCGTCCCGTGTGTCTGCGTGCCGCCCGGCGGGGATGCCGCGTTCCTCGTCCCGTTCCCGGCCGCGGCCCTCTCGCGCGATCCGGACGTCCGTGCCCGGCTTGCCCGGTTCGGCCTCGCGACGATCGGGGAGGTCGGCGCGCTGCCGCGCTCGGCGCTCGTGGCGCGCTTCGGGACGGACGTCGGCGCGCGGCTCCACGATCGGGCGAACGGCCGCGAGACGGAGCCGTTCCGCCCACGCCGCAGTCCCGAACGGCTGGCGCTGGGGCTCTCCCTGGACGAGCCGATCGTCGGGCTGGAGGCGGTCCGCTTCGTCCTGCGGCGGGTCGCGGGGGCGCTCGCGGCGCAGCTCGACGCGCGGGGCTCGGCCGCGGGGCGCGCCCGGCTGACGCTCACGCTCGACTCGACGTTCCGGCCGGGCCGGCTCCCACTCCCCGGCGAGGACCTCCCGCGGCGGATCGTGGGGCAGCGGCTCCCGGAACCCTCCGCGGACCCGGAGGCGCTGGAGCGGCTCCTCCTCGCGCGGCTCGAGAAGGACCCGCCAGCCGCGCCGATCGCGCGCCTGGACCTGGAGCTGCTCGACGTCACGCCCGCCGCCGGCCACCAGCTCGCGCTCTTCGTGCCCCAGGCGAACGCGGCCGCCCGGCTCGGCTGGCAGCTCGCCCGGCTGGCCGTCCGCTACGGGGAGGGG
>JADGQW010000085.1 GCA_017881505.1 Gemmatimonadales bacterium
CACGGCGGACTCCGCGTGATGCTGCCGCAGCGCGGCGTGCCGGCCCCCGTGCGCCCCGCGGCCGCCACGGCCGCTCCCGCGGCGCGGGTCGCCGCTGCCCCGGCCGCCCCCCCCGCCGGCGCCACGATGCGCTGCAAGGACGGCACCTGGCTGACCGGTGCCCCCGCCGAAGGGCGCTGCAGCGCCAACGGCGGCACCGCCGCCATCCTGGTGCCCGCGCGGGCCGCTCCGCCGCCGCCCGCGCGATCCCGGCGGCCCTAGCGGCCCACAGCGGACTCGGTGGCGGAACGCACGAAGGCCGGGGCGACCACCCCGGCCTTCGTCGTTCCCCGGCGCCATTCGGGCGGCCGCCCCGGGGCTCTAGCCCTTGAAGTCCTTCGGCACCAGCAGGGTCTCGATCCCCTCGTAGACCGCGATGAGGTGCCGCACGTTGGACACGAAGTCGATCTTCGACACGTCGATCACCAGCACCGGCCCCTCGTACCAGCCGCCCTCCCGCAGCTTCTCCACCAGGTGGTCGTAGCGGCGGTTCAGCGCCTTCACGAGCCGGCGCAGCCCTTCCGGGACGTCGTCGGCGTGCCGTCCCCCCTCCTCGTCCCGCTGGCGCTCGCGGATGTTCCGCAGCAGGTAGTCCACCGGACTCTTGAGAAGCACCAGGAGGCCCGGCCGCACCAGGGGCCGGAACTCGTCGTCCAGCCGCCCGTCGATCACCTGCAGCGATTCCGCCGTCAGGTACGGCACGTCCATGTCGCGGTGCAGCACCTCGCAGAAGGCGTAGCGGTCGGCGAAGGGGGACCCATCCACGCAGGTCGACGAGGAGAGGTGCGGGATCGCCTGGAGCTGCATCTTCCTGAGGTCGAGGTAGGCGTGCTGGATGTCGAGCGCCGCGTGCTCGAGGTTCCGCTTCGCCGCGACCCACCCCGGGCTCTCCGCCGCTTCGCGGGCCTGGACCTCGATGAACTCGTTGATGGCGCCATAGTAGCGCCCCAGCGTCCGCTTGGCGGAGTTCTTCGCCGTCGCCAGCAGCGGGAAGAGGGACGGGTTCTGGGCCACGTGGTCCTCGAACCCCTCGTCGGGCAGTTCGAAGAGCGCGTTCATCCCGGTGCTGTAGGCGAGGAGCTTGACCAGCGAGCTCTTCCCCGCGCCGATGTTCCCGACGCACGCCACCAGCGTCTGGTGCTTCGCCAGGTAGGTGAGGAGACGCCGCTCGACGTTGGTGAGGCGGTTGGCGATCTGATGCCGGCGGATCGTCTCGTCCTCCCGGACCTCCAGGATGCCGCCGTCCGCGGTCACGGCGAGCGGTTCCGGGCCGCCACCAGGCGGCGCACCTTCTCGCGGATCGTCCCCGCCGCCACGTGCACGTAGTCGGGGTGGTCGTGCATGTCGATCTCCGCGGGGAGCGTCAGCAGGTCGGTGTCGGGCGGGACGATCGCGAATTCCTGGTACTTCCGCAGCGTCCGCGGCCAGGAGGCCGCGAGCTTCTCGTAGCACTCGTGGATCGAGCGCAGGTATTCGGCGCTGATCGTGGCGGCGTACGCGTCCCCCGCCTCGGCGCGGGCCCGCCGCCGCTTCTCGAGGACCTCGGGCTCGGTGCGCAGGTAGACCGTCAGGTCGGGGAGGCGGATCCGCTCGTTGTGCAGCGTCTGATAGAAGAGCGTCCAATAGAGCCGGGCGTGCGCCTGCGGCATCTCCCCCGAATCGATCATCCGCTGGACGAAGACCTCGGGGCCGTCGAGGAAGGGGCGGTCCTCGATGATGATCACGCCCTTCTTCGCCTCGCGGGTCATCAAGTGGCGGATCTCCCGCTGCTGCAGCACCCGCATGTGCAGGAAGGCCGTCTCGGTCGGGAAGATGTTCGCCACGCGATCGTGGTAGAAGAGCGCCAGGCACTCGTCGGTGAGGGAGCCCTTCTCGACCCGCTCCGAGAACGCGTGCGTCTCGCCGGCATCGAGGAGGGCCTCCAGCTCCGACCGGTACGGGTCGTCCGCCAGGGCGCGCATCAGGGTCGTCTTCCCCGAGAAGAGATTGCCCATGATGCCGATGTGGAAGTTGCCGGATGCCATCGCCGTGCCCTCTCCGCCGTGGACGTCGCCCGCCGAGTATACCCGCGGTGCGCCCGCCGTGCCAGCGGCGCCGCGCGCCGTCACCGTTGACCGAGCGCGTCCACCTCCGCCCGGGTCGGCATGGACGCCGCGGTGCCGGCGCGCGTGACGGAGATCGCGGCGGCCGCGCAGGCGAACCGCGTCGCCGCCACGGCGTCCATCCCCTCCGCCAGCGCGACGGCCAGCGCGCCGGTGAAGGCGTCCCCCGCACCCGTCGTCTCCACCACCGGCCCCGCGTCCACGGCGGGGACGTGCGTGGCCGTGAAGCCGGTCCGCACCAGCGCGCCCTTCGCGCCCAGGGTGACGATCACGGCGGCGGCGCCGCGGTCGCGGAGCACTTCCGCGGCACGGGCGGCGTCGTCCACAGTGGCCACCTTCATCCCCGTCAGCGCCGCCAGCTCGTGCTCGTTCGGCGTGACGTAGTCGCACAGCCGGTACACCTCGGGAGGGAGGGGGACCGCCGGTGCGGCGTTGAGGATCGTGATCACCTCGCTCTCCCGCGCCAGGGCGAGGGCCCGCGCCACCACCGGCACCGCCACCTCGAGCTGGGTCACGAACACCGCCGCGCCGGCGATCCGTTCCACCGCGCGCTCCACGTCCGCCACGGAGAGGTGCATCCCCGAGCCGGGGTCCACGACGATGGCGTTCTCCCCCCCCGCCTCATGGACGACGACCGCCGCCGCGCCGGTCGGGTGATCCGGCGTCTCCACGCAGAAGGCGGCGTCGATCCCGTTCTCCGCCCACGTGCGCCGCGCCAGCTCCGCGAAGGCGTCCCGCCCCAGCGCCCCGATGAAGGCCACCTCGGCGCCGAGCCGTGCCGCGGCCACCGCCTGGTTGGAGCCCTTCCCTCCGGGGCCGATCCGCAACGCCGAGCCGAAGACCGTCTCCCCCCATGCGGGGAGGCGCGGCACGCGGACGGTGAGGTCCGCGATGAAGCTCCCCATCACCGTCACGCGGCGGCGCGGCCTGCGGCCCGTCACCGCGCCGCTCCCGCTCCGAGGCCGAGCCGCTCGAGCAGCGCGCGGTAGCGCGGATGCCCCCGCACCCGGTCGTAGATGGGGTGCACCTTGAGCCACACCACGTCGGCGGTGCGCTTCTCCGCCGCCTCCTCGAGCCGGTCGAGGGCCCGCTCGCGGTCGCCCATCCCGAGGTGCACCTGCGCCAGGAGGGCGGGGGAGACGTACGACTCCCGGGCGCGCTCCTCGAGCCCCGCGAGGAGGGCGTCGGCCTCGCCGCCGTGGTAGGCGAGGGCGTGCGCCGTGGCGAGCGCCGCCGTCGTCTCCGCGCTCCCCCCCTGCAGCTCCACCGCCCGCTCCAGCTCGGGGATCGCGTCGTCGTAGCGGCCCGTCGCGATGTAGGTGTGGCCGAGGAAGTAGTGCGCCGTGCCGAAGTCGGGATCGAGGCCGAGGGTGTGCAGGAGCGCCTCCTCCGCCGAGCCGAGCTGGCGGGCGTAGAAGTGACGGAGTCCCACGCTCACGTTCACGGCCAGAGAGAGGGGATCGAGCGCCAGCGCCCGTTCCAGCTCCTTCTGCGCCGCGCCGAAGCGCCCCTGCGGCACGAGGCAGTTCATCGCGTACCACTGGTGCGCGGTGGCGTACTGCGGATTGTGGGCGATCGCCCGCCGGAATCCGGCGTCGGCGGCGCCCCAGTCCCACTCGTAGAGCGCGCGGACGCACGCCAGCGCCGTGTGCGCCTCGGCGAGGGTCGAGTCGATCGCCAGCGCCCGCTCCGCCGCCGCCTTCGCCTTCGGCATCACCTCGCCGGGGGGCCGGTGGCTGTACACGCCGAGGACCACGTACGAGTCGGCGATCCCCGCGTGCGATGCGGCGTGCGAGGGGTCGATCGCCAGCGCCTTATCGAACGCCTCGACACTCTCCTGGAGCGCGTGCGCGGTGCGCCGGTTCCAGTGGTGCCGCCCCCGCAGGAAGTGCTCGTACGCCCGCGGATCGCCGGTGGGCGCCGCCGCCCGCGCGTACGCCTTCGGCGCGCCGAGGAGCTTCGCCTCCAGCACGTCGGCGATGGCGCCGGCGATCTCGTCCTGGATCGCGAAGACGGCGTCGAGGCGGCGGTCGTAGCGCTCCGACCAGAGGCGGTAGCCGTCGGCGACGCTCACCAGCTCCGCCGTCACCCTCACGTCGTTCCCCGCGCGCCGCACGCTCCCGTCGAGCACGGTCGTCACACCGAGGCGGCGGCCCACCTCGCGCACGTCCTCGCGGTGGCCCTTGAAGGCGAAGGCCGACGAGCGGGCCACCACGTGCAGCCCCTCGAGCTTCGAGAGCGCGTGGATCAGCTCTTCGGCGATGCCGTCGCTGAACACCTCGTTGTCGGGGTCGGCGCCCACGTTGGCGAAGGGGAGGACGGCGATGGACGCGCCCCCCGCGACGGACGCCCGCGCCGGCTTCCCGCCGCCCACGGTGGCCTCGGGGGCAGGCTCCAGCGCCGCCGCCAGCTCCGCCGCGGTGGCGTAGCGCTCGTCGGCCTTCGTCGCCAGCGCGCGGCCCAGCACCGCCTCCACCGCATCGGACACCTCGGCGCGCCGCTCCCGCACCGGTGGCAGCGGGTCCACGAGCTTCTGCGCGGTGATCGCCATCGGCGTCTCGCCATCGAACGGCGGCGTCCCGGTGAGCATTTCGTACAGCACGCATCCCACCGAGTAGAGGTCGCTGCGCGCGTCCACCGGGTCGCCCATCGCCTGCTCGGGGCTCATGTACACCGGGGTGCCCACCACCAGTCCCGACTCCTCGAGGTCCCCGCCGCGGCCCGAGTGCAGCGCCAGCGCGATGCCGAAGTCGGTCACCAGCGCCGCGCCCTCGTACAGCATGATGTTCTCGGGCTTGATGTCCCGGTGCACGAGGCCGCGGCGGTGCGCGTAGTCGAGCGCCCCCACCACCTGCCGCGCGATCAGGAGCGCCTCGGGCACGGGGAGCCGCCCTTCCGCGTCGAGGCGGTCGCGGAGGCTGGGCCCCTCCACGAAGGGCATCACGTAATAGACGACGCCGGCCGCCTCTCCCGAGTCGTAGAGGGGGAGGATGTGTGGATGGGTGAGCGCGGCGGCGATCTGGATCTCGTGGAGGAACCGCTCGGTGCCGATCCCCTCGGCCAACTCCGGACGGAGGGTCTTGAGCGCGATCGGCCGGTGGTGCCGGAGGTCCTCGGCCAGGAAGACGATGGCCATCCCCCCCGCGCCGAGCTGGCGCTCGATGCGGTAGCGGTCGGCCAGCGCGTGGCTGAAGTGGTCCGGCGTGTCGGTCAGGAGGCCGCGCCCGGGTGGAGGTCGGGCGGAACGATAGGGAGGAAGGGCGCGGGCGGCTAGGGCGCCTCGGGCCTCACCCCGCGGGGGCCCGGGCAAGCACCTCGCGGACGGCGACGGCCAGCTCGCGCAGGGTCACCGGCTTCTTCAGGACCCGCCGCACACACGCCGCCCCGATCGCCTCCGCGGAGAGGTTCTCGATGAAGCCGGTAAGCAGCATCACCGGCAGGTCGGGGCGCACGGCACGGATCTCCCGCGCCAGGTCCACGCCGAGGAGCCGCGGCATCAGGTAGTCGGTGATCACCAGATCGAACCCGTCCGGATGCGCACGCACCCGTTCCAACGCCAGCTCCGGGTCGGTCTCCGCCGTGACCTGGTACCCCAGCTCCGCGAGGCGGCGCGCGTTCATGGACGCGAGCGACAGCTCGTCCTCCACGAGGAGCACCCGCTCCCCTTCACCGAGGGGCGGCTCCCCCGCGGCGGCCCGCTCCTCCGCGGGAGTTAGCCCCAGGGCAGGGAAGAAGCACGTCACCGTCGTCCCCATCCCGGGCACGCTCGTCAGCTCCACCGCCCCTTCGTGCGCTTTCACGATCGAGTGCACCATCGAGAGCCCGAGCCCCGTCCCCACGCCCTTCCCCTTGGTGGTGAAGAACGGCTCGAACGCCCGCTGCAGCACCTCGCGCGGCATCCCGGAGCCGGTGTCGCGCACCGTGAGGAGGGCGTACGGCCCCTCGTGCAGCCCCGGGTGCGAGCGCGCCACGCTGTCGCGCAGGTATTGTGACTCCAACGCGATCTCGATCACGCCCCCCTCGGGCATCGCGTGCGCCGCGTTGGTGCCGAGGTTCATCAGGACCTGATGGATGGACGTCGCATCGCCCAGGATCCTGGGGGCCGCCTCGTCCACGCGCACGCTCACCTCGATCGTCGCCGGGAGGATGGCGCGCAGGAGCTTCGCCGCCTCCGCGACGGTCGGGCCCATCGCGATGGCGTGCCGCACCGTCGTCTCGCGCCGGCTGAACACCATGATCCGCTCGATCAGCTCCCGCCCGCGCGCCGCCGCCTTGAGCAGCTCCGCCAGGTCCGCCTCGCCCTGCGGCGTCCGGAGGTCCTTCCCGACCAGCTCCGCGTAGCCCACGATGCCGAAGAGGATGTTGTTGAAGTCGTGCGCGATCCCCCCGGCCAGCGTCCCCAACGCTTCCAGCTTCTGCGCCTGGCGCAACTCGTCCTCCAGGCGCCGCCGCTCCGCCTCGGCGGCCATGCGGAACGTGATGTCCACGATGGACGCGAGCACGAACAGTCCCTCGTCGGTCGCCACCGGCGTGAGGCCGATCTCCACCCGGACCTCCGTCCCGTCCTTCCGCCGTCCGCTCAGCTCCCGCCCCGAGCCCATCGCCCGCATCCTCGGATCGGCGAGGAAGTCCCCGCGATGCCCCGAGTGCTCCGCGCGCAGCCGCTCCGGGACGATCACCTCCACCGGCTTGCCGAGCAGCTCCTCCCGCGGGTACCCGAAGAGCCGCTCCACCTCCCGGTTCACCAGCACGATCAGCCCCCTGGCGTCCATCATCAGGAGGCCGGAAGGGGACGATTCCACGGCCGCGCGCAGGCGCAGCTCGGTCGCACCGGAGACATCGGGGGTCATGGGCTGTAGAGTGCCAAGGGAAAGCCGACTAAGCAAGTCGGCTTTCTACGACGGAGGGCGGGGCCAAGGGGCGAAGCCCTTGCGCAGGTGCGGCAGCGCATCGAGGGGCGCAATGGCCGGCGCCCCGAGCGAGGAGAGAGCCTCGTCGGGGCGCCATGTCGTTGCCGGGCCTCCTGCCGGCCCGTCGTGCTCCGCCGCTTCCTCACGAGGGCATCGTGCCCCGGACGGCGGACTGCCGGCGAGGGGAGTCGCCCCCCCCGCGCCGCGCTCAGCGCAGAGAGGCGACGAGCTTGTCGGCGATCTCCCGCGCGCGCTGCTGCGTCAGGTGGACGAGCTCGTACCGGTCCGCTCGATACTCCGCGCGCCACGCCACGTCCCCGCTCGAGCGGAGGCGCAGCACCGCGACGACGGCGGGCTCCCGCGCGCTGGCGGGGTACGCGGGATACGCGGAGGCCATGCCGTACATCGGCACCCCGTACATCGGCATCCCGTACCAGCCGAAGCCCCACGGCTGGCCCCAACCCGCGAAGCCCCACCCACCCCACGGTCCGAAGCGGCCGAAGCGGCCCCTGGGCCCCCCGAGTCCTCCGTACCATCCGACGCTCACCGCGGTCACCGTGCCGACCCGGCCGTCCCCAAAGGAGCGCGCGGGGGGCTCCAGTGCGAGCGTGAGGAGGAAGTCGGGCTGTGACAGCGTGTCCGCCTTCTGCAAACCCTTCGCGGCGAGCGCGGCCTCCAGAGCCCGCTGGAAGCGCTGCCGGGGAATCGCGTTCATCCCGCTCAAGTCCTGGCCCGGGAGCGACCTCGCTCCGCGGGAGCGGCGCCCCGGCGGCGCCTTCACGGTGCTGTCGGCGGGTCCGCCGACGTCCGGCGCCGCCCAGGCCCACGTGGCACCCTGCGGGACGGGGATCGCCTCGTCCCGCTGGCTCCTGATAGCCGGGGCGCAGCCGGCCAGGAGCGTCGCGCCCGCTAGAGCCGTGATCCTCACCATCCCGTGGCTGCTCATCCGTCCTTCTCCCTTTCGGGGCCTTCCGGCCCGCACCTATTGATACCGTCTGTCCGCGCCGATGTTGCGTCGCCGGGTCCGCCCCGTGCGGCGGCAGCCCGGCGAGGTCCGACGCCGCGCGCCCCCTGGAACGAACCGCCCTCAAGGGGGTTTCATTCAACCTTCAAACATCCATCCGGGAGCACGCGTGCCGACCCGCCGTCAGTTCCTCGCCGCCGTCGCAGCGACCGCCGCCTCCGCCGCGGCGGCGTCCGCGCTCGACGCGTGCGGCGTCCCCACGGGCCCCTCCTTCGCCATCGTCGGGCCCCCGCAGGTCAAGATCCCGCTGATGGCGGTCGGGCAGACGGTGGGCGTGGACAACGTCGGCGAAGGGGGCGTGGGGATGGCGGTGACCCGCGTCTCGGCCACGTCGGTGGTCGCCGTCTCGCGGATGTGTACTCACCAGGCGTGCACCATCGGCCTGCCGGGGTCACCCGGCGGCGCCATGCAGTGTCCCTGCCATGGCTCGCTGTTCACGGTGCAGGGCGGCGTCGTGCAGGGCCCGGCGTTCGCCCCGCTGCGCACCTTCACGGCCACGATCGATTCGGCCAACAACCAGGTCGTCATCACGAATGCGTGAGCGGGCGCACGCGGTGTGGTTCGCGAGTAGGCGGAATCACTGACGCGCGGGGCAGCGCGGCGGTAGTGTTCGGGTCGCACCGAAGCACCAGGAACGCGAGGGCACGCGAGAGGTCTGGCCTCCCGCACGCCCGTCGCCCGATCTGGGAGTGCCGTCCGTGGACTATCTGATGTTGCTCCTCGCGACCAGCGGGGTCCTCCAGCAGTTGCCGCCGGTCCCCGTCGCCCCCGACTCGGTGCGCGCTCCCGTGGCGGCCATGGCGGCCGCGCGCGGGGATTCCGTGGCCCCCCTTCTCCCCGCGGCGCCGGAGGCAAGCCCCAGCGCCGGGCCCCTCGCGCCGGCCCCCTGGACCCGCTGGTCGCCCGACCCCTTCGCCGGTGACAGCGCCGTGCCCCAGCGCCCCCGCGCCATCGAGATGAGCGACGCGTACCACACGCGGCTCACGATCCACTACATCGCGAGCTTCGCGACGCTGCCGCTCTTCGTGGCGGAGTACATCCTCGGCGTGAAACTGTACAACAACTACCCCGCCATCACGTCCAGCCAGCAGAGCCTGCGCAACACGCACCGGATGGTCGCGCTCGGCCTGGCGGGGCTCTTCGGCGTGAACACCGTCACCGGCGCCTGGAATCTCTGGGACAGCCGGAAGCAGTCGGACGGCGCCGCGCGGCGCTACATCCACTCTGGGCTGATGTTCCTGGCCGACGCGGGCTTCGTCGCCAGCGGCCTGTCGGCGCCCCACGGCCGCCGCCGCCTCACGACCACGACGTCGAGCCGCAGTCTCCATCGCGCCCTCGCGATCGGCTCGATGGGGACCGCCCTGGCGTCGTACGCGATGATGCTCATCTGGAGGAACTGAGGATGATCCCGGGCGCATCCCTCGTCGCGCGGTGGGCGCACCTCTACAGCGACAGCAAGGCGCTGAGCGCGGCCGTCGTGTTCGTGCATCTGTCGGGCATCCTGGTGGCGGGCGGCTTCGCCGTCGTGACGGACCGCGCGTCGCTCGGGCTGGAGCGGGACCGCGGGCCCGACGTGGCCCGGGAGCTCGAGCGCCTCCACAGCGTGCACGTCTTCGTTCTCGGCGGCCTCGCCATCACCGCGGCGAGCGGGGTGGCGATGCTCCTCTCCGATCTCCACACATACCTGACGTCGCTCCTCTTCTGGACCAAGATGTCGCTCATCATCGTCCTCCTGGCCAACGGCTGGCTCCGCCTCCAGGCCGAGCGCGCCCTCGACAACGGCCTCGAGACCGCGTGGCGGCGGTTCCGCCTCACGTCGCTCGCGAGCCTGGTGCTGTGGTTCTCGATCCTCCTCGCCGGTGCGTTCCTTCCCACCATCTCCTGAGCGGACTCGATGCCCCACGCGCAATCCCCCGACCCCGCGCCCTCCTGCGAAGCGTGCCCCCTCGAGGAACGGCGAGCCTTCATCCGCCAGGCGGCCCTCGTCCTCGCCGGCGTCGTCGCCGCGCTCGGCGGCGCTCCGGGCAAGGCCCGCGCGCTGCCGGTGCGCTTCGGCCGCGCCCTCGCCGCCGCGGGCGACCTGCTGACGTACCCGATCCCGGCCGCCGACGGCGCGCAGATCGACCACGACAACCAGGTCATCCTCGTCCGGTACCAGCAGAAGGTCTACGCCTTCAACCTCTCCTGCCCGCACCAGAACACCGCCCTCCACTGGCAGCCGGAGGACGGGATCTTCCAGTGCCCCAAGCACCACTCCCGTTACCAGCCCGACGGCACCTTCATCTCCGGCCGCGCGACGCGCAGCATGGACCGCTTCGGCCTGCGGCGCGACGCCGGCAACGTCATCGTCAACGTGGCGCTCTTCTACCGGCAGGACCGCAACCCCGCGGAGTGGACCGCCGCGTTCGTGGCGCTGTAGCGAGGGGACGCCGCATCGTCGCACCGCGCCGCCGGACGTCCCGGCCGGCGCGAGGGGTTGCGGCGGGCCGTCCTCCTGTATTATTCCGACTCTCCTTCTCGGGATTCTGACGATGCCGCTCACGCGTCCGCTGTTCCTGGCCGCGCTCGCCGTGGCCTGCGCCGCACCACTCGCCGCGCAGGGCCGGGGCCTCCCCGATTCCCTCGTGAACACGAAGGTCTTCCCCCACAACACGCCAGTGCGCGAGGTGGTGAACACCATGCGCGGCTTCACGGCGGCGCTAGGGGTGCGGTGCCACTACTGCCATGTGGAGAAGGCGGGGGGTGCTCCGGGAGAGCTGGACTTCCCGAAGGACGACAAGCGGGCGAAGATCACGGCGCGGCTGATGATGCTGA
>JADGQW010000248.1 GCA_017881505.1 Gemmatimonadales bacterium
CACCGGCTTCGAGGTGATGGCGCCGAACATCGCGGCGTGGACGTGCTTCAGCAGGTCCACGGTGCGCTCCGGGAAGGCGTCGCCCTCCTTGCACCAGAACTCCCAGCCGATGTCGCCGTGGACGTATTCGGCGTCGAGCTTCAGGGCGTCGAGCACGACGCGCGAGGCGTCCATGACGTCCTTGCCGACCCCGTCTCCCGGCAACCAGGCGATCCTGTACTGGCTCATACCGCTCCCGTCGTGGCGATGATGGCTCGCTCGGCGGGCACCCCGGCAGCGGGGCGCCGCTCCTCGCGGGGAAACCCCTCAAAAATGGTGCCATAGCCGATTTCGGGACACTTGATTGCAACCGGCCATCCTCGTGTGGCTTAGGCGCCGACGGTGGTCCGGAAGCACGAGAGGCCAGACGGGTCGTCCGGCCTCTCGTCCTGCGGGCGGTCCCGGCGGGGCGCTGTGCCGTCCTACTGGCGGGGCCTCGCCCGGAACTGGTCGTAGAGCCGCGTGTTGCGGTCGGTGCGGGGAACCAGCTGTCCGCGGATGAAGACGTACCGGATGTCGGTCCGGGCGTCGAGCGGGTCGCCGTTGGTGACGATGACGTCGGCCACCTTGCCGGCCTCGAGGCTCCCGTACCGGTCGGCCACGCCGAAGATCCGCGCGGGATTGATGGTCAGGGCGCGGAGCGCCTCCTCGGGGTCGAGCCCGTAGGCGGTGGCGAGGGCGGCGTTGTAGGCGATGTTGCGCGCGTCCGACGCCGTCGCCGTCTGGAAGGCGATCTGGACGCCCGCGTGGGCGAGGACCCCGGGGTTGGCGTAGATGGCGTCGTACGGGTCCTCGTCCCGCGGCGCGGCGGTGATCGGGCCGACGATGACGGGGACGTGCCGCGCGGCGAGGGTGTCGGCCATGCGCCACGCCTGCGGCGCGCCGCGCAGGATGACCTTGAGGTGGAAGGAGTCGGCGAGGGCGAGCATGCCGCGGATCTGGTCCGCGGTCTCGACGTCCACGATGACGGGGGACTCGCCGCGGACCACCGGCACCATCGCTTCCATCGCGAGGTTGATCTGCTGCGTCCCCGCCTGGCCCGCCGCGAGGCGTGCCTTGATGTCGGCGTACGCCTTCGCGTCGGCGAAGTAGTTGCGCAGCGCCCGGGTCTGCTGGTCCACCTGGTCGGGCTGGTCGGTCCCGCCGCGCCGGCCCCCGCGCCGCGCCGTGACGCGCGGGAAGGTGACGACCATCCCGGCCCGCGGGACGATCGCCATCTCCTGCGGCGTCCAACCGGCCAGGTCGATGAAGGCCGCCTGCCCGGAGATCATGCCGCCGCGGGCGGCGGTCAGGGCCGTGGTGACCCCGCTGATGCGCACCGTCGGGATGATCTCCGACGAGGGATTCACCGCGGTGAGGGCGTCGTCGTGGGGATTGAAGTCCCCCAGCTCCTGCGTGTCGTTGCCCCCGGGCACCGAGCCGATCTCCTCGAGGCCGAGGGTGGTTCCGGCGTCCACGAGGCCGGGATAGACGAACAGTCCCGTGCCGTCCACCACCTGCGCGTCGGCGGGGACCGCGACCTGCGCGCCGAGCGCCTCGATGCGGCCGCCGCGGAGCACGATCGTGCCGCCGGCGATGCGCGGCCCGGTCACGGGGACGATGGTGGCGTTGCGGATGGCGTAGGCCGCCGGGGCGGCCGGTGCCGGCGCCTGCTGTGCGGCGATCGGGCCCGCACCGATGAGCACCACGGTCCACGCGAGCGCCGTGGCCACCGCGGCCCGACCCCTGGCCCCTTGGCGTCTGGACGTCCTGGCGTCTGTCATTGCGCACCTCCCGCCGTCACCGGGCGGCCGCCGCGCCGCGGCGGCTGCCGGCGCATCTGCTCGATGGTGTTCTCGAGCGTCGGCGCGGTGTTCCGGTCGAAGAAGACGCGGCCGTCGATGAGGGTCATCTCCACCCGCGAGCCGGGGGCGAAGGGATGGCCGCTGAAGATGGCGAGGTCGGCGTCCTTGCCGACGTCGATGGAGCCCACGCGGTCGGCGACGCCGAGCTGGCGCGCGGGGTTGAGCGTGATCATCCGCAACGCCTCCTCCTCGGACGCGCCGCCGTAATGGATCGTCTTGGCCGCTTCCTGGTACAGGCGGCGGGCCCGCTCTTCGTCGTCGGAGTTGATGGAGACGACCACACCCCGCTGCGCCATCAGGGCCGCGTTCTCGGGGATGGCGTCCCACGCCTCCAGCTTGTACGCCCAGAAGTCGGCGAAAGTGGAGACGCCGGTGCCGGCGGCCGCCAGCTCGTCAGCGATCTTGTAGCCCTCGAGACCGTGCTCGAAGCTCGCCACGCGGAAGCCGAAGTCGTGCGCCACACGCAGCATCATCAGCATCTCGTCGGACCGGTAGGCGTGGCAGTGCACCAGGCGCCGGCCCTGGAGGATCTCCACCAGCGCGTCGAGCTGGAGGTCGCGCCGCGGGGGCACCGGCTCCGCCTGTCCGCGGCGGAGCGCGCGTCGCGCCGAGTCGTACGCCTGCCACTCACGCTGGTAGGCCTGCGCGCGGGTGAAGGCGTCGCGCAGCACTTCCTCGACACCCATGCGCGAGAGGGGATAGCGGCGGGCCTGGCCCGGCTGCGGCTGGAAATTCGTCTGCCGCACGTTCTCGCCCAGCGCGAACTTCTGTCCGAGGGGCGCGCCGGCGAAGAGGAGACTGTCGTCGGGGAGGCCGAAGCGCAGCTTGATGAGCTGGCTCTGCCCGCCGATGGTGTTCGCGGAGCCGTGGTAGACCTGGATCGTCGTGACGCCGCCGGCGAGCTGGCGGTAGATGGCGCCCGCGTCCTCGCGCAGCACGTCCTGGATACGCGTCTCGGCGGTGATCGAGTTGGTGCCCTCGTTCACGGCCTCGATGGCGGTGTGCGAGTGCTCGTCGATGATCCCCGGCGTGACCCAGCGCCCCTGCGCGTCGATCACCTGCGCGTCGGGCGGCACCACGACGTTCGGCCCGACCTCGGCGATCCGGCCGTCGCGGACCAGGATCGTGCCCCGCGGGATGGTGCCGTGCGTGGCCGTCATGATGGTGGCGTTGGTGATCGCCACGAGCCGCCCCGCGGGGGGCACGGGGATCGCCAGCGGCACGGGACCGCTCGGCTGTGGCGCCGCCGCGGCGGGCTCCGCTGGGGCGGGCGCCTGAGCGGCGGGGGCTGGAGCCGCGGGCCGCGCGGCGGGGGCGGCCGGCCGCGGCCGCTG
>JADGQW010000249.1 GCA_017881505.1 Gemmatimonadales bacterium
GACACCTCAACACCGTCGTGCGAAACAAGCTGGCCGGCGTGCTGCGCAATTCGTTCTCATCGGCCGTCTTCGACTCCGCCAACTTCGTGGGCAACGTGCAGTATGGGGTGCTCGACCTCATGGGCGGTGACCCAGTGGTGGCGGACACCTCGTACTGGGGAGATCCCAAAGGGCCGCGCTGCCCAACGTGTGATACCCTGTCGCTCGTCGGCGACTACGTCTCCGGGGCGGTGAACTGGATGCCTCCGGCCAGCGCCCTGGTCGTCGGCGCGCCGCCGATCCCGAGCATCCCCGCGGCGCCGGTGTTCCGCGCCGCGCGGCTGCACGTCTCCCTGCCGACGCACCTCGCCGTGCGGCTGCAGCCCGCCCGCCCGCAGGGCGCCGCGGCCGCCCGGCCCGGACAGCGGCCGAGACCCACCGCACCGGTATCGCCGAGGAGGGTCCGGCCGTGAAGCGAATCCTCGTCCTCCTCGCCCTGGTGGGCGCCCTCGCGGCGCCCGGCCGTCTCGTCGCCCAGCAGATCCACGTCGGGCTCGGCGGCCAGCTCTCGTCGATCGTGCACGTCCCGATCGTCATCCCGGTCGTCGCCGACCTCACGGGCCGGCCGGAGAAGCTCGGCTCCTACTCGTTGCGGCTCCAGTGGAACCCCGCCGTCCTGCAGATCACCGGCGGCGGCGACGGGACCTTCGGCGGCGCCACGGTGAACAGCGACTCGCTCACCGCGGGCGTGCTGCGCATGGCCGGCGTGAACTCCGCCGGCGCCTCCGGCGTCATCACCCTGGTCAACCTCGAGCTTCTGCCGCTGGTGAAGGCCGTCGACACCCTGAAGCTCACCCTCACGGGGCTGTACGCCGCCGGGACCTTCGCGGACCTCGATTCGCTCGCGGTGGTCACCAACGGCGTCTATTGCCCGGCGCGGGGCTTGTGGGGCGACATCGACGGCGACGGCAACGCGAACAGCCGCGACGCGCTGATCGCGCTCTCCAACGCCGTCGGGCTCGACGTCAGCGCCTTCGACATCACCCTCGGCGACGTGGATGGCAACGGCGTGACGAACGCCCGCGACGCCCTGATCATCCTCTCGAACGCCGTGGGCGTGGACGTGAGCGCCTACCGCGTGATGCGCCTGGCGGGCGGCGCGTGCAGCGTCTTCACCGGGGTCGCCCTGTCGGTGACGCCCGGACCGGTCGAGCTGGTGCGGGGCCAGACGGTGAGGTTCGAGGCGTGGGCCGCGGACAGCGTCACCGGCGCCCTGCAGGCCGTGGCCAACCCGACGTGGAAGAGCAACGCCTCGATGGTGCTGGTCGTCGGCCCGGATGGCCAGGCCTCCGCGCGCGACACCGGCACCGCGGTGGTCACCGCGCTCCGCGGCACGAGAGACTCGGCTCACACGACCGTGCACGTCATCGCACGGCGCACCACGAGCTGGGTGGACGCCGTCGCCGTGAACGCGACGAACCGCCTCGGCACCACGGGCCTGCCCTTCGGCTCGATCGAGGAGGGGCTCCAGTTCGCGCAGCAGGACGGCGACACCCTCCGCATCCGGGTGGGCCGCTACGAGATCCAGAGCGGTTCGCTCGGCCTGTCCCGGCCCGTCGTCCTCATCGGCGACACCGCCGCCGACGGCTCCCGGCCGACGCTGGTGCCGGAATCCGGGCTGGGCAGCTTCTCCGGCGACGGCATCGATATCATGGGCCCGGGCCGGTTCGAGTTGCAGAATTTGGCGCTCAGCGGCGTCAGTACCGGCGTGTACGTCGGCGGGGCCGGCTGCGTCCTTCTGCGCGGCGTCCGGATGACGACCACCGGCGACGGCGTCTACCTCGACATGCCTACGTCCTGCCTGCGGATCGAGCACTCGCAGATCCTCGGCCCCGACGTCGCGAACTACGCCGCTCCCGTGGTGGGGAGCGCCGTGCAGCGAAGCCCCGTCCAGCGGGCCCCGGGCTCCGCCGCCTACTATGGCCCTGGTAGCGGGGTCACGACCGACGCGCCCGTCGACACCCTGACGATCGAGGACACCGAGATCGCCGGGTTCAACATCGGCGTGTTCCTCTCCGTGTCGCCGGACAGCACCACGATCCGGCGCTCGAGCGTGCACGACAACATCTCCTACGCCGTCACGACGACCGAGTACGGCGGCTGCGGGTACGGCTGCGTGAGTTCCATCCTGGGTGGGGCCGCGGCCGTCCGTCCGGCTCCGCGGGCGCACGGTGGCCGCCCGAGCGTCGCCCGCGCGCCGATGAATGGCGCGGCGTCCGCGCCGGCTGCCGTGGTCATCGAAGGCAGCCGCTTGGCGCGTTCCTCCAACTGGCTGGTCGACCTGGAAGGCGACCTCCGCCGGGTGGCGCTCGCGCACAACCACCTGACCAACCCGGGCAACAATGCCGTCTTCGTGTACGCGAACGGCACTGGCGACCTCTCAATGGTCGGCGACTCCATCGTCTCGCCGCCCGAGAACCAGCACTACCTGTGGCTGGATGCCGGGTACCTGGGCAGCCTGGTCATCGATTCGCTGCAGGCCGTCGGGTTCGCGTACGGCTCCACCTACGACGTGGGCCTGGTCCGGATGACGAACAGCACGCTGCGCGACCTGCGCGGGAACTGCGGCGAGTGCAGTAGCACCGGACTCAGCGTGGACTTCGGGTACTCCATCACCGGCGGGGTGATGGAGCTGCGTAACGACAGCGTGATCGGAGACTCGCGCAATGATGCCCTGGGCGTGGCGTTCGCCACCTCCGGCGCGCGTCTCGACGCCGACCGGGTCACCGCTGTGAACCTCGACCGGGGGATCTACGCCCAGGGCGACGACTCCAGCGTCACGGTGACGAACTCGCTCTTCCGGCACGTGGCGTCCCCGATCGAGTGGTACCCGGGCAGCTACCCCGCCCCGAACGCGGACAGCCTGACCGTGCGCGGCACGACGTTCAGTGGATTCTCGTACGCGGTCGTGGCGTCTTACGGCCGGCTGGTGGCGGACAGCAACACCTTCGAGAGCGGCTACAAGGCCATCGACTTCAGCGGCCCGATGCCGGTGACGGTGACGCGCAACCAGGTTAGCGGCACGTCGTACGGGATGCAGATCCAGAGCTTCGACAGCACGGCCGTTGTGACCGTGACGGACAACGTGCTGTCGGGCATCGGGGGCTACGGCATCCAGGCCTCGGCGAGCAACTACCAGGATCCCCTTCAGACGCTGTTCGACGTGCGGCGCAACA
>JADGQW010000011.1 GCA_017881505.1 Gemmatimonadales bacterium
GTTGAGGCCGAAGTCGGCGACGTAGCGGCGGTACGTGGTCCGCGGGCTGCGCGTGACCAGCTCGCCCTCCAGGTGCGTGGCCGAGCGGGTGAAGCGCTCCGCCGAGATGGTGTCGTTGCCGAGCCGGCCCAGGAAGGCCGCGCTCTCGGGCCCATTCTGCGCGGCGAGGGGAGTGGCGGCAAGAAGCGTGAGGGCGGCGGCGAAGGCGAAGCGGCGCATCGAGCGGGCTCCCGGAACGATGTCAGGTCGCAAAGGTCGGCGCGAAGCGGCGGAGCCGCAAGCTGTTGGTGACGACGGCGACGGAGGAGAACGCCATGGCGGCGCTGGCGAACACGGGGGAGAGGAGCACGCCCGCGAACGGATACAGGAGTCCGGCGGCGATCGGGATGCCGACGACGTTGTAGGCCAGCGCCCAGAAGAGGTTCTGCCGGATGGTCCGCATCGTGGCCCGCGCGAGCTCGACGGCGGTGACGGCGGCGCGGAGGTCCCCCGCGAGGAGCGTGATGTCGGCGGCCTCGACCGCGACGTCGGTGCCGGTGCCGATGGCGATGCCGACGTCGGCGGCAGCGAGCGCGGGGGCGTCGTTGATGCCATCGCCGACCATCGCGACGCGCTTGCCCGCCGCCTGCAGCCGCTTGATCACCTGGACCTTGCCGGCGGGAAGCATCCCCGACTCGACCTGGTCGATGCCCGTCTCGCCGGCCACGGCGATGGCCACCTTGCGGACGTCGCCGGTGACGAGGATGACCTCGAGCCCCATGCGGCGCAGCGTCCGGATGGCGCCGACGGAGCTGGGCTTGATCGGGTCCGCCAGGCCGAGGAGACCGAGGGGCAGTCCGTCCACGGCGACGAGGACGGGGGTCCGCTCGCGCGCGGCGAGGGTGTCCACGGCGTCGGTGAAGGGCCCGATGTCCACGCCGAGCTGGATGAGGAAGGCGGCGCTCCCGACGGCCACGCGATGCGCGCCGAGGAGGGCCGTGGCGCCCCGCCCCTCGTGCGCCTCGAAGTCGGCGGCGGCGGGGAGCTCGAGGCCGAGTTCCGTGGCCTCACGCACGATGGCCGCGGCGAGGGGGTGCTCCGACAGCCGCTCCACCGCGGCGGCGACGGAGAGGATCTCGGCGCGCTCCTCGGGGGTCGCGGGGAGCGAGGCGCTCGGCCCGTGCGGCGCGAGGAGATCGGTGACGCGCGGCTTCCCTTCGGTCACCGTGCCGGTCTTGTCGAGGAGGATCACGTCGAGGCGGGAGGCGGCCTCGAGGGCCTCGCCCCCCTTGATGAGCACCCCGCGCTCGGCGCCGCGGCCGGTGCCCACCATGATGGCGGTGGGGGTGGCGAGGCCGAGGGCGCAGGGGCACGCGATGATGAGCACCGTCACGAAGCTCACCGTCGCCCAGACGGCGGCGGGCTGCGGGCCGAAGTCGAACCAGATGATGAACGCGAGGATCGCCACGGAGATCACGACCGGCACGAAGACGCCGGCGATGCGGTCGGCGAGGCGCTGCACCGGCGCGCGGCTCCCCTGCGCGTCCTCCACCAGGCGCACGATCTGGGCGAGGACGGTGTCGCGCCCGATGCGCGTCGCCTCGAGGACGAACGCCCCCGTGGTGTTGAGCGTCGCTCCCGTGACCTCGTCCCCCTCCTTCTTCGCCACGGGGGTGGGCTCCCCCGTGAGCATGGACTCGTCCACCGCCGACTTCCCGCTGCGCACCACGCCGTCCACGGGGACCTTCTCGCCGGGGCGCACGCTGATGAAGTCGCCGACCTGGACCTCCGCGGCGGGGATCTCCACCTCGATGCCGTCGCGGTAGACGCGGGCCGTGCGGGCGCGGAGGCCGAGGAGCCGACCGATGGCGGACGACGTGCGCCCCTTGGCGCGAGCCTCGAGGAGCCGGCCCACGAGGATCAGCGCCACGATCGTGGAGACGGCCTCGTAGTACACGTCGGCGGGGAGCCCCGCCGCTTCGAACACGCCCGGTGCGAAGGTCGCGGCGGTGGAGTAGAGCATCGCGGCGCCGGTGCCCACCCCGATCAGCGTGTTCATGTCGGCGCTGCGGTGGCGGAAGCCGCGCCACGCGGCCACGTAGAAGGGCGCCCCCGCCCAGAACACCACGGGGAGGGTGAGCACGAAGAGCGCGAACTTCAGCTGCTGGGGCGGGACCGCGTAGAGCCACGGCAGGGCACGGGCAAGGGCGTGGTGGAGCGGCATCACGAGGCGCACGAGGAGGTCGGCGGTCCCGGTGCCGCCGACGCCCATCAGCGGCATGGAGGCCACCATCGAGAGGACGGCCGCGAAGGCGGCGACCGCGCCGCGGGCGGCGAGCCGGCGCACTTCGCGCGAGCGGGCGAGCCGCTCCCGCTCGACGGGATCCGCCTCGGCGATGGGGGCGGCGACCGCGAATCCGGCCTCCGTCACCGCGCGCTCGAGCCGCGGCATCGTCACGAGGCCCGGGACGTAGGTGATCCGGAGGGTGTCGGTGGCGCGATTGGCGGAGGCGGCGAGCACGCCGGGGACCGCCGCGACGGCCGCCTCGAGGGGCGCCACGTCGCCCGCGAACCGCAGGCCCTCGACCGCCACCTGCGCGCTCTCGGACCCGACGTCGTACCCCGCGTCGCGGATCGCCGCGACGAGGTCGCCGGGGCCCACCACGCCGCGCGCCAGCTCCACCGTCGCGCGGTTGGTGGCCAGGTTCACGCTCGCGTCGAGGACGCCGGGGAGGTCGCTGAGGGAGCGCTGCACGCGGCTCACGCACGCCGCGCACGTCATTCCCGCCACCGGGAAGGCGACCTTCACGACGGCCGAGCCCCGCGGCCCCGCCGGCACGGCATCCGGCCCGGCGTCCGCATCGGGGGCGCCGTCCACGAGCCGCGGCTCGACGGCGCTCACGCCCCGTCCTCGGGCGGGCGCGGCGCGCCCCGGCCGGCGGGCACCAGGAAGTACCAGAGCACCCAGCCGATGGCGGCGAACCCCGCGACGGTCACCACGAACTGCGCCACGTGCATCCTTCTCCTCAGGCCCCCGCGGACGTTCGCGGCCGGACGACGAAACGGCTCCCCGGGCGGGGGGAGCCGTCCGCCGCCACACCCGCGAGCACCCCTAGGCCGACTGGTAGTACTCCAGGCCGAGATGGGTGATCTGGTCCTCGCCCATCAGGTACCGCAACGTGTTCTTGAACTTCGTCTGCTGGATGAACAGGTCGTGCTCGGGGGTGAGCCCCGGCGCGGCCATCGGACTCTTGAAGTAGAACGACAGCCACTCCTGGATGCCCGACATCCCCGCGCGGTGCGCGAGGTCGCTCAGCAGCGCCAGGTCCAGCACGATCGGCGCGGCGAGGATCGAGTCGCGGCAGAGGAAGTCCACCTTGATCTGCATCGGATAGCCGAGCCACCCGAAGATGTCGATGTTGTCCCACCCCTCCTTGTTGTCCCCACGCGGCGGGTAGTAGTTGATCCGCACCTTGTGGTAGACCTTGCCGTACAGGTCGGGATAGAGCGACGGCTGGAGGATGTGCTCGAGGACGCCGAGCTTCGATTCCTCCTTCGTCTTGAACGACTCGGGATCGTCGAGGACCTCGCCGTCCCGGTTCCCCAGGATGTTCGTCGAGTACCAGCCCGAGAGGCCGAGCATCCGCGCCTTCAGCATCGGCGCGAGCACGGTCTTCATCAGCGTCTGGCCCGTCTTGAAGTCCTTCCCCGCGATCGGCAGGCCCTTCTGGCGGGCCAGCTCCTGCATCGCCGGGAAATCCACCGTGAGGTTCGGCGCGCCGTTGTTGAAGGGCACCCCCTCCATCAGCGCCGCCCAGGCGTAGAGCATGGACGGGGCGATGTCGGGGTGGTTCGCCTCCATCGCCTTCTCGAACGCCGCGAGGGAGGCGTGCACCTCCGAATGCTGGATGAAGATCTCCGTCGAGGCGCACCACACCATCACGAGCCGGTCGAGCTTGTTGGCCGCCTTGAACGCCCGGATGTCCGCGCGGAGCTGCTCGGCGAGGTCGCGCTTCGTCTTCCCCGTCTTGACGTTCGTGCCGTGCAGCTTCTTGACGTAGTACTGGTCGAAGACCGCGGGCATCGGCTTGAGCGCCTTGAGGAAGTCCGCGATGCGCGCGATGTGCTTCTCCTCCAGCACCCCCGCCTTGGTGGCCGCCGTGAAGGCGTCGTCGGGGATCGGGTCCCACCCGCCGAACACGATGTCGTCGAGCTTCGCCAGCGGGACGAAGTCCTTGATCTTCGGCGAGCGGTTGTCGGTCCGCTTCCCGAGCCGGATGGTGCCCATCTGCGTGACGGACCCGATGGGGAGGGCCAGGCCGCGCCGCACGCTTTCGACGCCCGCCATGAACGTGGTCGCGACGGCGCCCATGCCGGGCAGGAGGACGCCGAGGCGCCCCTGGGCCGGCCGGATGGCGCGGGGGGTTGGAGCCGTCACGCGGTCACTTTCCTTTCGGGACGGGATCGGCGAGGACCGGCGCGGCGTCCCGCTCCCGGCGCGCGGCCGAGGGGGCGACGGTGAGCCGGTAGACGTGCGCGACCCGCTGGATCACGGTGATGGCGTTGACGACCGCCAACGCGGCCATCAGCGCGAGGAGCAGCCACCCGTGGGGACCGGCGCCGAAGAAGAGCGTCGGCACGCCGAGCCCGACGATGCGCTCGGGCCGCTGCGCGATGCCCACCTTGCACTCGAGCCCGAGGCCCTCGGCCCGCGCGCGGGTGTACGAGACGAGGAACGATCCGGCGATGGTGAGGAGGGACACGCCGAGGCCCACGATGGGCCAGCGCTGGCCGGAGTTGATGACGAAGTAGACCGCGATGCCGCCGAAGAGGGCCGCCTCGCCCAGGCGGTCGAGGGTGGAATCGAAGAACGCGCCGAACGCCGAGGAGGTCCCGCCGCGGCGCGCCACCTTGCCGTCGAGGATGTCGAGGATGCCGGAGATGAGGAGCCAGAAGGCGCCCATCCGCGGAAACTCGAGCCCGAACGCGATCCCCGCTCCGAAGAGGACCACGACGCTCGCGACCGTGATCGTATTCGGCTGGACGCGCCAGCGGACCAGCCAATCCGCAACCGGGTCCACCAGGTTGAGGAAAGCCGATCGTACCGGCCCGGGGATGAGCGTAACGCGGTTTCGGTCCATAGCTTAACAGACTTGGAAGATAAGCGGGCGTGGCAAGGGGAAGCAAACGAAGACCCGTGAGCAACTTCCCCCCTACCGGTACAGCAAGTACGGCCGCCGCAGCGCCCGGAACTCCGCGACATCCTCGGGCCACGTGTCCTTCCCCGCCCGCGCCCGGACGCCGAGGCGGCGGGCGACGCCGACGCTGTCCACGCGCAGCTCCGCGGGGTGGACCTCGCCGATGACGCCGAGGAGGCGAAGGGCGTCACGGATCGCGTCGCCGCGGGCGCGGTTGAACGGAGGGAAGCGGACGCCGGCGAGCGCGGTGTCGGCGTACTTCCCGTCGCCCGGCTCGCGCGGGGTGAAGACCACCGCTTCCATCGCCACGCGGTAGCGCTCCCGCATCAGCCGCGCCACCCGCGGGGCGTCGAGCCAGGGCGCCCCCACCTGGCGGAAGGGGGCATCGGTGCCGCGACCGCTCGAGAGGTTCGTCGCCTCGAAGAGCACCGTCCCCGAGTACCAGGCGAGGGCCTCGAGGTCGGGGAGGTTGGGGGACGGGCGCACGAAGGGGAGCCCCGTGACGTCGAACCAGTCGCAGCGCCGCCATCCCTTCACGGGGACGACGTGCAGGTCGGCGCCGATGCCAAGGCGTCCGTTGGCGAAGCGCGCGAGCTCGCCGAGGGTCATCCCGTGGCGGAGGGGCACCGGGAGGGGGCCGATGGCGGACGCGAAGACGGTGTCGAGCACCGGACCCTGCACCGTGCAGCCGATGGGGTCGGGGCGGTCGAGGACGACGACGGGCTTCCCCGCCTTCCACGCCGCGCGCAGCGAGCGGACCATGGTGGTGACGAAGGTCCAGGTGCGCGTGCCGGCGTCGGGGAGGTCGATGACGAGGACGTCGAGATCCCGCAGCTGCTCGGGGGAGGGCGCGCCTCGCAGGGCGCCATAGAGGCTGTAGATTGGGATGCCGGTCGCGGCGTCCACCGTGTCGCTCACCGGGGCGCCCGGCGCCGCCGTCCCGCGGATGCCGTGCTCGGCGCCGAACAGGGCGACGAGGCGCACCCCCGGCGCGTGCGCGAGGCGGTCTATGGTGAGGACACCCGCGTGGTCCACCGCGCCCGCGTTCGTGATGAGGCCGACCCGCCGCCCGGCGACGAGCCGCGCCGAATCGGCGAACAGGACGTCGATGCCGGGCAGGACGGCGCGGCGCTGCGCCTCGGCCCGGCCGGGACCCACGACCGACGCGGCGACCACGGCCACACCGACGAACCCAAGGCCCCGATGCATCGCTCTCATCGCCCACTCCCGCTTCTGTCGCTGACGATCGCGCTCGCCGCGTGCGCGCACGTGCCGCCTGCACCCTCCGTCGGCCCCCTCGACATGCCCACCCCCGAGGTGGCCACCCCGGAGGCGCCGCCGCTCCCGGATGCCGCCGGCCGCGGCGCCCCGCCCCTCTCCACGCTCTCGATCCGCGAGAAGGCCGCCCAGCTGGTCATGCCGTGGATCGGCGGCGAGTACTGGGCGAGCGACAACGCGGCGATGCAGGCGGCGCTCCAGCTCGCGCACGACCAGGGGGTCGGCGGGTTCGTGGTCGGCGTGGGGGCGTCGCCGTACGACCTCGCGGCGAAGCTCAACGCCCTGCAGCGCGCGGCGCCCCTCCCGCTCCTCATCGCCGCCGACCTCGAGTCGGGGCCCGCGATGCGGATCCGCGGCGGCACCGCGTTCCCGGGCAATATGGCGCTGGGCGCGACGGGGCGCGAACTCGACGCGTACCAGGTGGGACGCGTGACGGCGGTCGAAGCGCAAGCGGTCGGCATCCACTGGGTGTTCGCGCCGGTGGTGGACGTGAACAACGATCCCGCGAACCCGATCATCAACACCCGCTCCTTCGGCGAGGACCCGCGGCGCGTGGCCGTGCTGGGCGCGGCGTTCCTCCGCGGCGTCGAGGAGCACGGGCTGATGGCGACGGCGAAGCACTTCCCCGGCCACGGCGACACGGGGGTGGACTCGCACCTCTCGCTCCCGCTCATCAGCGGCGACCGCGCGCGCCTCGACACGGTGGAGCTGGTGCCCTTCCGCGCGGCGGTGCGGGCGGGGGTGGACGCGGTGATGAGCGGGCACCTCGCGGTGCCGGCGATCACCGGGGCCGACGGACCCCCCGCCACCCTCTCCGCGGCCGTGATGGACACGCTGCTCCGCGGCGCGCTGGGGTTCCGCGGCCTGGTGGTCACCGACGCGCTCAGCATGGGCGCGATCGTCTCACGCTACGGCGCCGCGCAGGCGGCGGTGCTCGCCTTCGAGGCGGGGGCCGACGTCCTCCTGATGCCGGCCGACGCGCCGACCGCCATCGACGCCGTCGCCGCCGCGGTCGAGAGCGGCGCGATCCCGGAGTCCCGGCTCGACGCGTCGGTGGCGCGCCTCTTCGCCGCGAAGACGCGGGCCGGCCTGTGGGACCGCCGCGGGGTGGACCTGCGCGCCATCGCCGGCATCGTCGGCACCACCGCCGACTGGACTCTCGCTCAGGACATCGCGCGGCGGAGCGTGGTGCTGGTGCGCGACAGTCTCCGCATGGTGCCCCTCGGCCCGGAGCGGAGGCACCGCATCGTCGTGGCGGCGTTCGGCGACGACGGCGCGTCGGGCATCGGCGCCACCTTCATCCAGACGCTGCGTTCCGGCGCGGACACGGTGCACGCCTTCCGGCTCTATCCGGCGTCGGGGCCCGCGTCGTACGACTCGGTGCGGGCGGCGGCGGCGGGCGCGGGCGCGGTGATCGTCGTCGCCTCGCCGCGACCGGCGGCGTGGCGGCCCGACGCGGTGAGCGTGCCCCCCGCGCTCGCGGCGCTCGTCGAGGAGATGGCGCGCGCCGGCCAGCCGGTCGTGTTCGTCTCGCTCGGGAGCCCGTACGTCCTCGCGCAGCTGCCGCGGGTGCCCGCCTTCCTGGTGGCGTGGAACAGCACGGACCCGACGGAACGCGCCGCAGCCCAGGCGCTCCTCGGCCTGGCGCCGATCTCCGGTCATCTCCCCGTCTCCCTGCCTCCCCTCTATCCGCTGGGCGCCGGCCTGGAGCGCGGCGCGCCCCAGGATCCCAGGCCGTGAACTACCTTCTTCTCGTCGCCGCGCTCATGACCACTCCCGCTCCCGACTCCGTCCCCGCGCGTTGGGCGCCCCTCGCCGCCTACCTCGAGGCGGCCGTGCAGCGCCACGCCTTCCCCGGCGCCGTCGTGGCCGTCGGCCGGCGGGAAGGCATCCTCTTCCTCCACGCCGTGGGCCGGCTCGACTACGAGCAGGGCGCCGCGGTCACCACGCGGACCGCGTACGACCTCGCCTCCCTCACCAAGGTGGTGGGGCTCACGACGGCCGCGATGATGCTCGTGGACGAGGGGAAGCTCGACCTCGCCGCGCCGGTCACCCGCTACGTGCCGGCGTTCGCCGCCGGGGGCGACTCGGTCACCGTACGCCACCTGCTGACGCACTCGTCGGGACTCCCCGCGTGGCGGCCCTTCTTCCAGCGGGTGCAGTCGCGAGACGAGATGTTCGCCCTGGTGAACGCGGAGCCGCTGGAGGCGGCCCCGGGCGCGCGGATGGCGTACTCCGACCTCGGCGCGATGCTCCTCACGGAGGCGGTCGAGCACCTCGCGGGAAAGCGGCTCGACGCCTTCCTCGCCTCCCGGCTCTTCGGGCCCCTCGGGATGAAGGACACGCGCTACCTGCCGCCGCGGAGCTGGCTCGCACGCATCGCGCCCACCGAGTTCGACTCCACCTGGCGCCACCGGCTCGTGCGCGGCGAGGTCCACGACGAGAACTCCGCGTCGATGGGCGGGGTGTCGGGACACGCGGGGCTGTTCTCGACCGCGCCTGACCTGGTGAGGTTCGTGCAGATGTTGATGCGGGGGGGCACGGCGCAAGGGCGCACCGGCGCACGAACGACGGCGCGCCGACGCACCGACGCATCCGGAGCGGGGGCAAGGCTCATCCGGCCCGAGACCATCGCGCTGTTCACCCGCGTGGACCGGCCCGGCTTCTCGAGCCGCGCCCTCGGCTGGGACACGCCGAGCGAGAACTCGAGCGCGGGCTCGCGCCTCTCCCCCGGCGCCTTCGGCCACACCGGGTTCACCGGGACGAGCATCTGGGTGGATCCCGGGCAGGACCTCTTCGTCATCCTCCTCACCAACCGGGTCTACCCCACGCGCAACAACGACCTCATCCGCGAGGTACGGAGGCAGGTTGCGGATCTGGCGGTGGAGGCGGCGGCCGGCTCCCCTCGTTGACCTCCCCCACCGGCCCTTCTATACTTGAGTGAAGTAGTCGCCTTTCAAACGAGGGGACGATGAGCGCCACCACACAGCCGATCGCCCTGACCCTGACGCCGCCCGCGGCGGCGAAGGTGAAGGAGTTCATCGCAGCCGAGGAACTCACCCTGGAGACGGGGGGCCTGCGGATGAGCGTCCTGCCGGGGGGATGCTCGGGGTTCAAGTACGGGCTCAGCATCGAGGACGAGCCGCTGGAGGACGACCTGATCGTGGATGCGTCGGGCGTCCGGGTGTTCGTGGATCCCTTCAGCGCGCAGTATCTGAACGGCGTCGAAGTGGATTTCGTCACGACGATGCAGTCGAGCGGCTTCGCGTTCAAGAATCCGAACGCCACGGGCGGGTGCGGATGCGGGACGAGCTTCACCGCGTGATGAGTCGTGAGTCATGAGTGATGAGTTGGGAGTGAGGAGTGATGAGTCCTGAGGGATGAGGGGCGCACCGCCGACAGCGGGGCGCCCTTCTCTCTTCCCCGCCACAGCGGTCGGATCCTGCCAGTCTCTCATCACTCATCTCTCATCACTCATCACCGCCGCAGGCCTCTGGCCCTTCTGCGGCCTCCACGTAGCTTACGCGGCCTATGGTCTCGGTGGATTGGGCAGTCGCGGCGGCCTACCTTGCCGGCGTCGTGGCCTTCGGGACGTGGCTGGGCCGCCGGCAGCAGGGGGCGTCCGACTACTTCCTCGGGAAGCGCGACCTGCCGTGGTGGGCGGTGCTCGTGTCGGTGGTCGCGACGGAGACGTCGGCGCTCACGGTCATCTCGGTGCCGGGGATCGCGTTCCGGGGCGACCTCACCTTCCTCCAGCTCCCCATCGGCTACACGATCGGCCGCGTGGGCGTGGCGTGGCTCCTCCTCCCCGGCTACTTCCGCGGCGAGATCACGACGGCATACGAGGTGCTGGGGCAGCGCTGGGGGGCGCCGGCGCGGCGGGCGGCGTCGGCGGTCTTCCTCCTCACGCGCGCGCTGGCCACGGCGGTGCGCCTCTTCGCGGGCGCCATCCCCCTGGCCGTGATCACCGGATGGTCGTACCCCTCGGCGATCCTCGCGGTCGGCGCGGCGACGGTGGCGTACACCTACGTCGGCGGCCTGCGTGCGGTGGTGTGGGTGGACGTGCTGCAATGGTCCATCTACATGGTGGCCGGGATGGTCGCGCTCGCGGTGGCGATCCACCTCGCCCCCGGCGGGCTCGCCCTCGCCGCGGCGGCGGGGAAGCTGCGGGTGTTCGACTGGCGCCTTTCCCTCACCGCGCCCTACGCCTTCGGCACCGCGGTGGTGGGCGGGGCGTTCCTCTCGGCGGCCTCGCACGGCACCGACCACCTGATCGTGCAGCGGCTCCTCGCCACCCGCTCGATCGGGGCGGCGCGGCTGGCGCTCATCGGGAGCGGCCTGGTGGTCGCCTGCGAGTTCACGCTCTTCCTCCTGGTGGGCGTCGCGGTGTGGGCGGCGGTGCCGGAGCTGCGCACGGCGGCGGGGGACGAGGTCTTCCCGTCGTTCGTCGCGCACCACCTGCCGCCCCTGCTCCGCGGCCTCGTCCTCGCCGGGATCCTCGCGGCCGCGATGGGTTCGACGGCGTCGGCGCTCAACTCCCTCGCCTCCGCGACCACGCTCGACTACTACGCCCCGCTCTCGCGGGTGACGGACGAGGGGCGGCTCCTGCGCGCGGGCCGGCTCTTCACCCTGCTCTGGGCGGCGGTGCTCGTCGCGGCCGCCCTGCTCTTCCGGAGCCGCGACACTCCCGTGGTGGTCGTCGCTCTCTCCATCGCCTCCCTCACCTACGGCGCGCTCCTGGGCACCTTCGCCCTCGCGCGATTCGCGCGGGTGCGGCAGGGGGACGCGATCCTCGCCCTCGTCGCCGGCTCGGCGCTGATGGCGGTGGTGGTGTTCGCGGGGCCGCTGGCGGTGCCGCTCGGCCATCCGGCGTGGCTCGAGGCGCTGGCGCAGCTGGCGTGGCCGTGGTACGTCCCACTCGGCATGACGCTCACGGTCGGAATAGGCCTGTCGGCGAGCGCGTTCGGAGCGGAAAGGCGTGAGGGAGTGAGACGTGAGAAGTGAGACGAGACGGGTGACACGGCGCGCCGTGCGCCGCTCTTGGTGCGCCGCCTCTCGTGCGCCGTCTTTCGTGCGCTCTCTCTCATGAGTGACCCCGCGCGCATCCTCATCGGCGTGGACGCCGGCGGGTCGCAGACGACCGCCGCCGTGGCCGACGGGAACGGCACGGTGCTGGTGCGCGCGGAGGGCGCCCCGGGGGCGGTGCGCCCCGGCGACGCCGACGGCGCGGCGGCGCGCATCGTGGACACCTGCCGCGAGGCGCTGACGAAGGCGGAGCGGCCGCTGCGGGGGGACGTGCTGGTGGTGGGCGCCGCGGGGACGGGCCGCGAGGCGGAGCGCCTCGCCCTCGAGGCCGCGCTCGAGGGGACGCGCCTCTTCGCGCGCGTGCACGTCACGCACGACGGCGCGATCGCGCTGCAGTCGGCCTTCGGCGACGGCGCGGGGATCGTGCTCATCGCCGGCACCGGCTCGATCGCGTGGGGGAGGCTCCCGGGAGGGGAGACGGTGCGCTCCGGCGGCCTCGGCCCCGCGCTGGGGGATCACGGGTCCGGCCACGACCTGGGGCGCGGCGCCCTGCGCGCGGCGGGGCTCGCCCTCGACGGCCTCGGGCCGCCCACGGCCCTCGCGGAGCGGCTGCTGCGGCGGTTGCACCTCGCCGGACTGGACGATCTGGTGGCGTGGACCGGCTCGGCGTCCGTGGCGACGGTCGCGGCCTTGGCGCCCGACGTGCTCGCCCTGGCGGAGGAAGAGGATCCCATCGCGGTGGCGCTCGCCGACGCCGGTGCCGATGCACTGGCGCGCCACGTGGCTGGTGTCGCGGCGCGGTTCCCTCGCGGGTCGGCCGTGCCCGTGGCCCTCGGCGGAGGCCTGCTGGCCCGGAGCGCGGCGTACCGGAAGCGGGTGGTGGCCCGCATCCTCGCAGAGGTGGGCCCCGCCGAGGTGCGTCCCGCCACCGTGGACGCGGTGCTGGGCGCGATCCACCTGGCGCGCTCCCTGTAACGCGAACGGGCCCCGCAGGGCCCGCGCAGTCCGCTCGCCGCTAACCGCTTACCGCTCACCGCGTACCGCTCACCGCGCGACGCGGCGCCGCGCACCCCTTCGCCCGAGCCTACGCCGTCGCCGACACGGCCGGCGTGAACTCCCCTTCCCACCGCGCCATCACCACCGCCGCCAGGCAGTTGCCGATGAGGTTCACGGTGGTGCGCGCCATGTCCATGATCTGGTCCACGCCGAAGACGACGGCCACCGCCTCGAGGGGGAGGCCGAAGCTCGACACCGTGGCGGCGAGGATGACGATCGCCGCGCGCGGCACGCCGGCCACGCCTTTGCTGGTGATCATCAGGGTGAGCATCATCAGCAGTTGCTGCGACAGGCTCATGTGGATCCCCACCGCCTGCGCGACGAAGAGGGACGCCACGGCGAGGTAGAGGGTCGAGCCGTCGAGGTTGAACGAGTAGCCGACGGGGATGACGAAGGCCACGATGCGGCGTGGCACGCCGAGGGCCTCGACGCG
This sequence comes from Gemmatimonadales bacterium, assembly GCA_017881505.1. Classification (GTDB taxonomy): domain Bacteria; phylum Gemmatimonadota; class Gemmatimonadetes; order Gemmatimonadales; family JACORV01; genus JADGQW01. The sequence goes on from JADGQW010000011.1 coordinate 12,970, forward strand.
TTCCATCGCGAGGGGGAGCGCCGCCTCCGAAGAGGCGGTCGAGAAGGCGATCAGCGCGGGTTCCTTGATCGCGCGGACGAAGGCGCCGACCGGCACCTTGAAGAGGAGCATCACGGGGAGGAGGACGCCCAGGCCGAAGACCACCAGCGCGCCGTACAGCGTGAGGATGAGGGCGCCGAGGCTCGCCAGCACCTTCACCCCGCCGTGCCCCACCGTGAAGGCGATCGCCGCGCCGACGCCGATCGGCGCGTACTTCATCACGATCCCCGTGAACTTGAACATCACCTCGGCCACCCCGGCGCAGAAGGCGAGGATGGTCTCCTTCGGCTTCCCCTTCACCTGGGTGAGGCCGAGGCCGAAGAGGATGGACCAGAAGACGACCTGGAGCACCTCGTTCTGCGACGCGGCCTCGAAGAAGCTCTGCGGCACGATGTGGAGCAGGACGCCGGTGAGCGTGGTCCTAGCACCCGAGAGGGCCTGGCCGGCGTCCGCGGGGGTGCCGAGGGACACGCCCACGCCCGGCCGCACGAGGTTCACCGCGACGAGTCCGACCACCAGCGCGAGGGTGGTGACGACCTCGAAGTAGATGATGGCCCGCAGGGCGAGGCGACCCACCTTCTTGAGGTCGTCGCCGTGGCCGGCGATGCCGCCCACGAGGGTGGAGAAGATGAGCGGCACGATGATCGACTTGATCATCCGGAGGAACAGCGTGGAGGCCGGCTGGAGCGCGACGCCGGTGTCGGGGGCCGCCCAGCCTAGCACGCCGCCGGCCACCATCCCGAGGAGGATCCACTGCGTCAGCGAGCGCCGGCGGAGGAACGACCAGGCCGCGGACATCATGCGCCTCCGGCGTGCCTCGCCCGGAGCTTGCTGTGCCGGGCACCGTAGAGGAAGTAGAGCGCGAGGCCAATCGCCATCCAGAGCCCGAACCGGATCCAGGTGAGCAGCGGCAGGGCCAGCATCAGGTAGATGCAGAAGAGCGCGGAGAGGATCGGCAGCACCGGGACCCACGGCGTGCGGAAGGGCCGCGGGCGGTCGGGATCGGTGTGGCGCAGGATCCAGATCCCCATCGCCACGAGCACGAAGGCGAAGAGGGTGCCGATGTTCGTCAGCTCGAGCACCACGCCGATGGGCGCGAACGAGGCGCCGAGAGCAACGACGACGCCGGTGATCATCGTGGTGACGTGCGGCGTCTTGAACCTCGGATGCACCTTTGCCGCCCACGGAGGCAGGAGGCCGTCCCGCGCCATGGACATGAAGATACGCGCTTGCCCGAGCTGGAAGACGAGGAGCACCGACGTCATCGCCGCGACGGCGCCGAGGGCGAGGATGCCCGCCGCCCAGTCGGCGTGGATGTACTGCAGCGCCACCGCGAGGGGATCGGGGACGTTGAGCTTGTCCCAGGGGATGATCCCCGTGAGGACGAGCGCGATGCCGATGTACAGGACGGTGCAGATGATGAGGGACGCGATGATGCCGATGGGGATGTCGCGCTGCGGGTTCTTCGCCTCCTCCGAGGCAGTGCTCACCGCGTCGAACCCGATGTACGAGAAGAAGATGATGGCGGCGCCGACGCTGATCCCCTTGAACCCATTGGGGGCGAAGGTCGGCGTGACCCACTGGTGCGGATGGATAGCCGTGAAGCCGACAGCCAGGAACAACAGGATGACCGCTAGCTTGATCCCAACCATCAGCGTGTTGACCCACGACGATTCCTGGACGCCGATGACGAGCACCACCGTGATCAACCCGACGATGGCCATCGCCGGGAAGCAGAAGACGATGGGGATTGGTCCCACGTGGGGCGCTGATGCAAGAAGCGCCGGGTTGCTCAGCGCGGACCACGTGTCGGTGACCAGCCACCGCGGCAGCTCAAGCCCGACGCCTCGCAGGAACGAGTCGAAGTAGCCGGCCCAGCCCACAGCAACGGCGACGTTGCCGACGGCGTACTCGAGGATCAGGTCCCAGCCGATGATCCACGCCACCAGCTCACCGAGCGTCGCGTAGGCGTAGGTGTAGGCGCTCCCCGAGATGGGGATGAGGGAGGCGAACTCGGAATAGGTGATGGCCGCGAAGGCGCTGGTGACGCCGGCGAGGAGGATCGAGACGATGATCGCGGAGCCGGCGCCGACGTGGCCGGTGTCGCCGGTGATCGCCGTCCCGATGGCGGCGAAGATGCCGGCACCGATGATGGCCCCGATCCCGAGCGCGGTGAGCGCCACGGGACCGAGGGTACGCTTCAACCCGCCGCCGACCGCCCCGTCGGCGACGCACTGATCGACCGTCTTGCGCGCGAAGAGCGCGTTCAAGCGTCTAGATGAACAACGGCGCGAGCACCAGCGTCACCGTGCTCAGCAGCTTGATGAGGACGTGGAGCGACGGGCCGGCGGTGTCCTTGAAGGGATCGCCCACCGTGTCGCCCACCACGCCGGCCTTGTGCGCCGGCGAGCCCTTGCCGCCGTACTCCCCCGTCTCGATGAACTTCTTGGCGTTGTCCCAGGCGCCGCCGCCGTTGTTGAGCATCGTGGCGACGAGGATGCCGGTGATGGTCCCGACCATCAGGAAGGCCGCGACCGCCTCCGCCCCGACACCGAGGAACCGGAAGGCGATGCCGACGGCGATCGGCATCCCGACCGCGAGGAGGCCGGGCGCCACCATCTCCTTGAGCGCGCCGATGGTCACGATGTCCACGCAGCGGGCGTAGTTGGGGCGCGAGGTGCCCTGCAGGATCCCGGGGTCCTCCGCGAACTGCCGCCGGACCTCCTTGATCACGCTCACCGCCGCCTTCTGCACGGCGTTGATGGCGAGGGCGCTGAACAAGAAGACCAGCATCGCGCCGAGCAGGCCGCCGACGAAGATTTCCGGCTTCGCGATGTTCACGGTGTCGAACGGCTTGCCGGTGTAGAAGCCCACCTCGTCCATGAACGCCGAGAAGAGCAGGAACGCCGCGAGGGCCGCCGAGCCGATGGCGTACCCCTTGGTGAGCGCCTTGGTGGTGTTCCCCACGGCGTCGAGGCGGTCGGTCTTGACCCGGATCTCCGCCGGCTGCTTCGACATCTCGATGATGCCGCCGGCGTTGTCGGTGATGGGGCCGAAGGTATCCATCGCGAGGATGTACGCCGCCGTGCCGAGCATCCCCATCGTGGCCACCGCGGTGCCGAAAAGGCCGCCGCCGGGGACCGCCGACTTGCCGAGGTAGTACGAGGTCAGGATGGCCGTGGAGATGGCCACGGTGGGCAGCGCCACGCACTCCATCGCGACGGCGAAGCCCGCGATGATGTTGGTGGCGGGCCCCGTGACCGACGCCGCGGCGATGCTCTTCACCGGGCGGAAGCGGTACTCGGTGTAGTACTGCGTGATGTACACGAACGCGATGGACGTCGCGATGCCGATCACGCCGGCCATCGCGAAGTGCCACCAGGCGTCGGGGTGCCCCGGGAACTGGAGGAGCCAGTAGGTGCCGCCGATGAAGCCCACCGCCGCCAGGCCCGCCGCCACCCAGTACCCGCGGTTCAGGGCCTGCATCGGGTCCTCGTCCTCCCGCGCCTTCACGACCATGACGCCGATGATCGAGGCGATGAGTCCGAAGGCGCGGACGACGAGCGGGAAGAGCATCACGCCGACGGTGGCCTCCGCGCTCAGCCCGATCCGCAGCGCCAGGGTGGAGCCGAGGATCATCGCGCCGATGTTCTCGGCCGCCGTGGACTCGAAGAGGTCGGCGCCGCGGCCGGCGCAGTCGCCGACGTTGTCGCCCACCAGGTCCGCGATGACCGCGGGGTTCCGCGGGTCGTCCTCGGGGATCCCCGCCTCGACCTTGCCCACCAGGTCGGCGCCCACGTCGGCCGCCTTGGTGTAGATGCCGCCGCCCAGCTGGGCGAAGAGCGCCACGAACGACGCGCCGAACCCGTAGCCCACGATGAGGAGCGGGATCTTCACCGGCGGGATCGCCGTGAAGTTGGCGAGGACGAAGTACAGCCCGCCGACGCCGAGGAGGCTCATCGCCACCACGAACAGCCCCGAGACGGCCCCGCCGCGCAGCGCCGCCTGGAGGGCCCGGTTCAGGCTGGTCCGCGCCGCGCTCGCGGCCCGGATGTTCGCCCGGATGGAGACGAACATCCCCACGAAGCCGGCCACCGCCGAGCACGCCGCGCCGAAGAAGAACGACGCGGTGGTCGAGAGGGCGAGCCAGGTGCGGGAGACCTCCTGCGGATCGTTTGGGCTCGGGGCCCGGAGGAAGGCGTAGATCGCGAAGATCACGACGCCCACCACGATGGAGAGGAGGCCGATGGTGCGGTACTGCCGCCGCAGGAAGGCTTCCGCGCCCTCCTGGATGGCGTCGGAGATGACGCGCATCTCCGGCGTACCGTTGTCCATCCCGATGACGTGGCGCGCCAGCAGCACGGCCACGAGGAGCGCGAACACGCTGACGACGAGGACGAGAGCGAGCATGAGGTCCCGCGGTAACGGTTGTCCAGGGGTTGTGGCGCCAAACGGCGCGGGAAACGTAGCAGGGGCGGCGTCCGGAGACAACCGCCCAAGTCACATCGCGAAGCTGACTTCGAGGACTCCCGGGACGGCCCGGCCGTCGCGCGTGTAAGCGGGGGTGAAGGTGAAGTGCCGGAGCCGGTCGAGGAACTCGTCCCGGAAGCGGCGGTCGCGGATCGGCGGATCGAGGATGCGGACGGCGAGCACCTCGCCGCGGGCGGAGATCTCGAACCGCACGCGGACGGTGGAGCCCCGCACCGACGCGGGGCGGTCGGGGGGCGGGAGGAGGATGCCCTGGGGGGTGGGCGGGAAGATGTTGCCGCCCCCGCCCCCGGAGTCGGCCCCGGTGCCGGGGCCGGTCCCCGAGCCGGAGCCGCCCCCCGTCCCCGTGCCCGAGCCGGGCCCCGTCCCCGTCCCGTTCCCCGGCGTGGCCGCCTGGAGGAGGGAGCGGATCTCCTCGGCGCTCATCTGGGCGGGCACCTCTTCGGGAGGCTGGACCGCCGGGGTGGTCACCACCTGCAGCTGGGGGGACTCCACCGCGGGGGGCGCCGCGGCGGCGGGGGGCCGAACGAAGAGCACCACGACCCCGCCGCCGCCCCCGCCCCCCGGGTCCCGGTTCGGGCCGAGGCCCGGCATCAGGCCCGCCTCGATCATCCGGTGCTGGCCCCACAGGATGAGGGCGAGGAGGGCGAGATGCACGACGGCCGACAGACCCAATCCGCGGAGCTTCCCGCGTTCGAGGGTCTGCCGGCCGAAGGGAGTAGCCAGCGGGACCTGCCTGACGGTCCTGCGCTCGATGGACATCGCCTGCCTACCGTACGTCCGACGAGCGGCCGATGTTCCGCGGCCGTGCCGCTACTGCACGCCTCCGCCCGTCGCGACGTTGGCGTCGGCCGGGGCGAGTCCGAACACCTTCACGCCCGCGCCGCGGGCGACGTCGATCAGCTCGATCACCTCCATGAACTTCCTGGAGTTGTCGGCCTTGATGAAGATGAGCTTGTCGGGCCGGACGCTGTAGATGCCGAGCAGCCGCGAGGCGAGCTCGGCCTTGAGCACCGGCTGGGTGTTGATGTCCATCGAGCCGTCCGCGTGGATCGAGAGCACGATCTGCGGCGTCGGCTTCTGGTTCTTCTCCGTGTTCTCGACGGGCACCTGGATGTCCAGCACCTTCCGCGCCATCGGAAGGGTGATCATGAAGATGACGAGGAGCACCAGCAGCACGTCGATGAACGGCGTGATGTTGATGTCCGAGTTCATCCCCTTGCCGACACCGGTCATGGACATGGGGCCGTCACCTCGCGCGTTCTTGGGAGACGCCCGGCTCCGTGCCGAGCCGCTGCTCGGTCACGGCGCTCATCACGCGCACGCCGGCCTTGCGGGCGATGTCCACGGCTTCCTGGATCTTCTCCATCCGCAGCTGGTTGTCCGCCTTCAGGTACAGGATCTTGTCCTTGGTGCGGGCGGCGAAGATCTCGGCCAGGGTGGTGACCACCTGCTCCTTCGCGTACGGCTTGGTGTTGATGTAGTACTGGCCGTCGCGGTCGATGCCCAGGACGACGTCGTCGTTCTGCTCTTCGGACTTGATCAGGTTGACGCCCTGCGGCATCTGCGCCTGGAAGCCCGCCGCGATGAGCGGGGCGGTGATCATGAAGATGATCAGCAGCACCAGCATCACGTCCGCCATCGGCGTGACGTTGATGTTGGCGTTGACCGCGCCTTGGCTACTTGTCGATATGTCCACTGCCGCTCGTCACCTTGGCCGGGAAGTCCTTCGTGAAGGCCGAGCGGCCGAACTCGTGCCCCACGCCCTTGATGAGATAGTCGATGAGTTCCTTGCTCGTGTACGTCATCTCGACCGTGAGGAAGTCGATCTTCGTCTGGAAGTAGTTGTACAGCCACACCGCCGGGATGGCCGTCATCAGGCCGAAGGCCGTCGTGATCAGGGCCTCGGCGATACCGGCCGACACCGCCGCCAGACCGCCCGACCCGCCGCCCGCCGCCATGCCGGTGAACGCGTTGACGATACCCATCGTGGTGCCCAGCAGGCCGACGAACGGCGCCGTGGCGCCGACGGTGGCCAGGATGCCCAGGCCGCGCTTCAGCTCGGACACGATGATCAGCATCTGGCGCTCGATCGCCCGCTCGGCCGAGTTGATGTCGGCCACGGTGATGTGCTGGTCGGTGAGGAGCGGCCGGATCTCCTCGAGGGCGCCGGTGAGGATGCGCGCCACGTGCGACTTCTTGTACTTCGCGGAGAGGGCGATGGCCCCTTCCATCTGCTCTTCCTGCAGGAAGCGCGAGAACTCCGGCGCGAACTTCCGGGTCTCCCGCTGCGCGCGGAACAGCTTCCACCACTTCCCGAACGACACGGCCAGCGACCAAACGGACATGATGACCATGATGAAGACGATGCCACGGGCGAAGCTGCCCATGTGGCCCCACAGCTCAATCAACGACATGTTCATGCGACAATTCCTCCGAGGTCCGGAACCATGCCGCGCGGCTGGGCGCGGCGCCTACGCCACGTTAGGGAGTCGTTCCGCCAGCACGGGCGATGCTGAAGTTGATCGGCAGCTGCACCCGGACGCGCACCGCGCGCCCCTGGATGCGGCCGGGGCTGAAGAGGCTCGACTGCGCGACCTCGCGCGCCGGAGTCTCGAACAGCTGGTGCGTGCTCGACAGCACGCGGATCGACCCGCGCTCGGCGTGGCCGGCGGTGTCGACCACAAGCTCGAGGAGCACCCGCCCCTCGATGCCCGCCTGCCGCAGGATGTCCGGGTACCGGACCGGCGGCGAGCTGATGCGCTCCGGCCGCTCCTCCACGACCGCCTCAAGGTACGGCTGGTCCTGGCGGATGACCGTCTGGCGCTCCTCCGTCTGCCCGCGCGCGATGCCGCCCTCGACGCCGACGCCCGAGAAGTCGGCGGCGTTGAACTCCTGGGTGGACGGCGGCGGGATGTTCACGGGGATGTTCGTCGGGATGGCCAGGGTCTGGAACCCCTTGACCTGCGGGGGCGGCGGCGCCGCCTCCTGCTTCTGCTCGTCCGCCTTCTTCTGCTGCTGGACCTGCAGGGTCACGTCCACCTGCCGCACTTCCTCCACCGACTCGCCCGCCTGCAGCGTCGCGTACACCGCGGCGCTGATGAGGCCGGCGTGCAGGAGCACGGACATGAAGGTGGTCTTCCAGCTGCCTGCCGAACTCTTGTGCGGCGCGGACTCGATCAGGTTGTCGAACATTCGGCTCCTCCTGGGACGGGCATCCGAGGGATAACCTACACGCCCCGTATGAGCCTTCAATAAGCCGGAGATTACGATTCGATGACAGCCGGGTGGGGGGCCCGGACCCGGGGGATGCTGACCGTGAAGGTGCTGCCGCGCCCCGGCCGGCTGGTCACGGCCAGGGAGCCGCCGTGCGCCTCGGCGATCCACTTCCCGATGGAGAGGCCGAGGCCGATCCCCGGGCGCTCGCCGGTGCGGGACCGGGCGGAGTCGGCGCGCCAGAACCGGTCGAAGACCCGGCCGACGTCGCCGGGGGCGATGCCGATGCCGGTGTCCCGGACGGAGACGGTGGCGGTCTCGGGGGTGGCGGTGAGGGAGAGCCAGACGGTCCCGCCCGCGGGCGTGTACTTCACGGCGTTGCTCACCAGGTTCATCAGGAGCTGCCGGATGCGGCCGCCGTCCACCTCGGCCACGACGGGCCCGTCCGGCTGCTCGAGCAGCACGGTGAGCCCCGCTTCCTCCCCCAGCATCTGCCCCGTCTCCCACACCTCCGCGACGAGGGCGACGAGGTCGGCGGGCTCGGTGTGCAGCTCGAGCCGGCCCTCGTCCACGCGCGCCAGCGTGAGAAGGGCGTCCACCAGCTCCGTCATCCGCCGCACCTCGCCGAGGGTCTCGTCGAGGGGGCCCAGGGCCTCGGGGCCGGTGCGGGGGTCGGTGAGCGCGCGCTCGACGCCGGCCCGCATCACGGTGAGGGGGGTCTTGAGCTCGTGGCTGGCGTCGGCGATGAAGCGGCGCAAGGACGCGAACGACGCCTCGAGGCGCGCCATCATCGCGTTCAGGGTGTTGGCCAGGCGCCCCAGCTCGTCGGGGCGCCCGGCGGAGGGGACCGGGAGGCGGCGGTGCAGGCTGCGGCCGTCGGTGATCGCCTCCAGCTCGTCGATCATGTCCCCCACCGGGCGGAGCGCCCAGGAGGAGAGCACCCACCCGATGGCGAGGGCGGCGAGGAGGATGAAGGGGAGCACGACCAGCATCGAGGTGGCGAGCCGCATCGGCGAGACGTCCACCTCGCGGGTGGGGGTGCCCACCGCGACCGCGATGATCGCGGGTCCCGCGCCGGTGATGCGCCGCTCGACGAAACGGAGGCCCACGCGGTCGAGGCTCAGCGAGAAGCTCTCGTGCTCCTGCGCGATGGCGAAGACCCGCTGGCGCAGCAGGTCGGAGGCCGCCGGGGTGAGGCGCCGCACCTCGGCGGAGCCGTACAGGCCCCGCGCCGCGGAGTCCACGACGATGACGTAGTCCTGGATGCGGTCGAGGTTGTCGGCGACCTCCAGCCGCAGCAGTGCCAGCTCCGGGTCGGACGAGTATTCGATGAGGGGCCCGCCCAGCTGCGTGGCCTGCTGGATGTACGCCGCCGCCAGGTCGGCCTCGGCGGTGAGCCGGCGCTCGAGCTCCCGGTAGTTGGCGCCGCGCTGGACCAGCGCAAGGGTGACGCCGAAGACGAGGACGGTGCCGAGCAGCGCCACCGCGTACCAGACGGTGAGCTGCGTGCGGATGGTGCGCACCTCAGGCCTTCACGACGTAGCCGACCCCGCGCACCGTGTGGATGAGCTTCGTCCGCCGGCCCTGGTCGATCTTCTTGCGCAGGCGGTTGATGACCACGTCCACGATGTTGGTGCCCGGATCGAAGTGGTAGTCCCAGACGTACTCGGTGATGATGGTGCGGCTCATCACGCGGCCGGCGTGGCCGGCGAGGTAGGCGAGGACGGCGTACTCCTTGGGGGTGAGCTCGATCGCCTCCTCCCCCCGCGTCACCTCGCGGCTCCCCGTGTCGATGCGCAGGTCGGCGACCTGGAGCACCGGCGGCGTCAGCGCCTTGGGGCGCCGGCCGATCGCCTCCACGCGGGCGAGGAGCTCGGCCATCGCGAAGGGCTTGGTGACGTAGTCGTCGGCGCCCATCCGCAGGGCGTCCACCTTGAACTCCACCGAGTCCTGCGCCGTGAGGACGAGGACGGGGGTGCCGACGCCCCGGTCGCGGAGGGTGCGCAGGACCTCGAGTCCCGACATCCCGGGGAGGCGGAGGTCCAGCACCAGGAGGTCGAAGTGCCCCGAGCCCGCGGCCTCGAGCGCGGCCGTCCCGTCGCCCACCAGCTCGACGGCGTACTGCTGCTCGGTGAGCCCGCGGGCGACGTACTGCCCGACGGTGCGGTCGTCCTCAACGACCAGGATGCGCACGGACGGGCAGGAAGACGGTGAAGGTGGAGCCGTGGCCGAGCTGGGAGTCCACGGTGATGCGCCCGCCGTGCTCCGCCACGATGGCGTAGCAGATGGAGAGGCCGAGGCCGGTGCCGCGCCCCTGCGGCTTGGTGGTGTAGAAGGGCTCGAAGATCTTCTGGATGTCCCCGCCGGGGATGCCGGCCCCGGTGTCGGAGAAGGCGATGAGGACCTCGTCGCCGCGGGCGGGGTTCCGGCCGGTGCGCACGGTGAGGGTGCCGCGCGTCTCCATCGCGTCGAGGGCGTTGAGCATCAGCGCCATGAAGACCTGGATGAGCTGCTCGGCGTTGGCCTCGATCGCGGGGAGGCCGTCGGACAGCTCGCGCCGCAGCTCGAGGCGCTTGAAGCGGTCGTGGTGCTTGAGGAGGAAGAGGGTCTCCTCCACCACCGTGTTGACCACGACGGTCGCCATCGCCGCCTTCTTGGGGCGGCTGTAGTCGAGCAGCCCCTCGACGATGTGCTTGCAGCGCTGGACCTCGGTATCCACGATCTTGAGGTACTCCTCGATCCCCTCCGCGACCTGGGGGCCCGCGTCCTCCGCCTTGCCGCGCACGGCGTCGGCGCAGGCGCCGATGGTGGCGAGGGGGTTGTTGATCTCGTGCATCACCCCCGCCGCCAGCTGGCCGATGGCGGCGAGCTTCTCCGACTGCGCGATGCGGCGCAGGGCGTCCCGCCACTCGGTGATGTCCTCGCCGATGGTGATGATGTGCGTCACGGCGTCGTCGTTGAGGCGCATCGGGATCTTGGTGATCCGGTAGTGGCGCGACTCGCCCGAGAGGACCGACTCCTGCTCGATCACCTGCATCCGCCCCGACTGGAGGACCTCGTCGAACTCCCGCCGCAGCAGGTCGCGCGGCTGGCGGGAGAGCACCTCGAAGATGGCGCGCCCGATCGCCTCCTCGCGGGGCACGCCCTGGGTGCCGGTCTCGCGCTTGCGGTTCCAAGCCTGGATCCGGTAGTCGCGGTCGATGACGTAGAGGCCGACCGGGAGGGAGTCGATGACCTTGGCGGTGAACCGGCGCTGCGCGTCGATCTCACGGGCGCGGCGCGCCACCTCCACGGCGAGGTCCTGGGAGAGCTCCTGCGACGCGAGGAGCGGGGAGAGGATGTTCGCGGCGACGGCGAGCACGTCCCGGACCATCCGCTCGCGCCCCTCGCGGGTCACGAGCACCTCGATGAGGCCGAGCCGCTCCCCCTCGTGCAGCACCGGGACGCGCAGCTCCATCACCTCCCAGGAGTCGGCGCGGGGCGCGCTCACCGCGTCGAACGTCTCCGCGATGCGCGCCGCGTCGCCGGGGGCGGGCTCGTCCCCCGCGGCCGTGATGGCCCGGAAGGCGTCGCTGCCCGGCTCGCGGACCCACAGCCGGCAGCGCTGCGCCTGCAGCCCGCGGCGCAGGGTCTCGACGGCCGACAGGAGGGTCTCCTCCGAGAAGACGCTCCCGGAGAGGACGCCGGTCAGTTCCGCGAGGAGACGGATGCCGGGATGAGTGGGGACCGATGCGTCGGAAGCCGCGCCGTCGAGGCGGCCGGCCGGGGGTTGCGCCATATTGCAGCGAAGGTAGGGCGGGCGGTGGGCAACTTCAAGCACAGTGCCGGACGGGGAGGGCGAGGCGCGATGCGGCGACGGGATCTGCTCCAGGCGGCGGCGATGGCGGCGGCGCTCCCCGTGGCCGTCCGTCCCCGCCGCCGGCGGCGCGATGCCGGCGACGCGTGGACCTTCGCCCTCGACGAGCATGCCCGCTGGAGCCTCTCCTCCGCGCACGGCGCCGCGGTGGTCGCCGGCGGGGAGATCGCCCTCGAGCTCGCCGGCGCGCCACCCCTCCCGCTCCGCGCCCTCGACGGCCTGCGCCGCTTCCGCTACGGCGGCGGGGACGCGCCGGCGGGGTGGTCGGTGGTCGGCACCACGCGCGGCCTGGAGGTCACGGCACGGTTCCTCGACGGGCGCCCCGGCGCCGGAGGGACGGCGTGGCCGCTCGTGGCGGTGAGCGTCCGCGGCCTCGGCGACGACGCGACCCTCGCGGCCATCCACTTCCTCGACAGCGGCGTGGCACGGGTGCCGGCGCTGGGCCTGCCGAGCGCACGGACGCACCGACGCACCGACGCACCGGGTGGAACCGGCCGGGGGCCGGCGCTCCTCGTCAACGGGTACCAATCGTGGAGCGCATGCCGCGTCGTCTCGGCCGGCGGCGCCGAGCAGGTGATGGGGCACTGGCAGCTGGCGACGCTCCAAGGGCGCACCGACGCGTCGACGCACCGACGCACCGGGAGACGGGGGACCCCAGCGGCGCCCGCGGGCCTCGGCCTCGCCTTCGGCACGGAGGACGGCGGCGCGGGCCGGTTCGTCATCGGCGCAGGAGGCGTGCAGGCCGACTCCTCCTTCGGGCGCCGGCTCCTCGGCGCCTCCTATCCCCCCGCCCTCGCCACGCTGACGATCCTCCCCTCGGACACCCCCCTCGACGACCTCGGCCTCCTCGCCGCCACCTTCCGTGAGACGCCCCTCCCGGCCGCCGTGCCGGCGGGGTGGTGCTCGTGGTACGAGCTGTACGGCGCGGTCACCGAGGCCGACGTGCTCGCGAACCTCGCCTATGCCCAGACGCACTTCGACCCGAAGAGCTTCCGCGTCATCCAGGTGGACGACGGGTTCCAGCGCGCCGCCGGCGACTGGGACACGAACGAGAAGTTCCCCCACGGCCACCGCTGGCTCACCAACGCCATCCACGCGGCGGGCTTCCAGGCGGGGCTCTGGCTCGCGCCCTTCGCCGTCTCGGACCGCTCCGCCGTCCCCATCGCGCGGCCCAACTGGCTGCTGCAGGACGACGCCGGGGCGCCCCTCGTCCTCGCCACGCGCGAGGACTGGGGGGGGCGCATCTACGCCCTCGACGCCGCGCAGCGCGAGGTGCAGGAGCACCTGCGAGACCTGATGCAGCACGCCGTGGAGGAGTGGGGCTACGACTACCTGAAGCTCGACTTCCTCCATTACGGCGCGGAGGGGACGCACGAGGGACGGTGGCAGAGCGGCGCCGAGGCGTATCGCGCGGGGCTCCGGGCGATGCGCGAGGGGGCGGGGCGCGCCTTCCTCCTCGGCTGCGGCGCGCCCCTCCAGCACGCCGTCGGCGTGTTCGATGGGATGCGGATCGGCGAGGACGTGGACGCGTCGTGGGAGGGGATCCAGCCGGCGGCGACGGCGACGCTGCGCCGGGCCCACCTGCACCGCCGCGCCTGGCTCGCGGACCCCGACGCGCTGGTGGTGCGGGAGCCGCTGACGCTGGACGAGGCGCGCGCCTGGGCGTCGGTCGTGGCGCTCTCCGGCCAGATGACCCTCGCCTCCGACCGCCTCGACCGCCTGAGCCCGGAGCGGGTGGAGCTGCTGAAGCGGACGATCCCGGTGGCGCCGGTGTCGGGCCACGCCGTGGACCTCGCGACGCCCGACCGCGTGACGGCGCCCGCGCTCTGGGCCGGCACATCGCGGGTGGCGGACCTGCCGGCGCCGTGGCGGTTCCGCCCGGGGGACGACGCGGCGTGGAGCGATCCGGCGCTCAACGACGTCCTCTGGGAGCAGGTCGCCCCGGGAACGCCATGGGAGGACGCGGGGCACCCGGGCCTCGACGGCTTCGCCTGGTACCGGGCGCGCTTCACCGCGCCGCGGCGCCCTCCGGCGGGACCGCTCGCGCTCGAGCTCGGGCGCGTGGACGACGCCGACGAGACGTATCTCAACGGCCAGCGGATCGGGGCGTCGGGGACGATGCCCCCGGCGTACGCGAGCGACTGGCAGGGATACCGCCGCTACACGGTGCCCCGCGACGCGGTGCGCTGGGGGCACGAGAACGTCGTGGCCATCCGCGTCTACGACGGCGGCGGCCCCGGCGGGCTGTACAGCCTCCGCCGCGACCGACCTCCGGCGTGGATGCTCGCCCCGGTGCGGGCGGACTGGTGGATGCTCGCCGCCGTGAACTGGGACGACGAGCCGCGGCGGATGCAGCTCGACCTCGCGGCGCAGGGGGTGGACGGGCCCCTCGTGGCGTACGACGTGTGGCAGGACGCGCGGGTGGCGGACGTGGACGGGCGGTGGGCGGGCCGCGTGGCGCCGCACAGCGCCACGGTGCTCTCCCTCCGCCGCCGGCCCCGCGCGCCGTGCGTCATCGGCGCGACGCGCCACATCGTGCAGGGACGGGTGGACCTCGCCGACGAAGGGTGGGACGCGAAGGGGCTGGTGCTGAGCGGCCACGCGACGCAGCTGGACGAGCGGCCCTACGCGCTGACGATCGCCCTGCCGGCGGGATTCACGGCGACGCGGTGCACGGCGGATGCCGAGTGCCGGCTCGAAACCGGCGCACGGGCGCAAGAACAGCGGCGCACCGCAAGCGGGCCGCCCTCTGTCCGGCTCGTCATCCCCGCCCCGGCGGGGCGGGACCTCAGTTGGGAGGTGGTGTTCGCGAAGGCCGGCCGCCGATAGGCGCCGAGAAGCGCATGCTCACCTGGGCGTGCCACTCGGAGGCCTTGGGCCCGAACCACGCCGGGCCGGCGAGGAGGAGGAAGGTCTGATCCATCGGCCCTCGGCCGCCGACGGTGAAGCCAAGGAGGAACGAGCCGATCAGGGCCGTCGAGCCCTGCCCCATTGGGGAGTTCGCGTTGAGGGAAGCGACCAGCTCCGGCTGCGCCTCGAGCCGCACGAAGGTCGGGTTCCGCTCGGACCCCACCATCCACAGCGTCACCAGCGGCATCCGCACGTTCGCCATCGCCGCCGCGAAGAACCCCTGCGACCCGCCGATCAGCACCGCCTGGTTCTGGATGAAGCTCCCGACCCGGAGGCCGATGCCCACGTTGGTGAAGGGCACGCCGTGCGTCCGGAAGAGCATCTGCGCCTCGACCCCCGACGGCTGCCACGTCCCCCCCGCGAAGGTCGTCACCCCGAACTGGTAGCCGCGCGTCGCGGTGGAGGGGGTGGTGTCCTGGTTCTCCTCGTCGAAGCCGCGGCGCGGGCCGCGGCCCGGCTGCCCGTACTGGGCCATCAACGTGGCCGGGAGGAGGACGAAGAGCGCGAGGAGGGCGAAGCGTCTCATTTGAGCCCCGTCAGCTGGATGCCGCGCACGAAGTACCGCTGCGCGAGGAAGAAGATCCCCAGGATCGGCGCGATCGCCGTGACGGCGGCGGCCATCTGGTACGGCCAGTTCGCATAATAGAAGGAATGGAAAGAGGAAATCCCGACTTCGACAGTCCTCATTTCCATCGAGCGCGTGGCGATGAGCGGCCACTGGAAGTTCTTCCACGCATCCACGAAGGCGAAGAGGGCGAGGGTGGCGAGCGCCGGCTTCGAGAGGGGCAGGACGACGCGCCAGAAGATGGTCCAGTCGCCGGCCCCGTCCAAGCGCGCCGCGTCCTCCAGCTCCTGGGGGATCGAGAGGAAGAACTGCCGCAGGAGGAATATCCCCCAGACGCTCACAAGTTCCGTCGAGATGAGGCCCGGGTAGGTGTCCACCCAGCCGGCGGCGTTGATGATGAGGAAGCGCGGGATGAGGAGGAGGATCCCCGGGACCATCAGGACGCCGAGGCAGAGGACGAAGAGGCGGTCGCGGCCGGGGAAGCGGAGCCGGGCGAAGGCGTAGGCGGCGAGGGCGCTGGTGGTGACCTGCCCCACCACGACGGCCAGGGAGAACACGAGCGAGTTGAGGTAGAAGCGGCCGAACGGCAGGGCGCGCCAGGCGTCGAGGTAGTTGGCGGGGCGCGCGGGCCGCGGGAACAGGGGCGGCGGATAGGCGAAGACGGCGAACTCGTCCATCAGCGAGGTGGCCACCATCCAGAGGAAGGGCAGCACCATCACGAAGACGAGGAGGGCGATGCCCGACCCGTAGAGCACCTGGCCGGCGCGGCGGGTCGGCCTAGGCATAGTCGATCCGCTTCCCCAGCAGCCGGAACTGCACGGCGGTGACGACGAGGAGGACGCCGAAGAGGACGAGCGCCATCGCGCTGGCGGAGCCGAACCGCAGGAACTCCCACGCCGTCTGGTAGATGCGGTAGACGATCACGTCGGTGCTGTGGAGGGGTCCCCCCTCGGTCATCATGTAGACGAGGGTGAAGACCTGGAATCCCGAGATGATCCCCGTGACGAGGACGAAGAGCACCACCGGCTTGAGGAGCGGCAGCGTGACGTGGCGGAAGCGCTGCCACGGGGTGGCGCCGTCCACCAGGGCGGCATCGTAGTACGACTGCGGGATCCCCTGCAGCCCCGCGAGGAAGACCACCATCTGGTAGCCGACCTGCGTCCACACCGTCACGAGAATGATGGCGATGAGGGCGAGGTGCGGGCTCCCGAGCCAGTCGAGGGCGGGAATCCCCACGAGACCGATGAGGTAGTTGAGGAGCCCGAAATCGGGGTTGAACATCCACTGCCAGACGATGGCGATGGCCACCGCCGAGGTGACGAAGGGGAGGAAGACGACGGTGCGGAGGAGCCGTTCCCCGCCCCGCCGCCGGTTGAGGAGAAGGGCGAGGCCGAGGGCCGCCGCCATCGTGATCGGCACGTACGTGGTGTAGAGGGCCGTGTTCCGGAGCGTGGTCCAGAAGAGGGGGTCCTTCGCCAGTTCGCGGAAGTTCGCGAGGCCGACGAAGGGACGCGCCTTCTCGAGGAGGCCCCACTCGTGGAAGGCCAGGTACACCGTGAACGCGAGGGGCGCGAAGGAGAAGACGGCGAGGTGGAGGAACGGCACGCCGAGGAACCCCCACGCCGTGAGGGTCTCGCGGCGGCGCCGCTCCGGCGTGCGTCCCGCCCAGCGCCAGAGCCAAGCCGCGAGGAGGGCGAGGAGCGCCAGCAGGACCGCGCTCGCCGGCCGGAGGAGCGGTGGGCGCTCCTCTCCCCCGGGCGGCGCCGTCACCAGCACGATGCCCACCACGTCCCAGTCGTCGGCGTCCTTGAGGGGCGCCACCGCGCCGCCGGGCCGGGGGCGCGGCGCCTCGTCGAGGCGGAGGGAGTCGAGGAGGGCGGGCTGCTCGAGCACCGTGACGGTGTAGCCGCGCTGCCGCTCGAAGCGCGCGAGCGGACCCCGAAGATCGGCGCCGGCCGCCAGCGCGGCGCGCACGGAATCGGCGGCCTCGACCGCCACCGCTGCGCGCGCCCGCTCGAGCCCCCGCCCGTCGCGCCAGCGCTGCACCCCGAGCACTCCCGCGGCGAGCGCGGCGGCCACCGCGACCACGCCCCACTGCACGCCGCGCGCGCTCACGTCACTTCCCCCTCGCCGCTCGCGCCCCCGCCGCCGTCCCCGGCGCCGGGGCGAGGACGCGGTCGATCTGCGCCGCGACG
>JADGQW010000086.1 GCA_017881505.1 Gemmatimonadales bacterium
GTCCGGAGCTCCGCGGCGTGGTGGGGACTCACCGTGACCACCTGATCGGCGAACGCCATCCCGCCCTTCAGGTAGTTGGCGCGGCCGTACCACTCCAGGTACCGCCAGTCCCAGAGCCACTCCGGCAGGCCGACCACGCGGAGGATCTCGGGGGAGAAATGGCCGTGGAACGCCGCGTTGTGCACGGAGAGCACGCTGCGCACCCGGTCGTAGTAGGGCTCGCCGCCGTACCGCGTGCGGAGGTAGACCGGGGCGAGCGCCGCGTGCCAGTCGTGGGCGTGCAGGACCAGCGGCGTGCGGCTCACCCGCGGCAGCGCCGCGAGCGCGGCCGCCGCGAAGAACGCCGTCCGCAAGCCGTTGTCGCCGAAGTCCTCGCCCCCGGTGCCGTACAGCCCCGGCCGGTCGAAGTAGCCGTCGTGCTCGATGAAGTACACGCGCGGCGTACCGGGAGGGGAGTAGAGCCGGAGCAGGCGGAACGGCTCGGTGCGGGGGCCCACCTCGACGGTCATCGGCCGTCCCACCGCCATCAGCGCGGGCGCCATGCGGCGGACGCTGCGGTACAGGGGCAGGATGACGGCGACCGGCACCCCCGCGCTCGCCTGCCACTTGGCGAGTCCCGCCACGGCCTCCGCCAGGCCGCCGGTCCGCGCGAAGGGCGCGTATTCGGCGACGACGTGCACCACCTCCGCGGGGCCGTCGGTGCCGCTGACGGCGAGGGGCGGCGCCGGGACGGTGCGCCACCGATGGGATCGCGAGGGTGTGGTCATGCCGGGCCCCCCGGGGAACCTCCCGCTCAGGCCGTCGGCGCGTCGTCGCCGGACGTCTCGCCGCGCAGCGCCGGGACGTAGTACTGCCGCGCGTACTGCTGCACCATCCGCCGCGACGTGAACCGCGCGCCCGCCGCGTGCAGGGCATGCTTCATCTTCTGCGTCCAGCGCAGCGGCACTCCGTCGGCGTCGCGATCGAAGTACGCCGGCACGATCTCCTCCTCGAGGAGGCGGTACAGCTGCTCCGAATCGGCCGCGTCGGCCGCGTCGGCCTCCATCTCCTCGTCCGTCGGCGAGATGGCCCAGCCGTTCAGCCCGTCGTACCCCTCGTGCCACCATCCGTCGAGGGTGCTGAGCTGCGGCACCAGGTTCAGCGCCGCCTTCATCCCGCTCGTCCCGCACGCCTCGAGGGGCGGCCGCGGGAGGTTGACCCACAAGTCCACACCCTGCACCAGCCGGTGCGCCAGGTGGAGGTCGTAGTCCTCGAGGAACGCGACCCGGCCCTCGAGCCGCGGATCCCGCGAGAACTCGTAGATCTCCTGCAGCACTTTCTTCCCGGGATCGTCGGCCGGATGCGCCTTCCCCGAGAAGATGATCTGCACCGGCCGCCACGGGTTCACGAGGATCTTCCGCAACCGCTCGAAGTCGCGGAACAGGAGCGAGGCGCGCTTGTAGGTGGCGAACCGCCGCGCGAAGCCGATCGTCAGCGCCTCCGGAGCGAGCAGCGTCCCCGCCCCCACCACGTGCGCCGCTTCCTTCCACTCCTCGGCCCAGCGGCGCCGCGCCTGCTCGCGGATGAAGCTCAGGAGGATCGCCTTCAGCTCCGTATGGACGTACCAGAGCACCTGGTCGTCGAGGGAGAGGGCCTGCTGCCAGAACTCCGGCTCGTCCATCCGCCAGTGCCACTCGGCGCCCAGGTGCATGTCGAGGAGCGCCTGGATGCGGTGCGACATCCACGTCGGCTGGTGCACGCCGTTCGTCACGTAACCGATCGGGACCTTCGCGCTCGGCCGGTCGGGCCACAGGTCCCGCCACAGCCGCCGCGACTCCTCGCCGTGCCGCTTCGCCACGCCGTTCACCTTCGCCGCGCAGCGGATCGAGAGCACCGCCATGTGGAACTGCCCGTGGTCCCGGACCGGGTGATAGCCGAGGTGCATGAACGCCTCCCGGCTGATCCCCATCTCTTCCCACACGGGACCGGCGCACTGGGCCACCAGGTCCTCGGAGAACATGTCGTGCCCGGCGGGCACCGGGGTGTGCGTCGTGAACACCGTGGTGGCCCGGACCTGCGCCAGCGCCTGCTCGAACGACGCGCCGGCGGTGATCTGCTCGCGCAGCCGCTCCACCATCATGAAGGCCGCGTGCCCCTCGTTCGCGTGCCACACGCCGGGGTCGAGCCCCATGGCGCGGAGTACCCGCACCCCCGACACGCCGAGCGCCCACTCCTGACGGAGGCGCAGCTCGGGGCCGCCCGCGTAGAGGCGGCTCGACAGCTCGCGATCCTCGGGATGGTTCGCCTCGAGGTTCGTGTCGAGGAGGTAGATCGGCACCCGCCCGACCCGCATCAGCCACGCCCCCACGTGCACCGGCCGCCCCGACGTGCGGACGACCGTCAGGAACGGCTCCCGCTTCGGCCCGTAGAGCTGCTCGAGCGGCGCCGTCAGCGGGTCGAATGGCTCGTCGCTGCCCTCCTGCCACCCGTCGAGGCGCACCCTCTGGTCGAAGTACCCCTTGGTGTACAGCAGGCCCACCCCCACCAGCGGCACGCCGAGGTCGGAGGCGGCCTTGCAGTGGTCCCCCGCCAGGACGCCGAGGCCCCCGGAGTAGATCGGCACCGAATTGTGGAGTCCGAATTCCGCGCAGAAGTAGGCGACCGGCCGGGTGGCAATGTCCGCGTACTCACGGGCGTACCAGGTGTCCGCGCTCGTCGCATTGCGGTCGAGCGTCGCCGTGACGCCGTCGTAGAGCTTCAGGAAGTGGGGGTCCCGCGCGCAGTCCGCCAAGCGTTCCGGCGTCACCCGCCGCAGCTGCTCCAGCGGGTTGTGGCGGGTGCGGTGCCACAGGGACCGGTCGAGGGTGCGGAACAGGGCCCGGGCATCCCGGTCCCAGCTCCAGAAGAGGTTCGTGGCGATCTCAAAGAGGCGACCGATCCGCTCCGGGAGGTAGGGAGCGGAGACCGAGGTGCGTGTCATGGGCAGGAAATATGTGCCGTGCAGGCCAAGGCGCTACTGCGCCGGCTGACGCGCCCGGGAAGGGGAGTTGACAGGTTCCGGACGCCGAGTCCAAGGAGCCAGACGCCAAGG
Organism: Gemmatimonadales bacterium; assembly: GCA_017881505.1. Taxonomy (GTDB): domain Bacteria; phylum Gemmatimonadota; class Gemmatimonadetes; order Gemmatimonadales; family JACORV01; genus JADGQW01. The sequence goes on from JADGQW010000086.1 coordinate 3,071, forward strand.
GGACAGGGTCTTCTCCCCTTGGCGTCTTGGCGTCAGGTACCTGGGCGTGTTGGCGTCTGGTAACTGACTACCGGGCCGCGGCTCCCGCCTCACCGGCGGGCGCCGAGCGCTCGCGGAGCCCTTCGATCTCCTCGGCCGCCTTGCGCAGCGCCTCCGCCACCCGGACGAGCGACGGATCATCGGGACCGATCCGCCACACCTGCTTGTAGGTCGCCCGCGCCACCCGCGCGAACGCCTGGTTCACCTCGCCCATCTTCCCGCCGGCGAATCCGCGCACCGTGTCCCGCACCCTCTCGAAGATCTCGTCGATGACGTCCCGGTGCTGCTCCAGGAACGCCTCGCCCTCGGGGGTGATGTGGTAGACCCGCTTCCCCTCCGCCTCCACCGCCCGCACGTACCCCTGGTCCTCGAGCAGCTGCAGCGTCGGGTAGACCGTCCCCGGAGAGGGCGTGTACCCCCCGCCCATCCGCTCCTCGAGCGCCTTGATGATCTCGTAGCCGTGGCTCGGCTTCTCCTTCAGGAGGCGGAGGATGACGTACTTCACCTCCCCCGACTCGAAGACCTGCTGGCGCCGGCGCCGCGGTCCCCGGCCTCCCTCCGGCCAATGGAACGACCAGAACCGCGGGCCGAACCCCGCGCCGAAGATGTCGCCGAACGGCCAGTCATCGTGATGCTTGTCCATACGGCCCTCCCTGAGAAGCGCGACACGCTATAACGTCAGGAATAACGTACGTAATAACGTGCGATATGTCAAGACGTAACAGCATGCCCTATAACGAGAAAGGCGCCGGATGGCCGGCGCCTTTCTACAAGTACATGTTTCGCAATGCCTTATAGCGACGATGCCTGGATCACCCCAGTGTCCACGGCCACGGCCAGCGCGGATCGGCCAGGATGAAGAGGGCGGCGCCCGCCAAAGCGATGTCCTTCCAGAAGTGGGCCTCGTCGCCGGCACGTTGCATCGGGTCCTGGATCTTCCAGTAGCCGTGCATGATGAACGCCGTCGGCACGAGGAAGAGGACGAGAAGCCCCGCGCCGATGCGCGGATGGTACCCGAGGAGGATGCTCAGTCCCCCTCCCAGCATCATGAAGCCCGTCACGATGGTCGCCAGCTCCGGAGCCGGCACATGGCCGACCGCCTTCGCGTAGCCGCCCATCATCTTGACCTTCGTGAGGTGGGCGTACGCCGACTTCAGGAAGAGCACGCTGAAGAGCAGCCGCGCGATCACGTGAGCGATCTGCCACAGATCCATTCGCCGCCTCCACATGAGGGGTGTATGCACTCCAAATGCGGCAAGATGGGGAAGGATGTCAATAGGGGACCACGAAAGGCGTGAGAGGGTGAGAGGTGAGAGGTGAGACGAGACAAGGGAACGGGGGGCCCGCTGTCGCCAGCGCCGCCCCCCGTCTCCTGTTGCCTCTCACCTCTGACCTCTTACCTCTCACCTTCGCTCTCAGGTCTCCTCATCCATCATGATCCGGACCGTACCGGCGTGCTCCGGCATGTCCGGCATCGCCGGCATGAACGGCATGAACGGCATCTCGAAAGAGTTGTGCATGGTGCGCCAGCGACGGTTCTCCGCCGGCATCCTGCCGTTCACCGTGATGCGGTGCTTCTGGCGCATCACCTCGAACGCCACGCTCTCCCCGGCCTCGTAGGTGCCGAGGATCCGCAGCGCGTGCGCGGGGCTCGTGGGGCGGCGTCCGCCGATGCTGAGGATCACGTCCCCCGCCCGGATGTTGAGGGAGGAGTCGCCCGGCGCGTCCACGACGAGCAGCCCGTCGGAGGTGCCGAAGTAGTCCGCGAGTCCGGCGTTCACCTTCACCAGCTCGAGGTCGGCCAGCGGCCCGCCGACACGGACCGTGATCCGGGCCCCCTCGCCGCCACCCTCGAAGGGCGTCATCTGGATCTTGGGCATCATCTCGCCCATGCCTGGCATCGCCTCACGGAGCCGCTGCACCATCACGTCCGCGTCGGACTCGCCCGCCTGGAACGTCACCGTCACCGGGCGGTTGTCACGCCGCAACTCGAGGCGCACCGTGTCCCCCTGGTCGAGGCGCGACGCGATCTCGATCAGGCGCATCCCGGGCCGGGACTGCTCGTCCGGCTCGTCCGCGTTGCCGCCGAGGGCCGCGAGCCGCGCGCCGTTGAGCCGCACCACGACGTCGCCGGTATGCACCTGGGCCCGGTCGGCGGGGCCGCCGGGGGTCACGCCCGCCACGAGCGCGCCCACCGAATCGCGCGCCGGATCGGGGGTGAGGTCCACCAGGATGCCGAGCCGGCCCCGCCGCGCCACCGTGTAGCCGGCATTGTCCGGACCGAACGAGAAGGTGAACGCCCGCTCGCGCTCCCGGGGCTCCGGGGGCCGCGGCGGCCGATCCTGCGCCGTCGCGGCGACGGCCACCGCGGACAGCATGGTCAGGATGAGGCCCATCGCCTTCAAGGACTGCCGTCGCATCGTGACTGCTCCTTCGCGTTAGAGACCGGCGTATGCGACGTGCGTCGTGTGCACGTCCACGAGCGCCGACAAGAGACCCGCCCGTTCGTTCCACAGCTGCGCCTGGCTGGCCGGATCGTTCCCCCACTGCGCGGGATCGCCCAGCCGCGCGTCGATCGTCTCGAGCCGCCGCTGCAGGTCCACCACCGCTCCCGCCGCCTCGCCCCCGAGGGCGCGGGCGTCGGGATCCACGCCCTGGAGGACCTGCTCCATCGCCTGCGAGCGCGCCATCGCCGAGCGGAGCGTCGTCTGCGCCTGGAGGGCGTCGGGGCGCGTCCCCTGGACCGCCACCAGGAGCAGCCCGCCCAGCGCCGCCGCCGCGGCGAGACCCGCCGCGCCGGAGAGCCGCCGCTGCCGCCGCTCCCGCCGCGCCCGCTCGGCCACCACCCCCCACCGGTCGCGCGGCGGCACGAAGGCCGGGAGCGCCCGGAGCTGCGAGCGCACCTGCTCCAGCCGGTACAGCTCCCCGCCGCACTCCGCGCAGCCCGCCGCGTGCGCCTTCGCCCACGCGCTGCCCTCGCCGTCCCGCACGGCGAGGAGCTCCTCCGCCGTGGCATGCCGTTCACCGCTCATCGTCCCGCTCCTTCCTCTCCGAGCCACGCACGCAGCTTCTGGTGCGCGCGGGCCAGCTGCGACTTCGAGAAGCTGGCCGTCATCCCCATCAGCTCGGCGATCTCCTCGTGCGTCAGTCCTTCCACATCGTGGAGCCAGACCACCGCCCGGCTCCGTTCCGGCAACCGCTCCAGCGCCGCCTCGAGGTCGAGGCGGAGGGGCACGTCCACCGTCGAACCCGCCGCCGCGTCGTCGGCGAGGACCTCCGTGGCCCGGAGCTTCTCGCGGCGGTAGCGCATCAGCGCCTTGCTCGCCGCCACCTGCCGGATCCACCCCCAGAGACTCCCGTCGCCGCGCCACTTCCCCAGCGAGCGGCACACCTCCAGGAACGTCTCCTGGAGCACGTCCTCGGCGTCCTCCGGCGTCTTGGTGAGCCGGCGCGCCAGAGTGTAGACCGACCGCTCGTACGCGCGGTACACGTGCTCCAGCGCGCCGAAGTCCCCGGCTCGGGCCCGGGCCACGAGGCTTTGCGCCTCGGCCAGAGGGATCGTGTCCGCCATGACGGTCACGATATCTGGATGCGGGGCGCCCGAAAAGGGTTGCGAGGCGGCCGGACGATGACGGCGCACGGGCGCGGTGATGAGTGATGAGTCATGAGTGATGAGTGAGGAGTGATGGGTGATGAGTGATGGGGACTGTCGGGCCTGGAGCGCCGTAACTCATTTCGTAACAGTCCATTAGCAAATGGGCGCCGAGCCTCGAGGCCCGGCGCCCGGCGGCGCTCCGGACGCGGCCCGGCGCGCTCAGACCACGAGGTTCACCAGCCGGTCGGGCACGAAGATCACTTTCCGCGGCGGCTTCCCCTCCGTGAACTTCGCCACCGCCGGCTCGGCCCGTGCCGCGGCCACGGCGTCGGCCTCGGCCGTGCCGCGGGGCATCGCGACCCGCGCCCGCACCTTCCCGTTGACCTGCACCACCAACTCGACCTGCTCCACGACCGCGAGCGCCGGGTCGAAGGCGGGCCACGCCGCCTCCATCACCGAGGTCGAGTGGCCGAGCCGCTCCCAGCACTCCTCTGCGAAGTGCGGCGCGTAGGGCGCGAGGAGGACCGTCAGGGGCTCGAGGAGCGCGCGCGAGGGCTCCCCCTTCTGGAGCGCGTTCACGTACTCCATCATCGCCGCGATGGCGGTGTTGTAGGCGAGCGCCTCCGTGTCCGCCGTGACGCGCTGGATGGTGCGGTGCAGGTGCCGCAGCAACTCGCCGCCGTCCTCGGCCTGCCCTCCCTGGCCCCTTGGCGTCTTGGCGTCCGTCTTCTGGACCAAGGCCCACACCTTGTCCAGGAACCTGCGGATGCCCACGATCCCGGCGTCGCGGAAGTCGCCCCCCTCCTGGTACGGGCCGAGGAACATCAGATACATCCGGAAGGTGTCGGCGCCCCACTGGTCGAAGTAGGCATCCGGCACGACGACGTTGCCGCGCGACTTCGACATCTTCGCGCCGTCCTTCACGATCATCCCGTGGGCGCGGAACCGGGGGAACGGCTCGTCGAAGGCGATGAGCCCGAGGTCCTTGAGCGCCATCGTGATGAAGCGCGCATACATCAGGTGCAGGACGGCGTGCTCGTTCCCGCCGATGTAGGTCGTGACGGGGAGCCACTTGGCCGTCAGCGCCGGATCGAACGCCACGTCGGCGCGGTCCGCCGAGGGATAGCGGAGGAAGTACCACGCCGAATCGAGGAAGGTGTCGGAGACGTCGGTCTCCCGGCGCGCCGGCTTCCCGCACTTCGGGCACGGAACGCGGTACCACGCCTCGTTTCGCGCGAGGGGGGAGACGCCGCTGTCGTCGGGGCGATAGTCGTCGAGCTTCGGGAGGACGACGGGGAGGTCCTGCTCGGGCACGGCCACCGGGCCGCACGCGTCGCAGTGGATAATGGGGATGGGCGGGCCCCAGTAGCGCTGGCGCGAGATGCACCAGTCGTGCAGCCGGTAGTTCACCACCCCCTTGCCGAGGCCCTTCTCCTCCAGCCAGCGCGTGATGGCCCGCTTCGCCTCCAGCCAGGGGCGCCCGTCGTAGCCGGGGCTGTTGACGAGACGCCCGTCGGGGACGTCGGGCTCGGCCTGCGGGAGGGGCGTGGCGGCGTCCTGTCCCGGCCCCGCGATGACGCGAACGATCGGGAGGCGGAACTTCGTCGCGAAGTCGAAGTCGCGCTCGTCGTGGCCCGGCACCGCCATGATCGCGCCGGTGCCGTACTCCATCAGCACGTAGTCGGCGATCCAGATGGGGATGGAGGCGCCGGTGGCGGGGTTCCGGGCATAGGCGCCCGTGAAGACGCCCGTCTTCTCCTTCTCCCCGACGCGGCGGGTGACGAGGTCCGTCGCGGCGGCGCGGCGGCGGTACGCGTTCACGTCCGCGCGGCATTCCGCCGTGACGAGCTCGTCCACCAGCGGATGCTCGGGGGCGAGGACGACGTACGTGGCGCCGAAGAGGGTGTCGGGGCGCGTGGTGAAGACGGTGATGCGCTGGCCGCCGGGGGTGCCGAACACCAGCTCCGCCCCCTCCGAGCGGCCGATCCAGTTCGCCTGGAGGGTGCGCGTCGAGTGCGACCAGTCGAGCTGCGCCAGATGGTCGAGGAGGGGCGCCGCGTACTTGGTGATCGTGAAGAACCACTGGTCCAGGGTCCGCTGCTCGACCTTGGTATCGGGATGGCGCTCGCAGAACCCGTTGATGACCTGCTCGTTGGCGAGCACGGTCTTGCACGCGGGGCACCAGTTCACGGCGGCGCGCTTCCGGACGGCGAGGCCCGCCTTGAAGAGCTGCAGGAAGACCCACTGCGTCCACTTGTAGTACGCGGGGTCGGTGGTCTGCACCTCGTAGCGCCAGTCCACCATCAGCCCGGCGCGCCGGAGCTGGCGGCGGAAGGTTGCGATGTTGCGCGGGATCAACTCGGCGGGGTGCAGCCCCACCTTCAGGGCGTGGTTCTCGGAGTGGATCCCGAAGGCGTCGAAGCCGAGGGGCTCGAAGACATCGTGCCCCCGGAGCCGCTGGAAGCGCCCGAAGATGTCCGCGCCGGTGAAGGCGTAGAGGTTCCCGACGTGCAGCCCTTCGGCCGAGGGGTACGGGAACATCATCAGGTTGAAGTAGGGGCGGCGCGCGCCGGCGAGGTCCACGCGGTGCGTGCCCCGCTCCTCCCATCGCGCCTGCCACTTCCGCTCGACCGCCTGGGGGTCGTAGCCGGTGGGGTGTGCGTCGGACATAGGCGGGTAAGATAGCGGCGCGCGAAGGCGGCGCACAAAGGCGTACATGACCTGCGGCGCACCAACAGCGACGGGCGGAGACCCTGCGGCCCCCGCCCGTCATCGTCCGGTTTCCGACTCCGGCTCGCGGCTCCCGGCTCTAGGCCAGCGCCTTCCGGTTCACCGCGGCGCTCAGATCGCCCTTCAGCAGGAACGCCTTCACCGCCTCGCCGATCTCCAGCGCCACGCGAGTCTGCGCCTCCTTCGCCGAGGCGGCGAGGTGGGGCGTGAGGACGACGTTGGGCGCGGTACGGAGCACGGAGTCGGCGGGGAGGGGCTCCGGGTCGTAGACGTCGAGGGCTGCGCCGCCCACGTGCCCGTCCACGAGCGCCCTCACGAGCGCCGCATCGTCGATCAGGGCGCCGCGCGCGGTGTTCACGATGAGCACGCCCTTCTTCATCGCGCGGAGGCGCGGCTCGTTGAGGAGGTGCTTCGACTCCGGGGTGAGCTTGGCGTGCAAACTCACGACATCCGCGCGGCGCAGCAATTCGTCGAGGGACACCAACTCCGCGCCGAGCGCCTTGGACTGCTCCGGCGTGCAACGGGGATCGGTGCCGATGACGGTCATCCCGAAGCCGGCGCCGATGGACCCCACGATGCCGCCGATCCGCCCGACGCCGATCAGGCCCAGCGTCTTGCCGCGGAGCTCCGTCCCTTCGAACGCCTTCCGGTCCCACTTCCCCGCAGCGACGGACGCCGCCGACGCCACCACCTTGCGTGCGAGGGCGAGGAGGAGCGCGAAGGTGAACTCCGCGACGCTGTTCGAGTTGGCGCCGGGGGCCGTGAGCACGGCGACCTTCCGCCGCGACGCCTCCTCGACGTCGATGGTGTCCACGCCCATCCCCGCGCGGCCGATCACCTTGAGCCGCGGCGCCTTGCCGATCATCGCCGCCGTCACCTTGGTCTCGCTCCGGACCACGAGCGCGACGGCGTCGCCGAGGACGGCATCGAGCGCCTCGGGCCCCTTCCCCGCCACGTCCACGACCTCGTAGCCCGCGATGCCCCGCAGGATGTCGAGGCCCGCCGCGCCCAGCTTGTCCGACACGACGATGCGGTCAGCCACGGTGCAGCACCTCCTCGAGGTTGGCCAGCACGTTCTCCAGCCCCTCGACGGTGTGGTCGCCCATGTGACCGATGCGGAAAGTCGTGTCCTTGAGCGCCTTGTAGCCGGCGCCGATGGTGATGCCGCGCGACTCCATCCGCTTCGCCACCGCGCCGCCGGTGAGCTCGCCGGCGGGGAGCTTGAGGCACGAGACCGTCCACGAGCGGCGGCCCACCTTCGGGAGGAAGTCGAGCCCGCCCATCGCGGCGCCCTTCTCCTTGACCCAGCGCTCGACCCGCTGCTGCATCGCCTGGTGGCGGGCCCACCGCGCCTCGATGCCGCCGCTCGCGGCGATGCGCTTGAGCTGCGCGTCGAGGGCGTAGATCA
>JADGQW010000250.1 GCA_017881505.1 Gemmatimonadales bacterium
CCCTCGACGTACGGCCACGGGAGCACGCCGCTGCGCTCTCCCGGCATCCGGTCGGGGGCGTAGAGGGTGGTGAACTCGACGAATCGCGCCTGCGCCGTCGGCTGCACCCGGTCGATGAGCTGCCGCAAGGGGAAGCCCATCCACGGGATCACCATCGACCACGCCTCCACGCACCGCAGGCGGTACACCCGCTCCTGCACCGTCACGTGCGCGAGGATGTCGTCGAGGTCGTAGCGCGCCGGGTGGGCCACCTCGCCGCCGATCTCCACCGCCCACGGCCGCGGACGGAAGTCGCGCGCGTTCTCCGCGGGCTCGTCCTTCCCCGTGCCGAACTCGTAGTAGTTGTTGTACGTCGTCACCTGCTCGTAGGGCGTGAGCGTGTCGCCCTGGACCCGCCGCGCCCGCGGCACGAACGCCCGCGCCGCCCCGGGCAGCGCGAGCCCCGCCGCCGCCACGCCAGCCGCGGCGATGAACGCGCGCCGGTCGAGGTAGTGCCGCTCGGAGGTGATCTCCGACGACGGGATGTCCACGGCGCGACCGATCAGCACGGGATCGCCCCTCCCAAGAATGACGAACAAAGCATTCGTATATCTAAAGATACGCCGGAGAAGGCCCGCTGTTCCAGCCGCTCGGCGGCCGGCCTTGCGACGAGCCGGCAGAGGGCGCAGAATGGCCGCGGCCAAGAGAGGCAGGAACCCCGATGAAGTGGCACCCGTCGTCCCCGTCCCTCCTGCGCGCCGCGCTGGCGGCCGCGCCCCTTCTCTCCCTCGCCGTGCTCGCCGCCGCCCAGGAACCCTCCCAGCCGATCCGCCTCCCCGAGGCGCGACACGCGGGCGCGATGTCCGTCGAGGCCGCGCTCTGGGCTCGCCGCTCGGTCCGCGACCTCAAACCTGACGCCCTCCCCCTCGCAGACGCGGCGCAGCTCCTCTGGGCCGCGCAGGGGAAGAACCGGCCCGACGGCCACCGCACCGCTCCCTCGGCCCGGGCGGTGTACCCGCTGGAGATCTACCTCATCGCGGGGAGCGTCGAAGGGCTCGCCCCCGGCGTGTACCGCTACCGCTCGGCGACCCACGACCTCGTGCTCGCGCAGGCGGGGGACAAGCGCGCCGAGCTGACCGCCCCTCCCGGCCGGCCGGCGGGCGGCGCGGCGCTCGCGCCGGTCGTGCTCGTCTATGCGGTGGCCAGCGACCGCGCCGCTCCGCGCTGGGGACCGATGTCGGACCGCTTCGGCGCGATGGAGGTCGGCTTCGCGGCGCAGAACGTCTACCTGCAGGCCGCCGCGCTCGGCCTCGGCACGACCTTCATGGCCGGCTTCAACGACTCCGCGATGGCGCGCGTCCTCGGCCCCGGCGAGCGCGCCCTGGGGATCATGCCGGTGGGCAGGCCGCGCTGAGGCGACGGGTTCCGCGGCGCGAGCCGACGTCGCGCCGGCACTGCCGGATTCACGACGGCCCCGCCGCACCGCGACGGGGCCGTCGGTTCGTCCGGGATCCCGGGCGCGCTACCTGGCGCGCTCCAGGTAGGTGCCGGTCCGCGGGTCCACGCGGATGCGCACGCCCTCCTCGAGGAACTCGGGGACCTGGATCGTGATTCCGTTGTCGAGCTTGGCGGGCTTGGTGCTGGCGGTCTTGGTGGCGCCGCGCATCACCGGCGTCGTCTCCACGATGACGCACTCCAGCGCCGCCGGGAGCTCGATGCCGACGACCGTGCCGTTGAGCAGCTCCGCCTTGAACTGCATCTCCGACTGGAGCCACTCGCCGGCGTCGCCCGCGACCTCCGGGTCGATGGAGATCTGGTCGTAGGTCTCAGTGTCCTGCGCGTGCACCCCCGACTCGTCCCGGTACATCACCTGGTATTCCTTGGTGTCGAGCCGCGCCTCGTCCACGTATTCCGTGGCGATGTAGCGGGAGTCGAAGGTGTTGCCGGAGATGAGGTTGCGCATCCGGATCTGCACGAAGGCGCGCAGGTTCCCGGGGGTCCGGTGCTGGAAGTCCATCACCCGGCACGGCTGCCCGGCTACGATGAGTACGTGTCCTTTGCGGACTTCTGAAGCCTTCATGATGGGCCCTGCACTGCGGTCGAAGTTGGCTGCCTGGCGCCCCAGCGGCGCGGGCGGGAAAGGTAACGGGGCCCGGCGCGATGCGGCACCCGGCAGGCCTTCCCAAGGGGTGGGATCGGCGAATCGATGCAATCGCCTCTGGCCGATTCATCCACTTGGGTGCATAGGTACGAAATTCCCGCATCGGAGCGACCCTGGTGGGCATGAACCGGAAGAGCCTCGCGCTCGTCGGCGCGATGGCGTGCGCGGCGTCCGGCGCCGCACGCGCACAATCAGCGGGATGGCAGCCCAGCGTGCTCTCGGTGCGGGTGACGCCGAGCGAGGGGCGGCTCCAGGTGGGCCAACAACTTACCCTCGTCGTCTCGGCGACCGACGCCAGCGGGGCACCGCTGGGCGGCTTCCTCGTCGCCTTCTCCACGAGCGACCCGCGAGTCGCCACGGTGGGAGACGACGGCACCGTGGCGGCCGTGGCGCCCGGCACCGCGACGATCACGGCGCAGGTGGGCACCGGCCCAGGGGCGCGGAGCGCCAGCGCGCGGGTACGGGTCGAAGGTGAAGTCCAGCGAACGGCCCCATCGCCGCGGATGCCGAGCTTCCGATCGGTCGCGATGTTCCCCGCTGCGGGCCGCATCCGCGTCGGCGAGATGCTGCAGCTCACTCCCCGCGCGAAGGACATGATGGACAGCGACGTCCCGGACGCGCAGTTCGCCTACACCTCCGGCGACGTGCGCATCGCCACGGTGAGCGACGAGGGGGTGGTTTCGGGAATCGCTCCGGGCAAGGTCAGCATCACCGCCCGCGTCGGGAGCGGGCCGGGAGCGCGCAGCGCCACCGCTGCCATCGAGGTGCTGCCGGCCCAGCCCTGACCCCAGCCGGCCGGGGCCTTCCGCGGGGCTTGGTCCTGCCTACGGCTCCCGCCACTTCGCGCCGACGCTCCCGACCAGGGCATCGGCCGCGGCCGGCCCCCAGGAGCCGGCGGCGTAGTTCGGGAAGTCGGCGGGTCGCTGCTCCGCCCACCAGTCCAGGACCGGGTCCACCACCGTCCACGCCGCCTCCACCTCGTCGGTGCGGGTGAAGAGGGTCGCGTCCCCGAGCATCGCGTCGAGGAGGAGCGTCTCGTAGGCATCGTG
>JADGQW010000012.1 GCA_017881505.1 Gemmatimonadales bacterium
GGAACATCGCCGGGCCCGTGTCTCCTCTTACCTCTGACCTCTCACCCTCTCACCTACACGGTGCTGCTCTTGTTCTTGTGCCCCTTCTCCTCCAGGGCCACCTGCGCCGCGGCCAGCCGCGCGATCGGCACGCGGAATGGGGAGCAGGAGACGTAGTTCATCCCCACCCGGTGGCAGAACATCACGCTCGACGGGTCGCCGCCGTGCTCGCCGCAGATGCCGATCTTGAGGTCCTTGCGGACGCTGCGGCCGAGGTCGATGCCGATCTGCATCAGCTTCCCGACGCCCACCTGGTCCAGCTGCTGGAACGGGTCGGCGGGGAGCAGCCCCTGCTCGACGTAGAAGGGGAGGAAGCGCCCCGCGTCGTCGCGCGAGAGGCCGAAGGTGGTCTGCGTGAGGTCGTTGGTGCCGAAGGAGAAGAACTCGGCGACCCCGGCGATCTCGTCCGCGGTGAGCGCCGCGCGCGGCAGCTCGATCATCGTGCCGACGAGGTAGGGGACCTCCTTCTTCGCCTTGGCGAACACCTCGCCCGCCACGCGGCGGACGATGGCCTCCTGGTGCGAGAGCTCCTTCACCGTGGCCACCAGCGGGATCATCACCTCGGGGATCACCTTGACCCCCTTGGCGGTGACGTTCACCGCGGCCTCGAAGATCGCCCGCGCCTGCATCTCGGTGATCTCGGGGTAGCTGATCCCGAGGCGGCAGCCGCGGTGCCCGAGCATCGGGTTGGCTTCGTGGAGCGAGGCGACGGTCTCGGTCAGGTCCTTCGCCGAGATCCCCATCTCCTTCGCCAGCTCCGCGATGTCGTCGGCCTCGTGGGGGAGGAACTCGTGGAGCGGCGGGTCGAGGAGCCGGATGGTGACGGGGTAGCCGTCCATCGCGGTGAAGATCCCCTCGAAGTCGCTCCGCTGCATCGGCAGCAGCTTGGCGAGCGCCTTCTCGCGCCCCGCCTTGTCGCGGGCCACGATCATCTCGCGCATCGCCTTGATGCGGTCCCCCTCGAAGAACATGTGCTCGGTGCGGGTGAGGCCGATGCCCTCCGCGCCGAAGCCCCGCGCCCGCGCCGCGTCGGCAGGCGTGTCGGCGTTGGTGCGGACCTTGAGCTTCCGGACCTCGTCGGCCCATCCCATGAACTCGCCGAAGTAGTCGCCCAGCGTCGCCGCGACCGTGGGGACCTTCCCCGCGATCACGCGGCCGTTGCTTCCGTCCAGCGTGATCCAGTCGCCCCGCTTCACCGTCTTGCCGCCCGCCGTGAAGCTGCCGGCCTCGTCCACGCGGACATCCTTGGCCCCGGCGACGCAGCACTTCCCCATCCCGCGGGCCACCACGGCCGCGTGCGAGGTCATCCCCCCGCGCGCCGTGAGGATCCCCTTCGCCGCCGCCATCCCCTTGATGTCCTCGGGGCTCGTCTCCTCGCGGACCAGGATGACCGCCTTCCCCTGCGCGGCCCACTCGAACGCCTCGTCGGCCGTGAACACCGCCTGGCCGGAGGCCGCGCCGGGCGAGGCCGGGAGGCCCTTCGCCAGGAGCGTGATGGGCGCCGCCGGATCGATCATCGGGTGGAGGAGCTGGTCGAGGGCGTCGGGGGAGACCCGCAGCAGCGCCTCCTCCTTCGTGATGAGCCCTTCCTTCACCATGTCCACCGCGATCTTCACCGCGGCCGCGCCGGTGCGCTTCCCGTTCCGCGTCTGCAGCAGGTAGAGGGTGCCGCGCTCCACCGTGAACTCCAGATCCTGCATGTCGCGGTAGTGCTTCTCCAGCCGCTGGTACGTCGCGACGAGCTGCTCGTACGCCTTGGGGAACTTCTGCGCCATCTCCTCGATGGACTGCGGCGTCCGGATGCCCGCCACCACGTCCTCGCCCTGCGCGTTGACCAGGAACTCGCCGAAGAAGCGGTGCTCGCCGGTGGAGGGGTCGCGGGTGAACGCCACGCCCGTCCCCGAGTCCTCACCGAGGTTGCCGAACACCATCGCCTGCACGTTGACGGCGGTGCCAAGGGTCTCCGGCACGCCGTGGAGCCGCCGGTAGGTGACCGCGCGGTCCCCCTGCCACGAGCGCCACACCGCCTCGATCGCGCCCCAGAGCTGCGCCTTCGGGTCCTCGGGGAAGCCCTTCGGCTCGATCTTCTTGAGGGCCGCCTTGTACTCCCCCACCAGCGCCTTGAGGTCGGCCGCGGAGAGGTCGATGTCCCGCTTGACCCCGCGCGCCTCCTTCTTGGCGTGGAGCAGCGCCTCGAAGGGGCTCTTGTTCCCCTTGAGCCCCATCACGACGTCGCCGTACATCTGCACGAAGCGGCGATAGGCGTCGTAGGCGAACTGCGGGTTGCCCATCTCCGCCGCGATCCCCTCGGCCACCTGGTCGTTCATCCCGAGGTTGAGGATCGTGTCCATCATCCCGGGCATGGACACCGCCGCGCCCGAGCGCACCGAGACGAGGAGCGGCAGCTTGGCGGAACCGAACGTCCGGCCCATCAGCTTCTCGACCTTCGCCAGGTTGGCCTCGACCTCGGCCTTGAGCTCCGGCGGGTAGGTGCCGCGGGCGATGTAGGTGTTGCACAGCTCGGCCGAGATCGTGAAGCCCGGCGGGACCGGGATGCCGAGGTTGGTCATCTCGGCGAGGTTCGCGCCCTTGCCGCCGAGGATCGTTTTCAGTTGCGCGTTGCCATCCGCGTGGCCCGCGCCGAAGAAATGCACGTAGTTGGTCATGGTTGGGTTTCGAACCGGTGCTTGGCCGTCTCCGACGGCAGGGCTGTGGGATACGCGCCCGAGAAGCAGGCGTGGCAGAAACGCTGCGGGTCTCCAGCGCTCGCATGGACCATGCCATCGAGCGACAGGTAGCCGAGCGTGTCGGCGCCGAGGTACTGCCGGATCTCCTCGACGGTGTGGGAGGAGGCGATCAGCTCCGCGGGGTGCGGCGTGTCGATGCCGTAGTAGCACGAGCCGATCGTGGGGGGCGAGGCGACGCGGAAGTGGACCTCCCGCGCGCCCGCCTGGCGGAGCATCGTCACGAGGCCGGGGCTGGTGGTGCCGCGGACGATCGAGTCGTCCACCACCACCACGCTCTTCCCCTGGAGGACCTCGCGGACGGGGTTGTACTTGATCTTGACCTTCGTGTCGCGGCCCGCCTGCACCGGGTGGATGAAGGTCCGCCCGACGTAGTGGTTGCGGATCAGCCCCAGCTCGAAGGGCACCCCCGACGCTTCCGAGAAGCCCAGGGCCGCGGAGTTGGACGAGTCGGGCACCGCGATGACGCAATCGGCGCCGGTCGCGGGATGCTCCTCGGCCAGCCGGCGGCCGAGGTTGCGCCGGAACTGGTCCACGCTCTCCCCGAAGATCTGGCTGTCGGGCCGGGAGAAGTACACCAGCTCGAAGACGCAGCGCGTCGGCGCCTTGGGGGGGAGGGGATCGAGGTACGTGATCTCCGAGCCGCGGATGCGAACGAAGCTGCCGGGCTCCAGCTCGCAGGCGATGCGCGCCCCGACGATGTCGAGGGCGCACGACTCCGAGGTGACGACGACGCCGTCCCCGACCTTGCCCAGCATCAGCGGCCGGAACCCGCGCGCGTCCACCACCGCGTACAGCTCCTGGTCCACCGCGATGATGAGCGAGTACGCGCCCTCCACCTGCGCCAGCGCGCCCCGGATCTGCGCCTCCGGGTCGTCGTGCGGCGAGCGGGCGATGAGGTGGACGATCGTCTCCGAGTCCATCGTGGACGCGAAGATCGCGCCCTCGTGCACCAGCTCGCGCCGCACCTCGGCGTCGTTCACCAGGTTGCCGTTGTGCGCCAGGACCAGGGTGCCGTTCTTGTAGCGGACGTTCACCGGCTGCGAGTTGAGGAGGGTGCTCGCGCCGGCGGTGCTGTAGCGCGTGTGGCCCACCGCCGTGCTGCCCGTCAGCGCCGCGAGCCGGTCCTCGGTGAAGACGTCCGACACCAGCCCCATGCCCTTGTGGAAGCGCGGCTGGCCGTGGCCGTCCACGGCGACGATGCCCGCCGACTCCTGCCCACGATGCTGCAGCGCGTACAGGCCGAGGTAGGCGAGCCGGGCCGCGTCAGGATGGTTGGTGACGCCGATGATGCCGCACATGTCGTCTAGGCGCCCGCCGCGCGTTCCATCCGGCGGGGGATGGCGCGCTCGTAGATCTCGGCGAGCCGGCCGACCGGTCGCTCCACCGTCCAGCCGTTGACGCCGATCCGCACCGCGCCGCCCCGTTCGCCCACCGCGCCGACGGCCTCCGCCGGCACGCCGCGCTTGGCCGCGAGGTGCCGCACCTCCTCGAGCCGCGCCGGGTCGCAGCTCACCACCGCGCGCCCCTGGTCCTCGGCGAAGAAGAGCTGGACCGCGTCCACCCGGCGGGAGAGGGGGGAGAGATCGGCGCGGAGGCCCATCCGCTCCGGGCCGGCGAGCGCCGACTCCACCAGCGCCACCGCGAGGCCCCCTTCGGAGACGTCGTGCGCCGAGCGCAGCAGGCCGCGCCCGGCCGCCTCCACCAGGAAGTCCACCAGGGCCCGTTCCGCCGCGAGGTCCACCCGCGGGGGCGCGCCGTACACCTCGCCGCTCATCCACGAAAGATACTGCGAACCCCCGAGCGCGCCGTTGCAGTGTCCCAGCACGACGATCGCGTCCCCCGGCGCCTGGAATCCGGCGGGCACCCGGCGCGTCACGTCGCCGAGGACGCCGACCATCCCGATCATCGGCGTGGGGTAGACCGACGCGCCCGGCCGCTCGTTGTAGAAGGACACGTTCCCGCTCACCACCGGCGTCCCGAGGGCGGTGCACGCCTCGCTCATCCCGCGGCACGCCTCGCGGAACTGGAAGAAGACGTCGGGCTTCTCCGGGTTGCCGAAGTTGAGGCAGTCGGTGAGCGCGAGCGGGCGCGCCCCCGTCACCGCCAGGTTCCGCGCGGCCTCCGCCACGACCGCCTTCCCCCCCTCGTACGGGTCGAGCCACACGTAGCGGCCGTTCCCGCCGCTCGTCACGGCGATCCCGAGGGGCGTCTCGCGGAGGCGGAGCACCGCGGCGTCGCCGCCGGGGCCGAGGACGGTGTTCGTCTGCACGGAGGTGTCGTACTGCTCGTACACCCAGCGCTTGGAGGCGATGGTCGGGAGGTCGAGGAGCCCTTCCAGCGCGGCGCCGAGGTCCGGCTGCGCGGGCGTGGCGGGGAGGGGCCGCGCGCGCCGCGCGATCGCCGCCTCACCCTCGCGCGCGTCGGGGTGGTAGACGGGCGCCTCGTCCACGAGGGAGCGGCCGGGGATCTCCGCCACCACTTCGTCCCCCCAGCGCACCCGGTACATCCCGTCGTCGGTGACCCGGCCGATGACCGCGCTCGTCAGCTCCCACTTCTCGCAGATGGCGGCCACCGCCGCCTCGCGGCCCTTGTGGGCGACGACGAGCATCCGTTCCTGTGACTCCGAGAGGAGGATCTCGTACGGCGTCATCCCCTCCTCACGCACCGGCACGAGCCGCGCGTCGATCTCGACCCCGACGCCGCCCCGCGCCGCCATCTCGGCGCTGCTCGACGTGAGCCCCGCCGCGCCCATGTCCTGGATCGCGACGATGTGCCCCGACTGGATCAGCTCGAGGGAGAGCTCGATGAGGAGCTTCTCGGTGAAGGGGTCGCCCACCTGCACCTGCGGGCGCTTCGCCTCGCTCTCGGCCGAGAGCTCCTCGGAGGCGAAGGAGGCGCCGTGGATGCCATCGCGGCCGGTGCGGGCGCCCACCGCGATGATCGGGTTCCCCGGGCCGGCGGCCTTGGCGCGGATCAGCTCCTCCTCGCGCAGCACGCCGACGCACATCACGTTGACGAGGCAGTTCCCCTCGTACCCGTCGTCGAAGCAGACGTCCCCCGCCACCGTGGGGACGCCGACGCAGTTGCCGTAGTCGCCCACTCCCTTCACGACGCCGCCGAAGAGGTACCGCTGGTGGGCCGCCTCGAGAGAGCCGAAGCGCAGGGAGTCGGTGAGGGCCACCGGCCGCGCGCCCATCGTGAAGATGTCGCGCAGGATACCGCCGGATCCGGTGGCGGCGCCCTGGTACGGCTCCACGGCCGAGGGGTGGTTGTGCGACTCCATCTTGAAGGCCACCGCCCAGCCGTCGCCGAGACGCACGACGCCGGCGTTCTCGCCGGGGCCCTGGATCACCTGCGGGCCGGTGGTGGGGAAGGTCTTGAGGACGGGGCGCGAGTGCTTGTAGGCGCAGTGCTCGCTCCACAGCGCCGAGAAGATGCCCAGTTCGACGAAGGTGGGGTCGCGGCCCAGGATCGAGCGGATGCGGTCGAATTCAGCCGGCTTGAGCCCGTGCGTGCGCACCAGCTCCGGGGTGATGGCCGGATCCCCGGCGCGGGGGCGGGCACTCACGGGCGATGGAAGGAAACGGCGGCGGAAGGCCGCAGGAGCATCACGCCTCCGGATCCGGCGGCGGCGCCGGCGGGGTGGCGGGCGGATTGACGTGCACGCCGATCACCGCGCCCGGCGCGTTGGCGGCCGGCGGCTGGCTCGGTGGCGTGAAGACGGGCGCGCGGTCGGCAGGCGAGCTGCTCTGGCCGAGGTACTGGTGCTCGGGCGAGCGGACGATCGCGTCCATCACCTGCCCGTTCTGCAGGAAGACGGTGTCGTAGTAGCCGATCTGCCGTTCCATCCCGTTCCGGTAGAAGAGGTACGTCCAGTCGTTGAGGCGCCGCACGATGGCGGGATCGCCCCAGCGGGCGCGCACGTCCGTCTCGGTCATCCCGGGTCGGATGGCGGCGGTGGTGTCCTGGGCGGCGAGCGGGGCGGTGCCCAGCAGCGTGGCGCAGGCGGCGAAGAGCAGGGATCGGCAGCGCATACGGGCCTCCTTCAGGTGCCGGCGAGCGCGAACAGTGCCGCGCCGTCGGTGCAACCGAGCAGCGCCTCCGCGGCGCGCTCGGGGTGCGGCATCATCCCCACGACGTTCCGTCCCTCGTTGGTGATCCCCGCGATGTCGCGCAGGGCCCCATTGGGGTTGTCCCCGGCGTAGCGGAAGACCACGCGGCCCTCCCGCTCCAGCCGGTCGAGCGTGGCCTCGTCGGCCACGTAGCGTCCCTCGCCGTGCGCCACGGGGGCGCGCAGCGTCTGGCCCTTGCGGTAGCCGGCGGTGAAGGCCGTGTCGGTCGCCTCGACCCGCAGCGTCACCCAGCGGCAGACGAACGAGAGCCCCGCGTTCCGCGCGAGCGCGCCGGGGAGGATCCCCGCCTCGCACAGGACCTGGAAGCCGTTGCAGATGCCGAGGAGGAGGCGTCCCGCCTTCGCGTGGGCCTCCACCGCCTTCATGACCGGCGAGAAGCGCGCGATGGCGCCGGCCCGGAGGTAATCGCCGTAGGCGAAGCCCCCCGGCAGCACCACGACGTCGGCGCCGCCGAGGTCGGTCGAGCGGTGCCACACGAACGCGACGGCGTGGCCCGCGTCCTTCGCGGCGTGCCAGGCGTCGGCGTCGCAGTTGGAGCCGGGGAACCGGACCACCGCGACCTTCACGCGAGGGCCTCCGCCGTGTCCACGACGAAGTCCTCGGTCACCGGATTGGCGAGGAGGCGCTCGCACATCCGCTTCGCCGCGTCCCGGGCGTCGGCCTCCGCGGGGGCGTCGAGGGCGAGCTCGACGGTGCGGCCCACGCGCGCGGCGGCGACCCCCGCGAAGCCGAGGGAGCCGAGCGCGTGCGCGACGGCCTGCCCCTGGGGATCGAGGATCCCCTGGCGCGGCATGATCCGCACCCGCACCCGCCAGCGCATCAGTGCTCCTCGCGGTGCGGGGCGGGGCGGTGCTTGCGGCGCAGGGGGTTGCGGAAGATCCGGCGCCCCACCGGCCGGCTCTCGATCACGTCCGTGGGCGCGAACTCGTCGTGGAGGGGGCCTTGATCCGGCAGGTGGTCGAGGTAGCCGTAGAGGAACGCGCGCCCGAGCCCGAAAGCGATGAACGCGATAGCCATCGGGAAGAAGAAGTACTCGGGGACGATCAGCGCGGCCGCCACGCAGGCGAGCACGAACGCCAGGCCGAGCCGCCCCTTCCAGGTCTTGAGGCCGACCGTCGGCGCCGCCGGGTAGGGGACGTGGCTCACCATGAGGAGCGAGACGAGCACCATCAGCACCGCCGTGAGGAGGTGCCACGGGAGGTGGCTCAGGTTCTCCACGAAGAAGGGGGTCCCCATGAACGGGACCATCGTGGCGATGGTCATCCCCCCCGCGGGCGAGGGGAGGCCGAAGAACTGGGCCTTGGCGTGCCCCGCCTGCTCGATGTTGAACCGCGCCAGGCGGAACGCCACCGCGAGGATGAAGATGAAGGGCAGGAGCCACCCCATCTCCCCGCGGTTGAACTGGTAGTGCCACTGGAGCATCGCGGGCGCGACGCCGAAGGAGATGACGTCCACGAGCGAGTCCAGCTCGGCGCCGAAGTCGCTGCCGGTGCGCGTGAGGCGGGCCACCCGGCCGTCGAGCGCGTCGAGCACGGCCGCGAGGACGATGAACCACGCGGCGCGGTCGAACTCGCCGCGCGAGGCCTCCACGATGGACCAGACGCCGAAGAAGAGGTTCCCGGACGTGAACGCGCCCGGGATGATGATGATCGCGCGCCGCACGCCGGTCCGACCCGCTGGAGCCGTCACGCCGGATACTCCGCGAGGATGGTCTGTCCCGCCAGGACCCGCTCCCCCACCTGCACCTTCACCGCCGCCGCCGACGCGAAGAAGAGGTCCACCCGCGAGCCGAAGCGGATCATGCCGAACCGTTCCCCCTGGACCGCCGCGTCCCCCGGCGCCACGTCGGTGACGATGCGCCGCGCGATCAGCCCCGCGATCTGCCGCACCAGCACCGGCCCGTGCGGCCCCACGATCCCGACCGACGCCTGCTCGTTCACCAGCGACGCCTTGTCGAGGCTCGCGGTGAGGAACTCGCCGGGGTTGTAGTGGACGATGTCCACCTCGCCCGAGACCGGGAAGCGGTTCACGTGCACGTTGAACACGTTCATGAAGATGGAGACGCGCGTCGCCCTCGCGTGAAGATACATCTCTTCGTCGACGGCGGCGACGGAGAGGACGCGGCCGTCGGCGGGGGAGACCACCATCCGGTCCCCCCGTGGGCCCGGGCGCGCCGGGTCGCGGAAGAACCACACCACCCACACGGTGAGCGCCGCGGCCACGAGCGGCAGCGCCAGCGACCAGCCGGGCCACGCCCACGAGACCACCGCGAGGGAGAGGGTCAGGGCGAGGCCGATGCCGATGAACGGCCAGCCTTCGGGGGCGATGCGCATCAGCGGACCTCCAGGGGGCGACCGGCGAGGAGGCGGTACGCCTCGCGGTACCGGTCGCTGGTGGCGCGGATGACGTCCGCGGGGAGCCGCGGGCCAGGGGCCTCGCCGTTCCACGAGCCGGCCTTCCGCAGGCCGTCGAGGTAGTCGCGCACCGGCTGCTTGTCGAAGCTCGGCTGGCCGCGGCCCGGCGCGTACCGGTCGGCGGGCCAGAAGCGCGACGAATCGGGGGTAAGCACTTCGTCGATCAGGAGGAGCGTGCCGTCGGTCGCCGTGCCGAACTCGAACTTCGTGTCGGCGATGATGATCCCGTGGCGACCGGCGTGCGCGCGGGCCTCCTCGTAGATGGCGATGGACCGCTCGCGCAGGGTGCGGGCCAGGCCTCCCAGGGACCGCTCGACGTGCGCGAAGGTCACGTTCTCGTCGTGCCCCGTCTCCGCCTTCGTCGCCGGCGAGAAGATCGGCGGGTCGAGGCGGTCCGACTCGCGGAGTCCCGGCGCCAGCGGCTCCCCGGCGAGCGTCCCCGACCGCTGGTACTCCTTCCAGGCGGAGCCGGAGAGGTACCCCCGCACCACGCACTCGAAGGGCACCGGCGTCGTCTGCCGGCAGAGCATCGCGCGGCCCGCCAGCGCCTCGCGGTGCGGCGCGAGGGCGGGCACCGCCCGCACGATGGACGCGGCGTCGGCGGCGAGGCAGTGGTGCGGCTGCGCGGCGGCGAGCGCGTCGAACCAGAAGGCGCTCACCTGCGTGAGCACCGCGCCCTTGTCGGGCACCGGCTCGTCGAGCACCACGTCGAAGGCGCTGATCCGGTCGCTCGCGACCAGCAGCAGCCGCTCGGCGTCCACGCGGTAGACCTCGCGGACCTTGCCGCGGCGGACGAGGGGGAGGGGCAGGGCGCTCTCGCGCAGGGCGGTCATACGCGGACCTCTCCCGGGGGGGCATCGGCCAGCCGGCCGAGGAGGGGGACGACGACGTCGCGGACGAACTCCTGGACCTGCTCGGGGGCGCGCCCGCAGTGGTGCAGCGGATCGAGGTCGCGCGCCACCGCCCCGAGGTCGGCGGAGGCGAACGCCGGGTCGGCGGCGAGGCGCTCGAGGAGGTCGTTGGGCGTCCCCTCCTCGGCCACGGCGCGCGCGACGTCCATGCTGTGGCGGCGGATCACCTCGTGCAGCGTCTGGCGGTCGCCCCCCGCCGCGACGCCGAGCATCAGGCACCGCTCCGTGGCCATGAAGGGGAGCTCCCGGAGCACGTGGCGGCGGATCACCGCCTCCCGCACCTCGAGCCCCCTGGCCACGTTCTCCGCCAGGATGAGCACCGCGTCGGTGGCGAGGAACGCCTCGGGAAGGACGATGCGCCGGTTGGCGCTGTCGTCGAGGGTCCGCTCGAACCACTGCTGCGCCGCCGTCTCGCTGGCGTTGGCGGGGAGATGCATCACGTAGCGCGCGAGGGACGTGATCCGCTCGCAGCGCATCGGGTTCCGCTTGTACGCCATCGCCGAGGAACCGATCTGCTCCGCCTCGAACGGCTCGAGCACCTCGCCGAGGTGCTGCAGGTGCCGGATGTCGGCCGCCATCTTCGACGCCGACTGCGCGATGGACGCGAGCGCCGCGAGGATCAGCGCGTCGGTCTTGCGGGGGTACGTCTGCCCGCTGACCGGCACCACCTCCTCGAAGCCCATCTTCCGCGCGATCAGCGTGTCGAGCCGCCGCACCTTCTGCTGGTCGCCATTGAGCAGCGTCAGGAACGACGCCTGCGTCCCGGTGGTGCCCTTGCAGCCGAGGAGGGCGAGACCGCCGATGCGGTGCTGCAGCTCCTCGACGTCCTGCGCGAAGTCTTGCATCCACAGCGTCGCGCGCTTCCCCACCGTGGTGAGCTGCGCGGGCTGGAGGTGCGTGTACGCCAGCGTGGGCAGGGCGCGCCACCGCTCGGCGAAGGGGAGCAGCGCCTTCAGGACGCCGCCCAGGCGTGCCAGGAGGAGGCGCAGGGCCTCGCGGGCGAGGATCAGGTCGGCGTTGTCGGTCACGTATGCCGAGGTGGCGCCGAGATGGATGTACGGCCGCGCGCCGGGGGCGGCGTCGCCGTAGGTGTGGACGTGGGCCATCACGTCGTGGCGGAAGCGCGCCTCGTACTTCGCCGCGAGCGCGAAGTCCACGTCGTCCACCGTGGCGCGCATCTCCGCGATGGCCGCCTCGGGGATCGGCACGCCCAGCTCCCGCTCCCCCTCCGCCAGCGCGATCCACAGCCGCCGCCACAGCCCGATGCGGCGGCGCTCGCCGAAGAGCTCCTGCATCTCCCGCGACGCGTAGCGCGTCCCGAGCGGCGAGGCGTACCGCTCCTGGTCGCTCACGGGTTCCCCCACCAGTCGGCGTACATGACCTGGTCGCCGCGGACGACGGCGAAGCGCATCGCCGAGCGTCCGCGGAGGTAGCTCACCACCTGCTGCACCTGCTCCGCCTGCGCGATGGTGTAGCTGTTGATCTGCACGATCACGTCCCCCGGCTGGAGGCCGAGGGTGGCCTGCCACGTGGCCCCCGCGCTCACGACGAGCGCGCCGCGCGCCACCGCCAGCCGGCGCTCCGCCTGGATGTCGGGGGTGACGGTGATGAGCTGCAGGTCCTGGAGGTTGACCCGCTCGGCGCTCGCCGAGGGGGGCTCGACCGACACGAGGCTGACGTCGCGCGTCACGCCCCCGCGGGTGACGGCGACGCGCACCGTGTCCCCGGGGACGAGGTCCACCAGCACCCGCTCCCACCCGAGGAAGTTGCGCAGGACCTGGCCCCCGGCGCGCACGATCAGGTCCCCGGGCTTGAGCGCCGCCGCGATCCCCGGGCCGTTCGGCGCCACGCGGCGCACCACCACCCCCGGCTGGCGGCGCCAGTCGGCCGACTGCGCCGCGGGCTCGGCGATCTCGACGCCGACCCAGCCGCGGCGCACGTGCCCCAGCCGGCGCAGGTCCTGCGCGACCCGCATCGCCCGCTCGATCGGGATGGCGAAGCCGAGGCCGACGCTCCCCCCCGTCTGGCTCAGGATGAAGGTGTTGACCCCGATGACCTCGCCGTCCCCGTTCACCAGCGGGCCGCCCGAGTTGCCCGGGTTGATCGCGGCGTCGGTCTGGATCATGTCCACGTACAGCCCCGCCTGCTCCTGGCCCTGGAGGATGTCGCGGCCGAGCCCCGAGATCACGCCCGCCGTCACGGAGGGCTCGCTGTTGCCGAGGAGATAGCCGTAGGGGTTGCCGATGGCGATCGCCCAGTCGCCGGGGGCGAGGGCGCGGCTCCGGCCGATGGGCGCCACGGGAAGCCCGGTGGCGTCCACCTGCAGGACCGCGATGTCGGTGTGGTCGTCCTCGCCGAGGAGGCGGGCGGGGAGGTCGCGGCCGTCGCGCAGCGTCACGACGATCTGGTCGGCGCCGCCGGTCACGTGCTGGTTGGTGATGATGAGGCCGTCGGCGCTGACGATGAACCCGGTGCCGAGGCCCTCCACCCGCCGCTCGAAGCCGCGGGGGATCATCATCGCCTCGAACGGGTCGCGGGGCATCTGCCGCTCGCGGCGCACCACGTTCACGCTGACGACCGCGGGCGCGACGCGCGCGGCGGCGGTCGCGATGGCGGAATGGCGCGCGCCGCCGATGGCGTCGGGGCGCTGCTGCGCCGCGGCGGGGACGGCGGTGGCGGCGAGGGCGCCGAGGAGGAGCAGGATGCGGGGCGTCAGGGGGTGCCCTCCGCTTGCACGTGGTGGCCGAGCTTGCTCCAGTCGCTGAGGAACTGGTCCACGCCCCGGTCGGTCAGGGGATGGAGCAGCATCTGGCGCAGCACCGCGGCGGGGAGGGTCGCGATGTCGGCGCCGGCGAGCGCGGCCTGCAGCGCGTGCCGCGGGTGACGGAGCGAGGCCGCCAGGATCTGCGCGTCCACCTCGTAGGTCCGGAAGATGGTGCGGAGCTGCGCCACCACCTCCATCCCGTCCTGGCCGGTGTCGTCGAGCCGGCCCACGAAGGGGCTGACGTACGCGGCCCCCGCCTTCGCCGCGAGGAGCCCCTGCATCGCGGAGAAGACGAGCGTCACGTTCACGTCGATCCCGTCGGCGGAGAGCCGGCGCGCCGCGACGAGGCCTTCCTCGAGCATCGGGACCTTCACCACGATGTTGTCGGCGAGGCGGGCGAGCTCCTTCCCCTCGCGGTACATCCCGTCGGGGTCCACCGCGACCACTTCCGCGGAGACGGGGCCCGCCACCGCGCCGCAGATCTCCTGCAGCAGGTCGCGCGGATCGCCGGCGCCGGCGGCGCGACTCAGCAGGGTGGGGTTCGTCGTGACGCCGTCGATGAGCCCCGCCCCGACGGCCCAGCGGATCTCGGCGATCTCGGCGGTATCGAGGAAGATCTTCACGGGCGTCCCGCGTCGTGTGGTGTCGGGTAGCGCACGGCCACGAGGAAGAGGCCGTGCGGCGGCGCCGGCGGCGAGGCCAGCCGATTGTCGTCCCCGTGCAGCAGCTGCTCCAGGTCCGCGAGGGGCCGGCGGCCGTGCCCGATGTCCACCAAGGTCCCCACGAGGAACCGCACCATCTTGTGGAGGAAGCGGTCCGCGGTGATCCAGAACTCGAGGCCGGGCGCGTCCTCCCGCACCTGCCACAGCGCCTCGCGCACGCGACAGCGCCAGTGTTCGCGCGCCGGGCCGGCGGCCGAGAGCGCCTGGAAGCCGTGCGTCCCCACGAGACCCGCCGCCGCGCTCCGGAGCAGTGTCGCGTCCACCGGGCCGCGCACCCCCCACTCCCAGCGCCGCCGGAACGGCCCCCGCGACGCGGCATCGGTGCCGATCCGGTAGCAGTAGGTGCGCTCGAGCGCGTGGCGCCGCGGGTCGAAGCCCGGCACCTCCCGGTGCGCGCCCGCCACCCACACGTCGGCGGGGAGGAGGGCGTTGAGCGCGCGCCGCAGCGCCTCCGGCTCCCACCGCTCGGGCACCTCCGCCGCCGCCACCTGGCCGAGGGCGTGCACGCCCGCGTCGGTGCGCCCGGCCCCCGCCACCGGGACCCGGTGGCCCAGCAGCCGCCGCAGCGCCGCCTCCACCTCCCCCTGCACGGTCCGCTCGCGGGGCTGCAGCTGCCACCCCGCGAACGCGCCGCCGTCGTACTGGAGCAGGAGAGCGACGGGGCGGGGCGCCATGGGCGCGTAACCTAGCGGCGCGCCGGACCCAATTCAAGCGACGCAAGTGCTTGCGGGGATTGACGAAAAGCGGCCCCGCGCACGCCGCGCGGGGCCGCCTCGACCGGCCCTCCGATGCCGCGCCGCCGCGGCGTCAGTAGCGGCGGATCACCCCGACGACGACCCCCTGGATCGTGAGGTCGTTCTCGTGCACGTAGATCGGCTCGAGGGAGGCGTTGGCCGGCTGCAGGCGCACCCAGCCGTCCTTCTCGCGATAGAGCTTCTTCACGGTGGCGTGCGAGTTCTGCAGGAGGGCGATGATCGTCTCCCCGTTGCGCGCCGTGCCGCGCCCGTTCACCACGACGTAGTCGCCGTCGCGGATCTGCTCCTCGATCATGGACTCGCCGCGCACCCGCAGCACGTAGTTCGGGCCGGTGGCGGGGAGCATCGCCTCGGGGACGGCGATGACGTCGCGGTCCTCCACCGCCTCGATGGGCTCGCCGGCGGCGACGGTGCCGAGCAGGGGCAGCTCCGCCACGCCCGGCTGGCGCGCGCGCGTCAGCACCTCGATGGAGCGGCTCTCGTTGAAGCTCCGCCGGATGACGCCCTTGCGCTCGAGGTTGGAGAGATGCTCGTGCACCGTCGCGAGCGACTTGAAGCCCATGGACGAGGCGATCTCCTCGAAGCTCGGCGCGTAGCCGTGGTCGCCGATGTACTCGGAGAGATAGTCGAGGATCTCGCGCTGCCTCTTGGTCAGTGGCACCGGACCTCCCCTGCGGGCCTGCGGGACGGCGTGCCGTCCGAAGAAAAGCCGAACCAACGGTAACCGAAGGAAAGCCGAAGCGCAAGCGGATGGGCCGGGGGCAGGGAGCGAACGGGCGCCGGGAACGGTCAGCCGGATGGCGGGCGTTGCACTATATTGCCGCGCTGAGTCTCACCCGGGAGCGTGTGACCCGCCCAGAGGGTCGCGCGTTCCGGCACCGCACGCCGAACGGATGAGGGCATTCCGCTTTTGACCGAAAGCACCGGCACCACGGAATTGGCGCTCGCCCCGGCGGTCGTGGAGGAGTTCCTCCAGACCCTCATCAAGGCATTGCGCGCGCACCAGCTGTACCTGCCGAACAATCCCGTCTACCAGCGTGCCGTCGAGACCTTCCGCGCGGCCTTCCCGCCGATCTGGGCGGTGCTGCCCGAGCTGGTGCTCGACGTCTACGAGTCGGAGCTCCGCTGGGCGGGGCTCGTGGTGTATTCGCAGACCAACCGCAGCGAGAGCATCGCCTGGATCCTCTACAAGGACGGGGTCCGCTCCGTCACCTTCCTCCCCGGCGTGGAGGAGGAGGAGATCATCGGGCTGCTGGACGTGCTGCACCGCGCGCGCAACCTGCAGGCGGAGGACAGCGACGACCTGCTGACGCTGCTCTGGGAGAAGGACTTCCAGCTGATCCGGTATGCCGCCCAGGACCTGCTGACGGAGGGTTCGGGGCCGCCGCCGGGGGCGCCCACCGGCGGGCCGCCGCCCGCGAAGGAAGCGCGGTTCGTGCGGCAGACGCTCCAGGAGGACATCGGGGACACGTCCGGCCACTCGGCCGACGCCGGGGCGGGGGAGGAGGCGGCGCCGCGGCGCGAGGGGGTGGTCAGCACCGAGGACTTCGACACCACGCTCTACTTCCTCGACGAGACGGAGGTCGCCTACCTCAAGCAGGAAGTGACGCGCGAGTACACGCAGGACCTGCGGCGCAACGTGCTCGCGATGATCTTCGACGTGCTCGAGCTGCAGCCCTACCCGACGGTGCGCGCCGAGCTCATCTCGATCATCGACAGCTTCCTGCCGTACCTGCTGGGCGCCGGCGACTTCGCCTCCGTGGCGTACGTGCTGCGCGAGGTGAAGGTGGTGCTGGAACGGGCGCGGGAGGTGCTCCCGGAGCACCGCAAGGCGCTCGAGGATCTGCCAGGCCGTCTCTCGAAGAAGGACACCCTCGGCCAGCTGCTGCAGTCGCTCGACGAGGCGCAGGCCCAGCCGCCGGCGGAGGAGCTCGCGGAGCTCTTCGGCGAGCTGCGGGGCGAGGCGCTCCCGACGATGTTCGCCTGGCTGCCGCGGCTCACCAACGCCAGCGTGCGGGAGGTGCTGGGCGTCTCGGTCCGGCGGCTCGCGACGGCGCACGTGGACCGCGTGGTGGAGGCGATCGGCGGCGCGGACCCGGCGGTGGTGTCGGAGGCGGTGGCGCTGACGGGGAAGCTGAAGCTGCAGCAGGCGGTGCCGGCGCTGGTGGCCGTGGCCGCGTCGCACGCCGAGCGCACGATCCGGCTCGCCACGGTGCAGGCCCTCGCCGAGATCGGCTCCCCCGGGGCGATGCAGGGGCTGGAGCGGACCCTCGAGGACGACGACCGCGAGGTGCGCCTCGCCGCGGTGCGCATCCTCGGGCAGCGGAAGTATCGCGCGGCGCTGGGCCGCATCTCGGGACTGGTGCAGGGGAAGGACGTGCGCGGCCGCGACCTCACCGAGATGATGGCGTTCTTCGAGGCGTACGGCGCGCTCGTCGGCGAGGCGGGCATCGGGATCCTCGCGGGGATGCTGAACAGCGGCGGCTTCCTCAAGAAGAAGGAGAGCGCCGAGACGCGCGCCTGCGCCGCGATGGCGCTGGGGCGGATCGGCTCCCCCGCCGCGCTCGACGCGCTGCGGATGTCGGCCGAGGCGAAGGAGCCGCTGGTGCGCAACGCCGTGAACCGCGCGCTGCGCGGCGGCACGGGGATGGGGGCGTGAGGTGAGCGGCCCGGGGCAGCGCATGTCCGTCGTGGACGCGGTGCAGACCTCCGACTCGTACATCCGGGGGGCGGGGCGGGAGTTCCTCGTCGCCATCTACACCGCGCTGCGCTCGCTGAAGCTCTACCCCATCGAGAACGCGCAGGTGCAGAAGTCCCTCGACGACCTCGCGGGCACGGCGCAGCGCATCCTCGACCGGGAGCAGGAGATCGAGGTGCGGGTGACGGGGGAGTTCCTGTTCGTGAACTCCACGCGGCTCCGCCTCGACCTCGACAACTACGCCTCCTTCTCGCACGTCCTCGGCATGCTGCGCGGCGCCGGCGCCGGGCTGGTGCGCGCGGAGAGCGGCGCCGACCGCCGGGAATGGACCAGCTTCCTCTCGCTGCTGATGGCGGCGGCGGCGCACTCCGCGGGCGGGACCCACCTCCTCGAGCTGCAGGGGAGGCTGCGCGAGGCGGGGGTGACGCACATCGTGGTCGAGCCCCCCCTCGAATCGGAGATGACGGAGGAGGAGCAGGAGCGGCAGAAGGAGCAGGCGAAGCGCACCTACCAGCGCTCCGTCGCGGTCACCAAGGAGGTCATCAACTCGGTCCGGATGGGCCGCAGCGCCAACGTGAAGAAGGTGAAGCGGGCGGTGCAGGCGATCGTGGACCAGGTGCTCGCCGACGAGACGTCGCTGATGGGCCTCTCCACCCTCCGCGACTACGACGACTACACGTTCACGCACTCGGTGAACGTCTGCATCTTCTCCATCGCGCTGGGGAAGAAGCTCGGCCTGACGAAGCTCCAGCTCTACGACCTCGGGATGGCGGCGCTGTTCCACGACGTGGGGAAGGCGCGCGTGCCCCTCGAGGTGCTGAACAAGGAGGGGAGCCTCAGCGACGAGGACTGGCGCATCATGCAGGCCCACCCGTGGCTCGGCGTCCTGACCCTGTTCGGGCTCCGCGGCTACGGCGAGGTGCCGTACCGCTCGATGATCACGGCGTACGAGCACCACATGAAGACGGACCTCACGGGCTACCCCAAGAGCCTCCGCCCGCGGCCGATGTCCATCTTCTCCCGCATCATCGCGGTGGCCGACGGGTTCGACGCGGCCACCTCGCGGCGCGTCTACAAGACGAACCCCCTGCAGCCCGACAGCGTGCTGCACGAGATGCTGAACAACCGGCGGCGCGGGCTCGACCCGGTGGTGGTGAAGTCGTTCATCAACCTGCTGGGGATCTACCCGCTGGGGACGATGGTCATCCTCGACACCTACGAGCTGGCGCTCGTGGTCTCCGCGAACGCCGACGTCACCGAGGTGCACCGCCCGATGGTGCGCATCATCTCCGACCCCGGCGGCAGCATCACCTCCCCCGGCTTCCTGGCCAACCTCGCCGACAAGGACGCCACGGGCACGGCGCTGCGGTCCATCATCAAGGTCACCGACCCCGACCGCTACGGCGTCCGGGTCTCCGACTACTTCGTCTAAGCGCACACCGCCGCAGGAGAACCGGCGGTGGTTCGCCTACGCGAACACGCTCTTCACGACGAACCAGAGGTTGGCGGGGCGCTCCGCCAGCCGCCGCATGTACCACGCGAACCACGACTCCCCGTAGCTGATCAGCACCCGCACCGGGACGCCCTCGGCCGCCAGCCGGCGCTGCTCCGCCGTCCGGATCCCGTAGAGCATGTGGCACTCGAACGCGCCCTCGGCGAGCCCGAGCGCCCGCGCCCGCGCCCGGAGGCGCTCGAGGAGCCGCACGTCGTGCGTGCCGAAGACCGCGCGCACGCCGGCCCGCCGCGCGTCGGGCGCGAGGAGCCGCGCCCCGAGCCGCTCGAACGCGTCCGCCACCTCCCGCTTCGTGCGGAAGACGAGGGCGCGGGGCTCCCGGTAGGCGCCCTTCACGATCCGCAACGCCGCCCCGAGGGGGATCAGCGTCTCGACGTCGGCCGGCGTGCGCCGCAGGTACGCCTGCACGCAGAGCCCGAGCTGGGGGTGCCGGGCGCGCACGGTGCGGAACACGTCGAGGGTCGCGTCGGTGTGCGGCGTGCCCTCCATGTCGATCCAGACGAAGGTCCCCGTCTCCCCGGCCCGCCGGCAGATCCGCTCCAGCATCTCGACGCACACGTCGCGGCCGAGGTCGAGCCCCAGGTGCGTGAGCTTGAGGGAGAACTCGCAGGGGAGGGCTCGCGCGCGGACCCGGTCGAGGGCCTCGAGATAGTGCCGCGCCACGGCCGCGGTGTTCGCCGCGTCGGTGACCTGCTCGCCGAGGTAGGTGAGGGTGGTGGCGATGCCGAGGGCGGCCTGGCCCGCCGCGGCGTCGAGCGCGGCGTCGAGGGTCTCCCCGGGCATGAACCGCCGCACCGCCCGCCGCGCAAAGGCGCGGTCGCGCACGAGCCGCGCCAAGGCGGCGCTCTCGGAGCCCTTGATCAGCAGGGAACGGAGGAGGGACACGGCGCGCAATCTACGCTGCGCCGCGCCCGGAACGGGAGCCGGGGGGGCCGGCACGGGGTGCAGGGGCGCCGCTACCGGCCGACCGCCACCGCGGAGCCGGCCAGCTCCGCCTTGAAGGCGTCGCCGAGGCGCCGGATCCCCTCCTGGATCTCCGGGACCCCGGCGTACGAGAAGTTGAGCCGCATCGCGTTGAAGCCGCCCTTCTCGCCGGGATAGAAGGCCATCCCCGGCACGTACGCGACCTTCCGCGCCACCGCCCGGGGGAGCATCTCGCCGGTGTTGATCGACTCCGGCACGCGGGCCCAGAGGAAGAGGCCGCCGTGCGGCCGCGTCCACGCGCAGCCCTCGGGCCAGTACTCCTCCATCGCGGCCAGCATCGCGTCGCGCCGCTCGCGGTAGACGCGGCGGATCGTCTGGACGTGCCGCGGGATGAGGCCGCTGCGACAGACCTCGGCCACGACGAGCTGCGAGAACACCGCCGTATTCAGGTCGGCGCCCTGCTTCGCCTGGACGAACTTGCGCACGATGGCCTTGGGCGCCGTCACCGCCCCGAGGCGGAAGCCCGGCGCGAGCGTCTTCGAGAAGGTCGAGAGGTAGATGGTCCGCTCGGGCGCCAGCCGGTAGAGGTGCGTGATCTCCTCCCCCTCGAACCGCAGCTCGCCGTACGGGTCGTCCTCGATGAGCATGAGGTCGTGCTCGCGCGCGATCTCGACGAGGCGCACCCGCCGCTCGAGGGGCATCGTGGTGCCCGCCGGGTTGTGGAAGTTCGGCAGCACGTACACCAGCCGCGGCTTCCACCCCTCCGCCAGGAGCCGCGGGATCTCCTCGACGAGGATCCCGTCGTCGTCCTGCGGCACCGTGACGTAGCATGCCTCGTAGACGTTCCACGCCTGCAGCGCCCCCAGGTACGTCGGCTCGCTCGTCATCACGCAGCTGTCGGTGTCCACGAACAGCTTGCCGATGAGGTCGAGCGCCTGCTGGGACCCGTTGGTGATCAGGACGTTCTCGGGCTCCACCCGCAGGTCGGGACGGCTCATGGACTCCGCCAGGTAGCTCCGCAGCGGCTCCTCCCCCTCGGTCTGGCCGTACTGGAGCGCCCGCGCGCCGTTCGTCTCGAGCACCCGCTGGCACGCCGCTTCGATCTCCTTGATCGGGAAGAGTTCGGGGGCCGGCAGGCCGCCGGCGAACGAAATGATGTCGGGCTGTTGGATGAGCTTGAGGAGTTCGCGGATGATGCTGCTCTTCATGCCGGAGGTGCGCTGGGCCATGCGGGAATCCCAGTCGAAGGCGCGCAGCGGCATGTGGGGCTCGTCGTGCAACATGGCCTCCTTGCAGCCGGGGGGCGCTCCCGCATTGGCGCGGTCGCACCGGGACCCCGGACGGCTCCAATTAGGAGCAAACGGCGTTCCAGCGCCAGCGCGCGGAATGACGAACGGACGTGTCGTCATTCCTCTCGCGCGCGCCGCCCGCGCGGCGGCGAATTGCGGCCCGCGCGCGGGCGCACTACCGTTCGTCCACCATGCACGGCGACGCCATCTCCCTGCGGGGAATGCGGTTCCACACCCTCGTCGGTCTCCTGCCGCACGAGGAGAAGTTCCCCCAGCCGCTCGAGCTGGACGTCACGGCCTACCTGTCGCTGCGGCAGGTGGGCGAGTCGGACTCGACGCGGATGCTGCTCGACTACCGCCACCTGTACGAGATCGTGGCCGAGGCCGTGGGCTCGAGCCCCCACAAGCTCCTGGAAGCGCTGTGTGAACGGATCGCGGCGAAGGTGCTCGCGTCCGACGGGGTGGACCGGGTGCGGGTGGCGGCGCGGAAGCCGCACGCGCCGATCCCGGGCCCGCTCGACTTCGTGGAGGTGGTGATCGAGCGCGAGCGCGGCGAGCCCATCCCCTGAACCACGCGGCCGTCGCCCTCGGGTCGAACCTCGGCGACCGGGCGGGGATCCTCGGCCGCGCCCGGGAAGCGATCGGCGCGTTGCCGGGCACGCACGTGGCCGCCGCCTCGCCGGTGGAGGAGACGGCGCCCCTCGGCCCCCTGCCTCAAGGCGCCTACCTGAACCAGATGCTCCTGGTGGAGACCGTGCTCGAGCCGCGCGGGCTCCTCGACGCCCTGCTCCTGATCGAGGCGTCGGAGGGGCGGATCCGCGTCGCGAAGTGGGGCCCGCGGACGCTGGACTGCGACATCGTGCTCTGGCGGGACCGGCGGGTGGGCGAGCCGGGACTCACGGTGCCGCATCCGGAGCTGGCGCGCCGCGACTTCTGGCTGCGGGAGCTCGCCGTCCTCGGCATCGTCCCCGGCGCGGGCGGCTGGTGATTGCCATCCGGGAAGGCCGGCCCTAGCCTTCGCCTCCGGCCCCGATCCGATGACCAAGTCCCCGTCCGACACCCCGGTCACCACGCGTGACTTCCTCGCCTTCAAGGAGGCGGGCCGCCGCATCGTCTGCGTCACCGCCTACGACGCCCTCTTCGGGCGGCTGGTGGACGAGGCAGGCGTGGACTGCGTGCTCGTCGGCGACTCCCTCAACCAGGTCATCGCGGGGCGCGAGTCCACCCTCTCCGCCACCCTCGACCAGATGGTCTACCACGGGGCGATGACGCGGCGCGGCGTGCGGCGCGCCCTCCTCGTGGTGGACATGCCCTTTCTCACGTACCAGGTGAGCCGCGAGGACGCGATCCGGAACTGCGGCCGCGTGATGCAGGAGACGGGCGCCCAGGCGGTGAAGCTCGAGGGCGGCACCGCGATGGCGGACACCGTGCGCGCACTGGTGGACGTCGGGATCCCCGTGATGGGGCACGTGGGGCTGACGCCGCAGTCGGTTCACGCCCTCGGCGGCTACCGGGTGCAGGGGCGGGACGAGGCAGGGGCGGAGCGGCTGGAGTCGGACGTGCGCGCCCTCGAGGTCGCGGGCGCGTTCGCGATCGTCCTCGAGCTGGTGCCGGCGGCCCTCGCCGCGCGGCTCTCGAAGGCGCTCAAGGTGCCGACCATCGGCATCGGCGCCGGGCCCGGCTGCGACGGGCAGGTGCTCGTGCTCCCCGACCTCCTCGGCCTCAACGACGCCTTCTCGCCCAAGTTCCTCAAGAAGTACGCCGCCCTGGGCGAAGCGGTGCGCCGCGCCGTCGGCGGCTTCGCCGACGAGGTGCGCCGGGGCGCGTACCCCGGCCCCGAACACTCCTTCTAGCCACCCCGATGCGCGAGATCGAGCGCCTGGACGAGATGCGCGCGGCGTGCGCGGAGGCGCGCGCCGCCGGCGGCCGCCTCGCCTTCGTGCCGACGATGGGCTTCCTCCACGAGGGGCACCTCCGCCTCGCGCGCCTCGCGCGGGAGCGCGCCCCGCGCGTGGC
The DNA here is from genome assembly GCA_017881505.1 of Gemmatimonadales bacterium. GTDB lineage: Bacteria > Gemmatimonadota > Gemmatimonadetes > Gemmatimonadales > JACORV01 > JADGQW01. The sequence continues at coordinate 22,926 of JADGQW010000012.1, forward strand.
GCTGAGCATCTTTGTGAACCCCCTCCAGTTCGGTCCCGGCGAGGACTACGAGCGCTACCCGCGCGACGCGGCGCGCGACCGCGGTCTCGCGGCGTCGGCGGGGGTGGACCTCCTGTGGATGCCCTCCGTCGCGGAGATGTATCCGGGGCCGCCCCGCGTCACCGTCGCGCCCGGCGCGGCGGGGGACGTGTTCGAGGGCGCCGTGCGGCCGGGGCACTTCGGCGGCGTGCTGACGGTGGTCCTCAAGCTCTTCGAGGTGGTGCGGCCCGACGTCGCGGTGTTCGGGCGCAAGGACGTGCAGCAGGCGGCGCTGGTGCGGCGGATGGTCACGGACCTCGGCCTCGGCGTGGCGATCGTGGTGGCGCCGACGGTCCGCGAGGCGGACGGCCTCGCCCTCTCCTCGCGCAACGTCTACCTCGACGCGGCGGCGCGGGGCCGGGCGGTGCTCCTCTCGCGGGCCCTCGGCGCGGGGGTGGAGCGGTTCCGGCGCGGCGAGCGGCGCGGGGACGCGCTCGTCGCGGCGGCGCGCGCCGTCCTCGCGGCGGAGCCGGGGATCGCCGTGGACTACGTGGCGTGCATCGAGCCGGGGGACTTCACCGCCGCCGCGACGGCCACGGACGCGTGCGTCCTGGCGCTCGCCGCGCGGGTGGGCGCGACGCGGCTCATCGACAACGTCGTGCTGGGGGAAGGGCTGGAGGGGGATGTCCGGGCCTCCGGCTGACGTCCTCGCCGGCCTGCCGCCCTGGGCGGTCGTGACGCCGGCGCGCGTGGAGCATATCGGCCGCGTCGCGGGCCTCCTCGCCCGCTGGGCGGCGGAGCGGGGCGCGGACCCGGCGGAGGCGGCGCGGTGGCGCCGCGCGGCCCTCCTCCACGACGCCCTGCGCGACGCCACCGACGAGGTGCTCGCGGGCTTCTGCGCGCGGCCGGCGCGCTGGCCCCGCTCCATCTGGCACGGGCCCGCCGCCGCGGCGGCCGCGCGCCGCGACGGGGAGCGGGACAAGGGGCTCCTGAGCGCGGTGCACTATCATTCGCTGGGGTACGCGCGCTGGGACGACGCCGGGCGCTTCCTCTTCCTGGCCGACTACCTCGAGCCGGGGCGGAAGCACGAGCGGGAGCTCCTCGACGCCCTCGCCGCGCGCGCGGTGGCCGAGACGGACGCGGTGCTCCGCGAGGTCGCGGCGATCAAGGTCCGCTGGCTGCTGCACATCGGCCGGCCCATTCCGAGGGAGACGTGGGACTTCTGGAACAACCTCGCCGCGGGACGCTCCTCGTCGTCGGCCTGATCGCCCTCGGCCTCGTGCTGGCGGCGTTCGCGACCTGGTACCGGCTGCGCGAGGGCGGGTCGGCCGGGCCGCACGCCGACCGCGCGGTGCCTGGAGGGGAAGGGCGGGTCGTCGTGGAGGTGCTCAACACCACCCGCGGCCTCGGCCTGGCGCGCGCGGCGACGCACCGGCTCCGCGACGGCGGCCTCGACGTCGTGGCGTTCGGGTCCGACACCGGCAAGGTGCTGGACTCGACCCAGGTGCTGGTGCGCAGGGGCTCCCCCGAAGCGGGGGCGCGGGTCGTGAAGGTGCTAGGGGTGGGGACGGCGCGGGCGGTGCCGGACCCGAGGCGCCTCGTGGACGTCACGGTGCGCCTGGGGCGCGACTTCCTCGCCCGGGCCGGGGCGGGCGATCCGTAGCTGGCCGCACGCGGCCGCGATGTCGAGGCCGCGGCTCCGCCGCAGCACCGCCTCGACGCCGTAGCCCTTGAGCCGGTCCAGGAACACGGCCATCCGGTGCCGCGACGAGGGCTCGAGGGGGATCGCGCCGCCCGGGTGCAGCGGCAGCAGGTTCACCAGCGCCCCCGCCTTCTTCGCCAGCGCCGCCAGCGCCACCAGGTCCTCGTCCCGGTCGTTCGTCCCCGCGATCATCACGTACTCGAACGTCACCCGCCGCTGGAACGCGGCGATCGCCTTCATCACGTCGGCGAGCGGGTACTTCCGGTCCACCGGCATGATCCCCCGCCGCGTCTCCGACGTCGCCGCATGGAGGGAGATGGCGAGCCGGAACTGCTCGGGGCGCTTCGCCAGCTGCGCGAGCGCGGGGACGATCCCCACGGTCGAGACGGTGATGTGCCGCGCGCCGATGCCCAGCGCGTCGGGGGCGTTGAGGAGGGTCAGCGCCGTGGACACCGCCTCCCAGTTGAGGAGCGGCTCCCCCATCCCCATGAACACGACGTTGGTGGGCTTCACCGGCTCGGGGGCGAGGAGGAGCTCGCGCACCTGCCCGGCGATCTCCCAGGGCGCGAGGTTGCGCAGCAGGCCCATCGTGCCCGTGGCGCAGAACGCGCACCGCAGGGGGCACCCCGCCTGCGAGGAGATGCAGAGGGTGCGGCGCGAGCCCTCCGGGATGAGCACCGACTCGACCGCCTCGCCGTCGGGGAGCCGCCAGAGGTACTTCACCGTGCCGTCGGACGATGCCTGGCGTGTCTCCTCGGTCATCACGCCCAGTGGCCATTCGGCGTCGAGCGCCTCGCGCAGCGCCTTGGGCAGCTCGGTGGCGTCGGCCCAGAGGCGCACCGGCCGCTCCCAGAGGCGGGGCACCAGCTGCGTCACGCGGTACGCCGCCTCCCCGCGGGCGGCGAGCCATTCGGCGAGCGCGGTGGTCGCGGCCTGCGGCGTGAGATCGAGGATGGCGGTCATCGGACGATCGCGGCGAGGCCGAAGCGGTAGGTGGCGTCGAAGCCGTTCACCCCGCCGTCGCGCGCGAGGTACACGCGGTAGCGCCCGGTGGTGACCGCCGCGCCGAACCGGCTCCGCCAGACGGCGATGCCGGCCGTCGCCTCGCGTGCCGCGCCGGCGTCGAGCTCGAAGAGCCGCGCCAGAGTGAGCCCCGCCGTGACGAGGTGCGAGGGGTCCTCCCCGGATGCGATCCCGAGGCCGTAACGGAGCGCGAAGGAGGCGGGCGCGCCCCAGACCACGGACTCCGCGGTCCGGCACTCGGCGCCGAGGGAGTAGCTGGCGCCCGAGGCCGCGCTCGACGAGGACGGGTCGAAGTAGTGCGTGGCGGCGCCGAGCCGCAGGTACCGCCCCGTGTAGGAGACGCCCGCGTCGGCTGTCCAGCGGCTGCTCGCGTGGTCGTCGAGCTGGCCGGAGAGGTTCCGGACCGCGACGCCGATGGTCACGCCCGACGCGGCGAGGGTGCGGGCCGCGCCGAGGGACACCACCTGGGCGAAGGCAGGGATGCCGCCCAGCGCCTCCGGGCTCGTCTCCGTGCGGACGAGGTCGGAAATGTTGAGGCGGCCGTATACCGCGCTGAAGGTCCACGCGCCGCGCGGATGGAACGCCACGCTCGCGATCCCGCCGCCCACGCCTTCGTCGGCCGGCGCGTGGATCGCCTCGACGCCCGTGCGGATCCCGGGGGCGTCCCCGGCGATCGCGTAGGCGGGGGTCCAAAGCGCGGCCGCACCGTCCGCGGCGAGGGCCGCGGGCACGACCAGCGTGCCTGCCGCAATGCGCCAGAGGTCGGCCGCGACGGCCGATTGCGCTTCCACGGGCGGTGAGGGGACCGCGAGGAGGGCGACGAGGAGCCCCGCGAGGGGCGCTGTCCGCATCCGCGAACACTCGCCCCCCATGGAGGGCGTGTCAAGCGCGCTTCGCTTGCCCAAGTGCAGGCCTGCCATTAACTTCGGCACGTGATCCGGCTCGCCGATCCGCTGTGTTCCTGAGCCAGTTGCTGGCCCCCGACCGCGTCCTGGTCCCCCTCTCCGCACGCGACAAGTCCGGCGTCCTGCGCGAGCTGACGAGCCGCCTCGTCGCCGTCGCGGGGGGGGACGAGGCCGACGTCCTGCACGCCGTGCGCGAGCGGGAGGAGAGCCAGTGCACCGGCTACGGCTACGAGGTGGCCATTCCGCACGGGCGGAGCCCGACGCTGTCGGCGCTCGCGGTCGTGGCGGGGGTGTCGGCGGCGCCGGTCGAGTACGGGGCGATGGACGGACTGCCGGTGCGCCTCTTCTTCCTTGTGGCGGGCCCCGAGTCGGCGGCCGGCCAGCAGGTGCGCGCCCTGGCGCGCATCGCCCGGCTGGTGCGCCGCCCCGAGATCCGCGCGCGGCTCATCCGGGCCGAGACGCCGGCGGCCTTCATCGAGGTGGTGCGGGAGAGCGAGGAACGGGTGGCGGGATGACGCCCCTCGTCCGACGGGCATGGCTCTCGGTCGCGGGCGGGGTGGTGATCGAACAGCTCATCACGTCCCTGCCGGGCCCGGACGTGCCGGTCACCCTCGGCCACCCGTGGGACTGGTGCATCCACGCGGGGATGTACGCGGGGTTGAGCTTCCTGATCGTGCGGGCGGCGACGATCAGCGGGTGGCGGCGGCTGCACCTCCTGTGGGTGGGGCTCGGCCTGAGTGCGTGGGGCGCGCTGGACGAGGTGCACCAGCTGTTCATCCCGGGGCGTGATGCCTCGGCCTCGGATTGGGCGTTCGATACGATGGGGATCGTGGCGGGTCTTCTGCTCGGGAGCTGGCTGATGGCGTCGAGGATGGCGAAGTGGCTTCGCTAGGGCGCACGACCCTGCGCACGCACCGCTGCGGCGAGCTGCGCGCGACGCACGCCGGCGAGCGGGTGACGCTCGGCGGGTGGGTGCATCGGCGCCGCGACCTCGGGGGCCTGATCTTCGTGGACCTCCGGGACCGCGAGGGGCTGGTGCAGGTCGCCTTCGGGCCCGATGCCGCGTCCCCGGAGGTGCTGCGGCTCGCAGGGGGGCTCACGCCGGAAACGGTCGTGATCGTCGAGGGCGAGGTGAAGCGGCGTCCCGCCGGCCAGGCGAACCCCGAGATGCCGACGGGGGAGGTGGAGGTGCGCGCCGCGACGCTCCGGGTCGTGGGCCCCGCGGAGGTGCCCGTCATCCCGGTGGCGCGCGGCAAGGGCGAGACGATGGCGAACGAGGACCTGCGGCTCCGCCACCGGCACCTCGACCTGCGCCGGCCCGAGCTCTACCGCAACCTCGAGCTCCGGCACCGCCTCCTGCAGCGGACCCGTGCCACGCTCTCGGCGCAGGGGTTCCTGGAGCTGGAGACGCCCATCCTCACCAAGCCGACGCCGGAGGGCGCGCGCGACTACCTCGTTCCCTCGCGCGTCTACCCCGGCGAGTTCTTCGCGCTGCCGCAGTCGCCGCAGATCTACAAGCAGCTCCTGATGGTGTCGGGGTACGACCGTTACTTCCAGCTGGCGCGCTGCTTCCGCGACGAGGACCTCCGCGCCGACCGCCAGCCGGAGTTCACCCAGATCGACATTGAGGCGTCGTTCATCGGGCCCGAGGACATCTACGCCGTGACCGAGGCGGTGCTGGTGGCGCTCTGGGCCGAGGCGGGGGAGGCGGTGACCGCGCCCTTCCCGCGGATGCCCTGGCGCGAGGCGATGGAGCGGTTCGGTGTGGACAAGCCCGACCTGCGCTTCGGCCTCGAGCTCCAGGACCTCTCGGCGCGGATCGGCGAGGGGAGCGGTGAGTTCCTGCGCGCCGCGGTCGGGCGGGGGGAGCGGATCCACGCCCTCGTGGCGCCCGGGGGCGCTGCGCTCTCGCGGAAGGACCTCGACGCCCTCACCGAGGACGCGAAGACGATGCGGGCGTCGGGGCTCCTCTGGGCGAAGCGCGGCCCTGACGGGGTCACGGGCCCGGGCGCGAAGGCGCTCGGTCCGCTCGCGCTGGAGGCGCTGCAGCTCGCGGAGGGGGACCTCGTGCTTGGCGTCGCGGGCACCGACGCCGTCGCGCTCCCCGCGCTGGGCCGCGTGCGGCTGGAGACGATCCGCCGGCTCGGCCTCGCCGCGCGCACGAAGCACGCCTTCGTGTGGATCGAGCAGTTCCCGCTGTTCGAGCGCGATCCCGACACGGGGCAGTTCGCGCCGATGCACCACCCCTTCACCGCGCCGCACCCCGACGACCTCGGGCTGCTGGGCACGGCACCGGAGCGGGCGCGCTCGACCCACTACGACTCCGTCTACAACGGCACCGAGCTGGGGAGCGGGTCCATCCGCATCGTGGACCCCGCGTTGCAGCAGCGGGTGTTCGACTGGCTCGGCATCGTCCCCGCGGAGGCGGAACGGCGCTTCGGCTTCCTCCTCGAGGGACTCAAGGCCGGGGCGCCGCCGCACGGCGGGATCGCCCTCGGCTTCGACCGCATCGCGATGCTCCTCGCGGGGGTGGACTCGATCCGCGACGTGATCGCGTTCCCCAAGACGGCGCAGGCGCGGGCGCTCTTCGAGGGGGCGCCCACCGTCGTGCCGCAGGCGGACCTCGACGTCCTTCACCTGAAGGTCGTGCCGTGACCGCTCCCGACGACATCGTCCACCGGCTGGGGGTGGAGGGCGCCGACCTCCTCGCCCTGGCGGGGGTGAACGACGCCAACCTGCAGGAGCTGGCCCGCAGCGGCGGCGTGCGGGTCGGCCTGCGCGGCGACCAGCTGTCGCTGACGGGGCCGATCGAGGCCGTGGAGCGCTCGGCGCCGGTGGCGCAGGGGATGGTGGACCTGGCGCGGATGGGGGACGCGATCGGCCCCGACGACGTGCGGCGCCTCTTCGACGAGGCGGCGCGCGGCACCCTCGAGCCGGCGCGGAACGGCGAGCTCAAGATCGTGCTCGCCGGGATGCGGAAGGCGGTCGCCCCCAAGACGGCGGGCCAGCGCGCCTACGTCCAGGCGATCTACGACCACGACATCGTCATCGGGATCGGCCCCGCCGGGACGGGGAAGACCTACCTCGCCGTCGCGGTCGCGGTGGACATGCTGCAGAAGAAGCGCGTCAAGCGGATCATCCTGGCGCGGCCCGCGGTCGAGGCGGGGGAGCGCCTCGGCTTCCTGCCGGGGGACCTGCAGGCGAAGGTGGACCCGTACCTGCGGCCCCTCTACGACGCGCTCGAGGACATGATGCCGGCGGAGCGGATGCAGCGCGCGCTGGAGACGCGGACGATCGAGATCGCGCCGCTGGCGTACATGCGCGGGCGCACCCTGGCCGACGCGTTCGTCATCCTCGACGAGGCGCAGAACACGACGGGGATGCAGATGAAGATGCTCCTCACGCGCCTCGGGGCGAACTCCCGCGCGGTCATCACCGCCGACAAGACGCAGGTGGACCTCGCGACGCATGAGGAGTCGGGGATCGTGCAGGTGGAGCGGGTGCTGCCGGGGATCGACGGCATCGCCTTCTGCTATCTCGACGAAGCGGACGTGGTGCGGCACCGC
>JADGQW010000251.1 GCA_017881505.1 Gemmatimonadales bacterium
CACCAGCAGCGTCGCCCCCATCCCCTGACCCGTCTCCGCGTAGCCCGGCCATTCCGGACGGCCCCCCGCCTGCCGCCACAGCGCCAGCTCCCGCATGTGGGTCCCCGACGAATCGCCGCGCGAGATGAACGCCCGGCCCGCCGCGGCGATGCGGCGCAGCGCCTCCGGCGCGGACGGCGCGGACCCGGCGCCGGCGGGGTCGTCGGGCGGTCCCGCGAGGGCGAACCAGTTCCACGCCACCACCCGGCGGCTCGTCCCGAAGCCGCCCCGCATAAAGGTCTCCTCCGCGGCGGGGGAGTGGGCGAGGATCACGTCCGCGTCCCCCCGCTCGCCCAGCTTCAGCGCCTGCCCCGATCCGACGGCGATCGCCCGCACCCGGTAGCCCGTCTCCCGCTGGAAGATGGGAAGGAGGGAGTCGAGCAGTCCCGTATCCTGGAGCGACGTCGTGGTGGCCAGGATCACATCCTGCCGCCCCGCCGGCACCTGGCCGATGAGCGGTGCCGCCACGGTCGCCAGGAGCCCGACGGCGAGGGGTACACGGATGAGTCTAAGTTTCAGTCTCATAATGATTTGAACCCCGGATTTTCATCTTGACTTCTTCGCTCCCGTACCGCATATACACGACACTGGAGGTAACCTATGCGTGTTACGACATGGGCGGAATACGGGCTGATCGTCAGCCTGCATCTTGCCCGGCGTGCCGGGAATGGGCCGGTTGCGGCTCGGGATATGGCGGAGAAGGAGAAGCTCCCCGCGGATTACGTCGAGCAGATCCTGCTGCGGCTCCGCAGGGCGGGGCTGGTCGAGTCGGTGCGCGGCGCGCGGGGCGGGTACCTGCTCGCGCGTGGGCCCGAGGAGATCACGGTGAAGGACGTCCTCGATGCGTCGGAGCACGGGACGTTCGAGGTGAACTGCGAGTGTCATCGCGTCGCCGACGCGCGCTGCGGGGCTAACGAGGGCTGCGCGGTGCGCCCGGTGTGGCAGTTGCTGCAGCAGCGCATCGACGAGACGCTCGGCGGGATCCATCTCAGCGACCTGCTGCACGAGGAGTCCGAGGTCCGCGAGCTCATCGGTCTGAGCGCCGCGACGGTCTGAACGGCGGCCGGCCGCTCCGGCGGCCGGCATCCATCCGCTGGTCCCCACGCGGTTAGATTCCCCGACCGTGCAGGCATCGTCTTCCCCAGAACTCACCCCCGGTGAGCTGCGGCGCTACGCCCGGCACCTGACGCTGCCCCAGGTCGGGGTCGAGGGCCAGCGCCGGCTGAAGGGCGCGCGCGTCCTCGTCGTGGGCGTCGGCGGCCTCGGCTCCCCCGCCGCGCTGTACCTCGCCGCGGCGGGCGTCGGCACGCTCGGGCTGGTGGACACCGACGTCGTCGAGGTGTCCAACCTCCACCGCCAGGTCCTCCACGGGACGTCGTCGGTGGGGAGGCCCAAGCTCGAGTCCGCGGCGGCGCGGCTGGCGGATGTGAATCCCGAGGTGGCGCTCGTCCTCCACGAGGCGCGGCTCACCAGCGCCAACGCGCTCGCGATCCTGGGCGCGTACGACGTGGTGGTGGACGGGAGCGACAACTTCCCGACGCGCTACCTCACCAACGACGCGTGCGCGCTCCTCGGGAAGCCGAACGTCTACGGCGCGATCCACCGCTTCGAAGGGCAGGCCTCGGTCTTCTGGGCCGGCCGCGGCCCCTGCTACCGGTGCCTCTACCGCGAGCCGCCGCCGAGCGGCCTGGTGCCGAGCTGCGAGGAGAGCGGCGTCCTCGGCGTGCTCCCCGGGATCGTCGGGACCATCCAGGCGATGGAAGCGCTGAAGCTGGTGCTCGGCGTCGGCGAGCCGCTGCTCGGGCGGCTGCTGGTGTTCGACGCGCTGCGGATGCGGTTCCGCGAGATGGAGGTCGCGAGGGACCCCGACTGTCCGCTGTGCGGCGAGCGGCCGACGATCACCGGGCTCGTGGACTACGACGCGTTCTGCGGCGTCCCGGCGGTGGGCGCTCCCGTCGCGCGGAGCGGCGCCCTCGAGGTGGACGTCGAGGCGCTCGACGCCGAGCGCCGGGCGGGCAAGAACCTGGTCCTTGTGGACGTGCGCGAGCCGTACGAGTGGGAGATCTGCCGCATCGCGGGGAGCGTGCTGATCCCGCTGCGCGAGCTGCCGGCGCGCGTGGGGGAGATCGCCGCGGACGCCGACGTCGTGGCGGTGTGCCATACCGGCCTGCGGTCGCTGACGGCGGCGCGGTTCCTCCGCGAGGCGGGGATCCGCGGCGCGCGGAGCCTGCGCGGCGGCGTGGAGGCGTGGGCGCGACAAGTGGATCCGGCGATGGCGCGCTACTGACGGGAGCGGCGGATGCGACAGAGCCGCCAGGATCCGGTGGGACCTGACGGCTGACGGGGGACGGCGGTACTCAATGCCGAAGGGGGGACTCGAACCCCCATGGGCTTGCGCCCACGGCGCCCTGAACGCCGCGCGTCTACCAGTTCCACCACTTCGGCAGGGACGCGTAAGGTAGGCGTGGCCCCCACACCCGTCAACCCTTCGCTTGACCGCACGGAAAGCCATTTCTATCTTGAGTTTACGAGACTTGTGCCTGCTCCCATGAAGCCCCCGGTTCGCGCTGGGTCCGCCGCCGACCCGAAGGTGCCCCGGGTCATCGCCCGGAACCCCCGGGCACGCCACGACTATGAGATCCTGGAGAAGTGGGAGGCGGGGCTCGTCCTCACCGGGACCGAGGTGAAGGCGCTCCGCGGCGGGCGCGCGAGCCTGGTCGGCGCGTTCGCGCACATCCGGCGCGAGGAGGTCTGGCTGGAGGCGCTGCACATCCCGCCGTACGATCCGGCCAACCGCAACAACCACGACCCGCTGCGCGCCCGCAAGCTGCTGATGCATCGCCGGGAGATCCGCCGCCTGATCGGCGCGGTGGAGCAGAAAGGCCTGACCCTCGTGCCCCTGGAGCTGTACTTCAGCGGCCGCCACGCCAAGGTGCTGCTCGCCCTGGGCCGCGGGAAGAAGGAGCACGACCCGCGCGAGGTGATCAAGGAACGCGACGCGCGCCGCGAGATGGCGCGCGCGGCGCGGGGGCGCTGAGGGCGCGATGGCCGCCGCCCTCCTCCTTCTGAGCGCGCTCACGGCGCTGGCCGGCGCCGCGCCGGCGCAGCAGGTGCCGGAGCG
>JADGQW010000087.1 GCA_017881505.1 Gemmatimonadales bacterium
CAGCGGCGGGAGCCGCCGGCACTTGCCCCGTCGCGGGACGAGGCGCCAGCGCCCAGCCCGCGGCACATGTCGCCACGGCGATCAGAGCGGTGCGACGAGGGATCAGTACCATACGACCGCCCGCTGGGCCGCCGGGGGCTGCATCTGGCGCCGGCGCTCCGTCAGGCCGCGGAGCACCGCGGCCGCGAGGGGATCCTCGGGGGCGAGCCGCGCGACTTCCTGCGCCGCCGCGCCGAGGGCGTTGAGAGCGGTCTGGGTCGCCTGCTGGCGACCCGCGACGTCATTCGTGTCCCGCGACTGCGAGAGCGCCGCGAGGGCGGCGACGTAGTCGGAGCCGGTCCGCTGGACGTGTTGGGTCCGCTCGGCGATGGATCCGCCCAGTCCGACGGCGGCCGCGATCGTCGCCGTCCGTGCGCCCAGATACTGCCCGGAGGCGAACCCCGTGGCGAAGAGCGCCAGCGACGCCGCGATGGCGCCCACGAGCCACGCGGGCTGCCAGTATCGCGGCGCGGCTCGGACGGGCCGGAAGGGGACCGCCAGAACGCCGCGGGCCTGCAGCAGCGCCACCGTGCGGTCCTCGAGGCCCCGGGGGGCATCCGCTTCCCGCGGCAGCGCCTCGAAGGCGCGCCGCTCGGCGGGGGTGAGTTCGTCGTGGGGATCGGTCACGCGGGACTCCCTTTCTGACGGCTACCCAGCGCGGCGCGAACCGCCTGCCGGGCCCAGAACAGTTGCGATTTCGAGGTGCCGGCGGCGATGCCCAGGGCCACGCCGATCTCCTCGTGCGTGTAGCCCTCGACGTCGTGCAGCACCAGGACGGTGCGATAGCCGGCCGGGAGCGCGGCGACGGCGCGCTCGAGGTCGAGCGGCTCCACGCGGTCGAGCGGCGCGGCCTGCGGCGGGTCGTGGTCCTCCGGCCAATCCACTTCCGGCCGGCGGCTCCGGCGCCGGGCCTGCTCGCGGGCCACGTTCAGCCCGATGGCGCACAGCCACGTGCCGAACGCGCTCTCCCACCGGAAGGACCCCATGCGCTCCGTCGCCTTCAGCCACGTCTCCTGCACCACATCCTCCGCGTCCGCCTCGCGCCCGCCGACCAGCCGGAGGACCAGCTGGAAGAGGCGCGGCGTGTGGCGGCGGTAGAGCTGCCGGAAGGCCAGCTCGTCCCCCGCGAGCACCCGCTCGGCGAGCGCCCGCTCGGGTACTGCGACGGCGGGGGCGGTCACCTCGGGCGTCACCCGGATAGGCCCGCGAGGGGCCGACGGCGATCCATACCCATCAACTTGGTTGCCTCGGCGCGCTGGAAGGTTGCCCGTGGGGCCTGCCACCCTGGCGGGCCACGGTGGCATCAGCCTTGCTGCTAAGAGTATGATTCTACCCTGCCGTACGCGAGAAACGACCCGGGAGTTCTATGCGCAAGAAGCCGCACGCCGAGCAGCCTGCCGCCGGGGCACCGCCGGACCCTCAGGAGGGGGACGCCGAGGCCGCGGAAGGGGGCGTCGTGCCGGGCGAGGCGGCCGCGAGCGCGGGAGTGGCGCAGGCAGCGCCCTGGGGGCCCGGTACCGGTCAAGACGCGCGTCCGGCTGCAGGCAGCACGGCGCTGCCCGCGGAGCCCACCGGTGAGGCACTGCTCCGCCTGGAGCGCGAGGCCGCCGAGCTGAAGGAGCGCCTCCTCAGGACCGCCGCGGACTTCGACAACTTCCGCAAGCGGGCCGCCAGGGAGAAGACGGAGACCTGGGGGCGCGCGCAGGGGGACGTCATCCAGAAGGTCCTCGACGCGATCGACGACCTGGGCCGCGTCGCGCACCTCGATCCCTCGCAGACCAGCGCCGAATCGCTGCACGAGGGCGTGGGACTGGTCGAGCGCAAGCTCCTCAAGCTCCTCGAGGGCGTCGGCCTCGAGCGGCTCGATCCATCGGGTCAGCCCTTCGATCCCAACGCGCACGAGGCGGTGATGACCACGCCGGCGCCGGACGCCGACCGCGACGGGTGCGTCGCGACGGTCTTCCAGGCGGGCTACAAGCTCGGGGGCGTGCTGCTGCGGCCCGCGCGGGTCGCGGTGTTCGCGTACACCGAGCCGGCCCCCGGCGAGATGGTCCACTAGCCCATGGCCCCGCAGAAGGACTACTACCAGGTCCTGGGCGTGGCGGACAACGCGACGCCGGAGCAGATCAAGCGCGCGTACCGTCGGCTCGCGAAGAAGTACCACCCCGACGCCAATCTCGACGACAAGACGAGCGGCGCGAAGTTCAAGGAACTCTCCGAGGCGAACTCGGTCCTCTCCGACGCGGCCAAGCGGAAGCAGTACGACCAGCTGAAGAAGTACGGCGCCTTCACGGGGGGCGGCGCGCGGCGCTCCGGCGGGGGACCGTCCGCGCAGCAGGGCGGCGGCATGCGCTTCGAGGAGATGGACCTCGGCGACATGGGCGGCATCGGAGGCCTGGGCGATCTCTTCTCGTCCATCTTCGGTGGGGAGCGGAAGAGGCGCGGAGGCGCGGAGCGGGGCGAGAGCGTGGAGACGGTGGTCTCCATCCCGCTACGCGTGGCGGCGCTGGGCGGGAAAGTGCCGATCATCGTCCCCGTCACGGAGGCGTGTCCGACGTGCGGCGGCACGGGCGCGGCGCCCGGGGCCACCCTCGCCATCTGCGGCGAGTGCCACGGGACCGGCAACGTCTCCTTCGGGCAGGGCGGGTTCTCGGTCAAGCGCCCGTGCCCCGCGTGCCGGGGCCGGGGACGGGTCGCGTCGCAGCGCTGCGGCACTTGCGCCGGGGCCGGCGACGTCCGCGTGGAGAAGCGGGTGATGATCACGGTGCCGCCGGGCACCGACAACGGGTCCAAGATCCGCCTCAAGGGCCAGGGGCCGCGCGGCAGCGGCGGCGCGGAAGCCGGGGACCTGGTGGTCAACTTCCAGGTCGAGCCCGACCGCTTCTTCTCCCGCGAGGGGATGGACGTCTCGTGCGCCGTGACCATCAACGTGGCGCAGGCGATCCTCGGCACGAAGCTCAAGGTCCGCACGCTGGACGGGAAGCACGTCGTGCTCCGCATCCCGCCGGGCACGCAGCCGGGCCGCAAGTTCCGCATCAAGGGACAGGGCGTGGAGAAGGGGGGCGTGCGCGGCGATCAGCTGGTGGAGATCGGCGTGGACATCCCCGCGAAGCTCACCGAGGAGCAGGAAGCCTTCGTCCGGAAGTTCGCGGAGGCGGCGGGACTGAAACACTAGGGGCCAGGAGCCAGACGCCAAGGGCAGAGGCCAGGTCCCAGACGCCAAGGAGCCAGGGGAACGACGCGGGGGGCCGGCTGTTCGCCGACCCCCCGTCCGTCTGTTCCCCTACTTGGTGTCTTGGCGTCTGGCCCCTGATCCCTGTCCTATCTCGCTCCCGCCATCGCCGGCTTCTTGCCGAAGTTCATCGAGAGCACTTCGCGGATGGCCGTCAGGGCCCACTCGAGGTCCTTCTTCTCGACCGTCAGCGGCGGCGCGAAGCGCACCACCTGGTCGTGGGTCTCCTTGCAGAGCACGCCGCGCCGCGCCAGCTCCTCGCAGTAGGGACGCGCGGTGCCGGCCTCGACGTGCATCTCGACGCCGATCAGGAGCCCCTTGCCGCGGACTTCCTTGATCGAGTCGGACTTGATCTTGCGCAGCTCGCCCATGAACCACTCGCCCAGCTCGTGCGCGCGGTCGGCGAGATTCTCCTTCACGAGGACGTCCAGCGCCGCCCGGCCGATCGCCGCGCCCAGCGGGTTGCCGCCGAACGTGGAACCGTGGTCGCCGGGCTGGAAGACGCCCATCACCTCTTCCGTGGCCAGGAACATCGAGACGGGGTACATCCCGCCCGCGAGCGCCTTGCCGAGGATCATCGCGTCGGGCTTCACGTTCTCCCACTGGCACGCGAACATCTTGCCCGTGCGCGCGAGGCCCGTCTGCACCTCGTCCGCCACCATCAGGACGTTGTGCTTCGTGCAGATCTCACGCACCCGCTTCAGGTAGCCGGCCGGGGGGACGATGACGCCGCCCTCGCCCTGGATCGGCTCGATGATGACGCCCGCGGTGTTCGGGGTGATCGCCTTCTCCAGCGCGTCCGCGTCGCCGAACTTCACCAGCTTGAACCCCGGCGTCAGCGGGCCGAACCCGTCCTTGTACTGGGCCTCCGACGACCACGAGATGACCGTGATCGTCCGGCCGTGGAAGTTCCCCTCGAAGCCGATGATCTCGGCCTTCCCCTCGGGGATCTTCTTCACCTTGTAGCCCCACTTCCGCACCGCCTTCATCGCGGTCTCGACCCCCTCGGCGCCCGTGTTCATCGGCAGCGCCTTCGGGAAGCCCGCGAGCTCGCAGATCTGATGCAGGAAGGGACCCATCTGGTCGTTATGGAAGGCGCGCGCGGTCAGCGTCAGCCGGTCGAGCTGCGCCTTCGCGGCGGCCGCGATCGTGGGGTTGCAGTGCCCCTGGTTCACGGCGGAGTAGGCGCTGAGGCAGTCGAGGTACTTCTTTCCGTCGACGTCCCACACCCACGCGCCCTGGCCGCGCTCGAGCACCACGTCGAGCGGCTTGTAGTTGTTCGCCGCCCACTGCTTCGCTTCCTTGAGGTACATCTCGCTTTTGGTCATTTCTTTTCCGGTGGTAGGATCTTGAACATCCCTGTCCCGCAGACGGAGCACGTACCCTTCATCGCGGGACGCCCATTGGCCATCGTCACCTGAACCGCATTGGCGATCGGACGTTTCTCCTTGCACTTCACGCAGTAGCCGATCACTTCCGTCATCCACGCCTCACAGCGAGAGAAGAGCCACGGGAACCAGCGCAATCTTCGGGCCGCACGCCGGGTTCCCGATTCGCACGGAAGATACCCGGCAACCTCCTTCCGGGGCACCCCTTGCCGGGGCCCACCCACCCCGCTTCCCCTTCGCTGGGGGCCTGGCTATCGTTCTGTCACATCACCGCTTAACAGACGTTTCGTCGCCCGGGCCCACGTCCGCATCGCACTCGAGGGTGGAGTCAGCCATGTCGCGAGTCACGGCCATCGTCTTCGCCGCTGGAATGACGAGTATCGCAGTCGCAGTTCCCGTCCTCGTCGCCCGGTCGGCGCACCCCGCGGCGCATCGCGTGGACGTGTCGGTGCAGGGGTTCACCGACGGCAAGGTGTGGCACTTCTCGCCGCGCACGATCCGCGCGACGTACGGGGACACGATCCACGTGCACTTCGAGGCGGTCGGGGCGGGGCACGGCTTCCGCGTGCAGGGGGAGAACGTGGACCTCACCGCGTACCCAGGGATGCCGCAGGAGGCGACGCTGGTCGCGGACTGGGTCGGGGGGAAGGAGTTCTACTGCACTTTCGACTGCGGGCCGGGGCACGCGCAGATGAGCGGGATGATCGTCGTGACGCGCCGCGCGGAGTAACCCGCCAGGAGGGCGCCGCCGAAGCTCGGAGAGCCACCGCGCGCGGTGGCTCTTGTCGTTTCCGGGACCGGGTGTGCGGAGGGCGTAGCGCTAGGCGCCGACCTTCCGGAGCTGGGACGGCTTGCAGAGGTAGAGGAGCGTCCCCGCGCCCGCCTCGGCGGGGCCCTCGAAGCGGACCCCCGCGATGCCGCTCTTCTTGATCTGCAGGCCGAGCCCTGCCTTGCCGCCGATCAGCGCCGTCGTCAGCGCCGAGAAGTCGGGCTCGTGCCCGACCAGCGCGACCCGGCTCGCCGGAGGGAACTTCGCGAGGAGCTTCACGACCGCAGCCACCGAGTAGCCGTGGCCCAACTCCGCCGCGACCTGCGGCTCCTCCGGCCACCGGTACGCGCTCGCGATGATGTCCGCCGTCTCCTTCGCGCGCTTGAGCGGGCTGGTCACGAGGAAATCGAACTTGATCCCCATCTTCTTCGCCGCGCGCATCACCGCGCGATGCTCGGCCTGACCTTCCGCCGTCAGCGGGCGGTCGTCGTCGTCGGGCCAGCTGTTGGGATCGCGATTGCCCGCCTTCGCGTGCCGGATGAGGATCACGTCCATGGGGGGATATGAACCCGCCGCCTCGAAGATGTCCAGTGCGGGACGTGTCGTGCCGTCTGCGGGAGCGCGCACGATGGCGCACGTCGCCCGAACCCCCAGAGAGAAAGGCGACTACATCTATCGCAATGGCGTCAGGCGATGACGCCGCCGCCGAGGACCTGGTCCCCGCGATAGAGCACGCCGCTCTGTCCCGGCGCCACGGCCCGCGCGGGCACGTCGAGGCCGAGGCGCACCGTCCCGTCCTCCGCAGCCAAGACATTGGCGGGAATGGGCTTGGAGCGGTAGCGGATCTGCACCTCGCAGCGGTCGCCGGGAAGGAGGGGGGCGTCGAGCCAGTTCACCTCCGCGATCGTCACGGACGCACTGTCGAGGTCGCGCTCCTCGCCGACCACGACGGCGCGCTCCTCGGGCCTGATCGCGACGACGAAGAGGGGGCGCGATCGGCCGCCGGGGAGTCGGCGGCGCTGGCCGATGGTGTACTGCGCGAAGCCGTCATGCTCGCCGACGAGGGAGCCGTCGGTGCGCAGGATGGGGCCCGCGGCGAGGGCGGGCGCGTCCGCGGGGAGATGCCGGCGGAGCACCGCGACGTAGTCGCCGTCGGGGACGAAGCAGATCTCCTGGCTCTCCGCCTTCTCGGCGGTGGCGAGCACGAACCGCCGCGCCGCGTCGCGCGTCTCCGGCTTCGTGAGCCTGCCGAGGGGCATCAGCATCCGCCCCACGACGTCCCGCCGGATCCCCCAGAGGAAGTACGACTGGTCCTTGGCGCGGTCGGCGCCGCGGTAGAGGCGGCCCTCCTCCGCGCGGGCGTAGTGGCCCGTCGCGATGGCGTCGCAGCCGAGGGCGTCGGCGTGGGCGAGGAGGTCGCTGAACTTGGTGAACGAATTGCACCGCACGCAGGGGATGGGCGTGCGGCCGCGGGCGTACTCGGTCACGAAGTCGGCGACGACGTCGCGGCGGAAGTGGTCCTCGAGGTCGAGGACGTAGTGCGGGATGCCGATGCGGTCGGCGACGGCGCGCGCGTCGGCGATCGAGTCGAGGGAGCAGCAGGGCCGGTCGGGAACGGGCCCTGCGCCGTAGCAGAAGAGCTTCATCGTCGCGCCGATGACCTCGTGCCCCTGCTCGACGAGGAGCGCGGCGGCGACGGAGGAGTCCACTCCCCCCGACATCGCGACGAGCACCTTGCGGCGCGTCACCGCAGATCCCGGAGGTCGCGCTGCGCGCCGAGCGCCGCGCGGAGGCCGCGGACCTTCTCGACCGCCTTGGCGTAGCGGTCCGTGACCACCGACGCCTGCTCCGGCTTCGAGAGGGCGCCGAGGGAGAAGCGGACGGCGGCGACGGCGAGTGGGCGCGGCACCCCCATCGCCTCCAGGACGTGGGAGGGCTCGATGGAGCCGGTGGTGCACGCGGACCCCGAGGCCGCCGCCACGCCGGCGAGGTCGAGGTGCATCAGCATCGCCTCGGAGTCGGTGCCGGGGGCGCTGATGTTGAGGATCGCGGGGCCGCGCGGTCCCGCGGTCCCGTGCACGATCGCGTCGGGCACCGCGGCGCGCAGCATCGCCTCGAGCGCGTCGCGCATCATCTCCAGCGCCATCGCCTTCACGGGCTGCTCGGCCGCCGCGAGCTCCGCGGCGGCGCCGAAGCCCACGATCCCGGCGACGTTCTCCGTGCCGGGGCGCACGCCCCCCTGCTGGCTCCCGCCGTGGATCAGCGGACGCGGCGAACGCCCGGTGCGGACCACGAGCGCCCCCGTGCCCTTCGGCCCCCCCACCTTGTGCGCCGAGATGGCGAGGGCGTCGCAGGGCACGGCGCGGAGGTCGAGCGCCACCTTGCCGAGCGCCTGCACGGCATCGCTGTGGAACGGCACGCCCGCGGCGAGGCAGCGCTCCGCGATGGCGGCAACGGGCTGGACGGTGCCCACCTCGTTGTTGATCCACATGACGGAGACCAGCGCCGGCGCCCCGCCGGGGAGCTTCCCCTCCAGGGCGGCATCCAGCGCCGCGAGGTCCACGAGGCCCGCCCGGTCCACGGGGAGGAGCGTGACGCGCGCGCCGCGCCGCTCGGCCTCGTGGAGGGAGGCGAGGACGGCCTTGTGCTCCGTGGGAGAGGAGACGAAGTGGAGGCCCGACCAGTCACCGGTGGGCGCCGCCGCAGCCGCGAAGCCGAGGATCGCGAGGTTGTCCGCCTCCGTGCCCCCGGACGTAAAGAGCACCTCCCGCGGCTCCGCCCCGACCGCCGCGGCGACGCGCTCGCGTGCCGCCTCGACGGCGGCGCGGACCTGCCGCCCGAAGCGATGCGCCGAGGACGGATTCCCGAACGCCTCTTCGCCGAGGAACGGGAGCATCGCGTCCCGGACTTCGCGCCGGACGGGGGTCGTGGCGGCGTGGTCGAGGTAGATGGAGGTGGGCACGGTAGCAGAATACTAAGGTGAGAGGGTCAGAGGTGAGAAGTGAGGGGTGAGAGGGGACGGGCGCGGGATTCCGGCACACAGCGCGTTGCCGCGGCACCGACGCGATTGCCGGCCTCCTTATCGTACCTCTCGCATGGGAACCGACTTCACGGACCTCGGGGCATGGCAGGAGGCTGCCCGGCTGGCCGCGGATGTCCTGACCGCGGCACGCCGCATTCGAAGGCTCTCAAGCGGATCGGCGGCATCTCAGATGGTGCGGGCAGCGGAGTCCATCCCGGCGAACCTCGCTGAGGGTTACGGCCGGGGTCTGACAGCGGACGGTGCTCGGCTGCTGCGCATCGCCCGCGCATCCGCCGCCGAGTTGGAGAGTCACTTGCGGGTCGCTGAACTGGCGGGTCGTCTGCCTTCAGGGGACGTCGCGCCCCTGGTGGAACGCTCCCGCAGGGTGCGGGCCCTGATCAACGGCCTGCTTCGCTTCGCCGGTCAGAGGGCGCGTGTCTGATGTCTCCCATCCCCTCTCACCCCTGACCTCTCACTCTCTCACTTCGTCTTACATGCTTTGCACTCCCAGCTCCACAACATCCTGAACCTCCACCGTCTCCTGCGTGAAGAACGGCTCCCCGAATCGCGCCCGGATCAGCGATCCGTAGTGCGCCGACTGGGTCTCGATGAGCTCGTAGAGATGCTGCCCCGTGGGGAAGATCTCCCCCGCCTGCTTCGCGCCGTCGAACTGCGATGTGTAGCAGTGGATCGCCTTCATCTTCCGCGCGAACGTCGCGCTGATGTCCACGACGAACGTGGGCTTCACCGGGTCTTCGCGGTAGGCGAGGGCGTAGAGGATCTTGAACGGCCGGTGGGGGCGGCCGTTGGCGTCGTAGCGCGCGAGCCCCGCGAGGTAGCAGGCGTCGCGCGCCAGCTCGGACGCGATGCGGTGGTCGGGATGGCGGCCGATGGGGAAGGGGAGGATGACGGTGCGCGGCCGGTAGTGGCGAATCCACTCCACCACCGTGCGCCGCGTCTCGTCGGTGTTGTGGAGGTGCGCGTCACGGAGCCCTGCGTTGCCCCGGAAGCGGACGCCCAGCGCCGCCGCCGCCCGCGCGGCCTCCCGCTGCCGGATCGCCGCCGAGCCGCTGGTGCCGCTCTCTCCCGCCACGAGGTCGAGGATGGCGACGCGGTGTCCCTGCCTGGCCGCGCGGGCCAGCGTGCCCCCGCAGGTCAGCTCGGCGTCGTCGGGGTGCGCCGCGATGGCGAGGAGATCCACGCCGGTGGTGCGCGTTCTGGCCAATCGCGTGTCCTCTCTTCAGTGAAGCTGGTTGGTGCAGCTGCGTGACAGAAAGATGTCAGAAGCCAGACGCCAAGTAGCCAGACAGGGACAACGGGGAAGTATGCAGTCTGTCCTGCCTCCTTGGTAGCGGAAGGGCCCGGGGAGCGATTCGGCCCCCCGAGCCCGTCCCTTCTCACCTCTCACGTCTTTCCTCTCACCCTCTCACGCTCGCGAGCCGCTCACTCGTATCGCAGCGCCTCGACCGGATCCATGCGAGAGGCCTTGTTGGCCGGCACGAGGCCGAAGACGACGCCCGTGAGGGCCGAGGCGAGGAGGGCGACCACGACCGACCACAGCGGCACCGTCGCGGGTACCGGCGTGAAGTGACGCAGCAGCCAGGCGCCGCCCCCTCCGATGGCGAGGCCGATGGCGCCGCCGATCAAGGTCAGGGTCGCCGCCTCGACGAGGAACTGCCAGAGGATCTCCCGGCGCGTGGCGCCGAGCGCCTTGCGGACGCCGATCTCGCGGGTGCGCTCCGTGACGCTGATCATCATGATGGCCACGACGCCGACACCGCCCACCATCAGCCCGATGCTGGAGAGCCCGATCATCACGGCGAAGAACACCCCGGTGACCTTGGTCCAGATGCTGAGGATCGCGTCCTGGGTCACGATGGAGAAGGTGTTGTCCTGGCCGGGGCGCAGGCCGCGGATGCGGCGCAGCGCACCGGTGACGTCGTCCATGCCGTCCTGGAGCGTGGCCGACGCGACGGGCTTGATCAGGAAGCCCATCCAGCCGTGCCAGTACTGGAAGTTGCGGCGCAGCGTCTCGTGCGGCAGCAGGGCGAGGGACTCGTTGCCGCCGCTGAACAGATTGGGCGGCGGGACGTAGATGCCGATGACGGTGTACTGCTGACCCGACATCCGCACCTTCTGGCCGACCGGATTCCGGTTCGCGAACAGGCGGTCGCTGAGCTTCTGATTCAGCACCACGATCCGGTCC
>JADGQW010000088.1 GCA_017881505.1 Gemmatimonadales bacterium
CCTCGTGGCGAAGACGGTGCGCGACCGGCTGATGCGGAAGCTGGCGGCGCGGTACCCGGAATACGGCTGGGAGCGGAACTGCGGCTACGGGACGCCGCAGCACCGGTCGGCCTTGGCGCAATTCGGCGTCACCCCCCACCACAGGCGCTCGTTCGAGCCCGTGCGGCAACTCACGCTGCTCTAGCCGCGCGAGGTGCCGCTCACCGCTTACCGCACCGCTCACCGTGCACCCAACGCAAGAGGGCCGGCTCGATGCCGGCCCTTCGTGCGACGCGAATGCGGTGCTCGGTAAGCGGTGCGCGGTGTGCGGTCAGCGGCTCGTCAGCACCTGCACCCCCCACGCGCAGGGGTTCGCGCTGCAGGAGACCATCTCCACCGCGATGCGGTAGCGGCCGGCGGCGGGGGCGGTGAACTCGAGGACGGGGGTGTTGTTCTGCTGCACGTCCTCGGCGAGCTTGGCGCCCGCCGGGCCCCAGATGCGCATGTCGATGTCGGGGCAGTTCGCGTCGCACACGCCGACGATGGTGTAGTGCACTCCCGCCTGCAGGTCCACCGTCCGGTTGTCGGTCGCCTTCCCGTTGAGGACGCCCATCAGGGGCTCTCCCTCGGGGCGGGCGGCGCGCGCGCGGCCGGCGGCGGTGCGGAGGGCGGCGCGGATCTGCTGCTGGTAGGACGCCTGGGCGGCGGCCTCGGAGGCGAAGCCGCAGCCGAGGGCGAGGACCAGCAGGGCGGGGACCAGGGGGCGCTTCATCGCGGTGCTCCTGCGAAGGGGCGTGTACGTGCTCCCGGCAATGTCCGGTGGTACCCCCGGGGGCGCAAGGTCGGTCGTCACAGGGACCGCGTACCGCACACCGCTCACCGCTGACCGGGGGCCGTGCGGTGTGCGGTAAGCGGTGCGCGGTAAGGGGTTGCTTGTGCGGCGGGGGGAGCGCGGCGAAGTTTGCGTCCGGGACCCGGTAGCTCAACTGGTAGAGCAGCGGACTTTTAATCCGCAGGTCGTGGGTTCGACGCCCACCCGGGTCACTAGGTACCACAACGACTTAGCCCCGGCCAACTGCGGCCGGGGCTTCGTCATTGTGCCTAAATTGTGTCACTTTGGAGCGGGAGCGACTTCGTGGCTCGAACTGTGACCGACTACGGCCGCAGTTAGGAAGCTGCCAGGTTATCGAATGGTGCTCGTCCCCAGGTCCACAGCGTGGGATTCGCTGAGGGTGCCGGTGAAGCGTGGCACGGTCGGAGGGTCTGTCCTCTCCCACCGCCCTGGCGGCGCGCCCCTGCGACGTTGCTCGTCGCTCCGGCATCCAGTCTCCTGTGTTGCTGCGCCCACCTGATGATCCGGGGAGGCGATGGTCGCCGAACCCCGTCCCACTCGGCGGCGAACTGCCGCATGGGAGACGTGTCATGACGCGACGCCTGCTGCCGTGCACGCTGGCCTTCCTCCTGCTGGCTCCCGGCTTCGCGAAGGCCCAGCATGTGGCTGCTCGCGTGAGCCAGACGCCCGGAGCGCCGAGAGTCGTGCTTCGGATCGACCCCCGGCTGATCGCCGAAGCGACGGAAGTGTGGCGTCTGATCGCGGGACGGGAGAACCCCGTCTGGCCCGGCTGGGACGCCTCCGACACGCCGATCCTCTTCTACCTGCCCGGCGAGCAGGATGTGCTCATCAATCACCCCCGACCGCCTGCGGGCTTCGTCGCCTATGATGGGCCGGTGGTGTTTCCCGGGGGACGCATCGTGGTGCGGGACGGGCCCGGGTTCATCCAGGACGACGGCCAGAACACGTCGCGCGACGTCGAGGGAGTCCGGACGCTGGTGGTCGCCGATGCCCTGTCCAACCTGCGGCAGCAGCTCCGCGGCCAGTGGGAGGCTCCGCGACTGCCAGGCGGGAGGGCGCCGGACCTCAGCTTCTCGCAGCTGACGGTCGATCCCTACGACCAGCTCACGATGATCGTTCACGAGGCCTTCCACGTCTTCCAGGAGCGTGTGGCCCCGTCGAAGGGGGCCAACGAGATGCTCCTGCTGCGCTACCCCGTGCTTTCGGTGGCGAACAACGTGGGGTTTGCGCAGGAGGGCGCGGCGCTCGCGGCGGCGCTGCGATCTGCGTCGGACACGGCACTCAGGTCCGCCGCCGTGCGATGGTTGGCGCTGCGACGGCAGCGCAGGTCCCTGCTCCCTCCGGAAGCCGTCGAGTATGAGAACGGAACGGAGTTCAGCGAAGGTCTGGCCATGTACACGCAGTACCGGCTGTTCGAAGCGCTCCAGGGCCGCACGCCTGGCCCGCAAATGTGGTGGGTCCAGGGATTCGCCGGGTACGACAATCTGGAATCCCGGCGCTCCGGTCTCGTTGACAGGATGCTCCAGCACATGCGCGGCGAGATCTCGGTCAACAACGACCCGTATGGCACCGCCCCGCTGCGCATGAGACTGTACTACTCCGGCATGGCGATCGGCGCCCTGCTCGACCGGCTCCACGCGGACTGGAAGGACCGCATCGTCGCTCCCGGCGTGTCCCTCACGGATCTCGCGGAGGGGGCGATCGGTGCCGACGCCGGTGAGCTGCGCGGAGCGCTGGAGGAGGCGCGACGGGAGGGGAGCTACGATTCACTGGTTGGCGCGAAGACGCGTCTCGCGGAGGAAGGCCGAGCCCGGATCGACACGGTGCTCGCGCGCATCGAGCACGGCGCGGGCACCGGCATCATCGTGGAGTACGGAGCCCTCGAGACTCCACGCGTGGGGCTGGCCTTCACGCCGTTCGGCATCGCGGTCGTGGATGCGGATCGGACCATCTACACGCAGGTCCCCATCCGCGCCCACTTCCCCGATGGCTCCGACGTCGCGCAGACGGAGCCGATGCCCCTCCTCCACGACAAGAAGGGCAAGCTGATCCGGTTCCGGTTGCCCAACGCGCTCTCTCCACAAGAAGTGGCGAGCGCGCTCGGTGGCGTGGCGCCGGACGGGCAGACGGTCCGCGAGCTGAGGCTTGAATTGCCGGGGCTCGTGCTGCATTCCGCCCGTGCGACGATCCAATGGGAAGGAAGGGATCTGCGGATCGTCCTCAGGGCACCTCAGGAGTAGCGGACGTCGCGGGCACGGCGCCCTGCCCCGAGCGAGCCTCGAGGGATAGTGAGGGCAGCACGTCGTCAGTAATCCGCAGGTCGTGGGTTCGACCCCCACCCGGGTCGCCTTGTAGCGCAACGACTTAGCCCCGGCAACTCCTCGGCCGGGGCTCGTCGATTGTGTCCAAACTGTGGCCGACCGCCGTGAGCCACGGGCGCGTGGCCGTGCCCGTGCTTGCGCGCGCCCCACCGTCATCGCGCTGACAGTTCGGCGATGTATGTTCTCCTGAGAGGATCGCGCGTGCCGTCCGTTCCGGAACCCGTTTGGAGGGCCATCATGCGTCGCCTGTGTGCCTCCGCAGTTGCGTCGTTCGCCCTGATCAGCTTCGCCGCGGCGAGCCTCGCCGCCCAGACCACGCACTATCATGTGGTCAAGCGCACGGTCCTGGGGCGCATGCGGGCGGACTACATCATCGTGGACCCCGTCGGCCGGCGTCTGTACGGGCTCGGGGACAGGGTCATCGACGTCGACCACGACAGCGTGATCGGGAGCGTCGAGGGCGGGGGGGGCGGCTACGCGATCGCGAGGGACTTGAACCGCGGACTCGTCCGCAACGGGGTCGTCTTCGACCTGACGACGCTTGCGGTCACGGGGCACGTGGACGCCCACGGCGACGGGATCCGCTACGATCCCGTCACGCATCGCGCCTTCACCTGGGCGGACAAGGACGCGTGGGTGGTCGACATGCGGACCGGGAGTCTCATCACCAAGTCGACCATCGGGGACGGGCTCGAATCCGGCGTCGCCGACGGGAGAGGGAAGCTCTTCCTGAACGTCGAGGACTCGGGGTTCGTGCAGCGGGTCGACGCCGCGACGCTGCGGATCGAGGCGACCTACCGGATCGCCGGCTGCGGGAGGGCGCAGGGCCTGTCGATGGACACGGCGACGCGCCGGCTGTTCATGGCGTGCGACACGAACCTGGTGGTCGTGAACGCCGACAACGGGGACGTCGTGACGCGCTTCCGGGTGCCCAGCCGCGCCGACCAGAACTGCTTCGACCCGGTCACCAGGCTCGCCTTCAATCCCAATCGCGCCGACAGCACCCTGACCGTCGTCCACGAGGACTCGCCCAGCGCCTTCTCGGTCGTCGAGAAGGTCGCGACGGGTGGTGGCGCGCGCACGTGTGCGGTCGACGAGCGGACCCACAAGGTGTACGTCTTCTACTACGAGGGCGCCACGCGGGAGACCGCGCAACTCGTCATGGCTGTCCTCGCGCCGTGAGTACCGGCCGGGCGGAGCGCTCGCGCCCCGGTCATCGAGGCGCAGGCGACGTGACGCCCTAGGCCGCAGGTCGTGGGTTCGACGCCCACCCGGGCCATCAGCAATCGCAACGACTTAGCCCCGGTCGCGTTCGGCCGGGGCTGCGTCATTGTGCCCAAATTGTGCCCAACAGAAACCAACCGTTCGTTTTGGGGGCGCCGCTCTCTCGTATACCATCCGTTCCAACCCTGGCTCATGCGTGGGGTAACGTGCTACTGCCTTCGGCGTCCCTCCTGCTCAGTTCGCCGCCAGAGACGAAATGTGGTTCGGCGACTAGGTTGCGGTTGGACAGTCCGAGCGCAATCCGGCTGGCATCTGGCACACGTGCGTGGAACACAACCCAGGGAAGATCGTACATGCCTGCCAAATTGATCATCATCATAGGCTTTTCGTACTTGTACGGATTCTTCGAAGTCTTCATGAATGTGAGATCGAAGCGCAAGGGAACTGTTGCAACGTCGGGCGACAAAGGCAGCCTCTGGCTGCTCTACGGCCTGATCACGCTCGGATATACCCTGTCATTTGCAATCGGCGCAACACAGAACGGCAGGATGCATTCCTGGGATACGTTCTTTGCAATTGGATCCGGATTGGCTGTCATCGGATTGGCGGTCAGAGTGCAGTCTATCTTGACCCTTCGGCAATACTTCACCTATTCAGTCGCGAAGATCGAGGGGCATACCCTCATCGAAACGGGCCTGTATGGACGCATCAGACATCCCGGATACCTGGGGCAATTGCTGATATTCACGGGCATATCGATTTCGATGTCCAACTGGTTGTCCATCCTCTTCATGATGCTCCCGGTGATGATCGGGTATGTCTACCGGATCAAGGTAGAGGAGCGGTTCATGCTCGAACAACTGGGCGAGAGATACGCGAACTATCAGAAGCGGACGAAAAGGATCATCCCACTGCTCTACTGAGAGTCGCTGTCTCTCCCGAGGCGCGGGGATGATGTTCTAAAATCGATGATGACTATTATACTCGCCTTGCGGCGGGCCTGTCAAGGCTTCAAAACAGCGGCCAACTGTTTTAGATTGCCGGGATGGAACCTCGGGAGCTCGAGCAGCAGATCGCGGGGCTGGCCGCCCTGGAGGAGCCGGTGCGGCGGTCCCTCTACTTCTATGTGGCGCACCGGCAGGGAGAGGTGGGCCGCGACGAGGCCGCGAAAGCGGTGGGGGTGTCGCGCGCCCTGGCGGCGTTCCACCTGGACCGGTTGGCGGCCGAGGGCCTGCTGGACACCGGCTTCCGGCGGTTGTCGGGCCGCGGGGGACCAGGCGCGGGGCGGCCGGCCAAGCTCTACCGCCGCTCGAGCCGGCAGCTCGAGGTCAGCCTGCCGCAGCGGAGCTACGAGCTCGCCGCGCGCGTCCTCGCGGGGGCGATGGGCGCGCTCGGTGCCCGGCGGACCGGCGGCGCGCTCCGGAAGACCGCCCGGGCGATCGGCGAGGGCATCGGCGTGGACGCGCGGGCGCGCGCCGGCAAGCGGCCGGGCCGGAAGCGGCTCTTCGCGGGCGCGATGGCGGCGCTCGCCGCGCAGGGCTACGAGCCCGAGCCGGTGGCCAGGGAGATCCGGCTGCGCAACTGCCCCTTCCACGCCCTCGTGGGCGAGCAGAAGGAACTGGTCTGCGGGATGAACCTCGCCCTGATCGAGGGGGTGGTCGCGGGACTCGAGCTCCCCGGCGTGAAGCCGGTGCTCGCCCCCAGGCCGGGCCTGTGCTGTGTCTCGCTCGAGCTGGAGGCGAAGCCCTGAGGGTCCACCCGGGCGACGCCCGGCGGCGCCCTTAAGCGTCCGCTACGACTCAGCCCCGGCCATTCCTCGGCCGGGGCTTGGTCATTTCCGGGACCCGCCTCTCGTCATCACGCCGTCTTGAAGTCGATGTATCCGCGCTGCACGTCGGTGCTCACCAGCTGCACGCGGAGTTGGTGGCCGACGTCCAGGCCCGCCGGCGCCCCGTCCAGCCGTCCTTCCACCGGCGGCTGCAGCAGCCGCACCCACGTGCCCTTGTCGGACGCGCCCGTCACGATGGCGTCGAACCGCTCGCCGACCCGCGCCTCCAGCACCAGCGCCGCCGCCGACTTCTCGACCTGCCGCTCGACCTTCTTCGCCGCATCCTCCGCCTCGGTGCAGTGCCGCGCGAGCGCGGCCAGCTCGTCGTTCGCATAGGGCAGGGCACGCCCCGCCAGCGCGGCCTTGAGCAGGCGTTGCGTGATGACGTCGGGGAACCGGCGGTTCGGCGCCGTGGAGTGCGTGTAGTCCTTCACCGCCAGCCCGAAGTGGCCGGCCACGCCGGCCCCCGGCAGCTCGAGGACGTATTCGCCCGCCCCCAGGAGCTTGATGACGCTGAGGGAGAGATCGGGGAAGCGGAGCGGATCCGCCGCCCGCGCCGACGCCAGGAACAGGTCGAGCGCCTTGGCGTCGGGGTCCTTGGGCAGCTTCGCGCCCCGCTCCGCGGCGAGCTCGACGATCCGGTCCCAGCGCTTGGGCACGCGCACGACGCGCCGCAGCGACGGCAGGTGCTTGGCCGCGAGGTACCGGGCCGTCACGCCGTTGGCGGCGATCATGAAGTCCTCGATGATGTCCTTGGCCCGGTTCTTCGTGTCGGCCTCGAGGTCCGTCAGCACGTCGCCCTCGAACACCGCGCGCGCTTCGATCGTCTCCAGGTCGAGCGCGCCGTGCTGGTGCCGGAGCGCCTTCAGCTTCTGCGCCACGCGGTCCTGGAGCCGGAGGTTCTCCTCCAGGCCCTTGGCCGCGCCGATCGCGGGCGGCATCGGCCCGGTGCCCTCCAGCCAGGCGGCCACGCTGTTGTAGGCGAGCTTGGCCTGATTGCGCACCGCCGCGGCATACAGGTCCGAGCTCGTGAGCGACCCGTCGCTGGCGAGGGCCATCTCGACGACGATGGCCATCCGGTCGGCATCGGGGTTGAGCGAGGTGAGATCGGTGGAGAGCTTCTCCGGCAGCATCGGGAAGGTCTCGCCCATCGTGTAGACCGAGGTGGTGTTCTGCCGCGCGTGCTCGTCGAGGGCCGAGCCCTTGGCGACCACCGCGTCCACGTCGGCGATGGCGACGAGGACCTTCGCTCCCCCGCCGGGCAGGGCCTCGGCGACGGTGAGCTGGTCCAGGTCGCGCGAGTCGTCGTTGTCGATGGAGCACCAGAGCAGGGCCCGGAGGTCCTTCGCCGCGTCCCCGGTCCGCGTCGCGGGCCCGTGGATCGCGTCGAGCTCGGCGAGCGCCTGGGGGGGAAAGTCCGGCACGAGGCCCCGCTCCAGCATCACGCGGTGGGCGATGTCCCGCAGGATCGCGCGGTGCGGCCGGCCGGCGGACTCCGTCATGACGTGACCGTCCTCGAATCGCCCGCTACCGGCGCCAGCGGGAATAGCCCCAGCCGCCGCCGCCCAACAGGAACACCACCAGGAGAATGACGAGCAGGGTCGACATACGTTCCTCCCACGTGCGGTTGAAGAGACACCTTCCCCTCCCGTGTCCAATGTACGGAGCCGCTCCTGCCGGGTAATCGCTCATTCGGATGAGAGCGGGACTGGCTCGTTTGGGAGCCGAGCTCTGGACCGAACCGGGAGCCATGCCTGGCGCCACCACCGTCACTCGCCGAACCTCCGCAGGAACCAGCTCTTCACCAACTGCGTGAGCAGCGCGTAGCCCAGCAGCATCGCGGCCAGGTACAGCCAGTAGGTCGGTGGGAGCGGGACGAACCCGAGCGCCTGCGCGAGGGGCGAGACCGTCAGCCACGCGCCCACCGTGACGATGAGCACCGACGTCAGGGCGAGCGGCCAGCTGGCCCGGCTCTGGAGGAACGGGATCTTGTTGGTGCGGATCACGTGGATGATCAGCGTCTGCGTGAAGAGCGACTCCACGAACCAGCCGGTGTGGAACAGGGCCGGGTTCTTCCAGCTGTGGAACACGTACAGCATCAGGAAGAACGTCAGGTAGTCGAAGATCGAGCTGATCGGGCCGATGAACAGGATGAAGCGCAGGATCCGATCGATCCTCCACTGCCGCGGCTTGACCAGCCACTCGGCGTCCACCTGGTCGGTGGGGATGGTCGTCTGCGAGAAGTCGTACAGGAGATTGTTGGTCAGCACCTGGATCGGCAGCATCGGCAGGAACGGGAGGAAGGCGCTGGCCCCCACGACGCTGAACATGTTCCCGAAGTTCGAGCTGGCCGCCATCTTGATGTACTTGATGATGTTGCCGAACACCCGCCGGCCTTCCAGCACCCCGTGCTCCAGCACCAGCAGGCTGGTCTCCAGCAGGATGATGTCGGACGACGCCTTGGCGATGTCCACCGCGCCGTCCACCGAGATGCCCACGTCGGCGGCCTTGAGCGCCGGCGCGTCGTTGATGCCGTCGCCCATGAACCCCACCACGTGGCCCCGGCTCTGGAGCGCGCGGATGATGTGTTCCTTGTGCGCCGGGGCGAGCCTCGCGAACACGCTGGCGGCGCCGGCGGCTTCCGCCAGCTCCGCCTCGCTCATCGCTTCGATCTGGGAGCCGAGCAGGAGGTGCTCGACCGGCATCCCCACCTGCTTGCAGATGTACGCGGTGACGATCTCGTTGTCGCCGGTCAGGACCTTCACGTCCACGCTCAGGCCGTGCAGGCGCTGCAGCGCCTCCGTCGCGGTGTCCTTGGGCGGGTCGAGGAAGGCGAGGAATCCCAGCAGGATGAGGTCCGACTCGTCCTTGACCGCGTAGACGGGCTCGTCCGGGGCCCCCGGCATCTGCTTGTACGCGAGGGCCACGACGCGGAAGCCCTGGGCGTTCAGGTCGTCCGCGAGCTTCCGCCGCTTGGCGTCGTGCTCGGGCAGGGCCTCGATGACCTCCCCCTGGACCTCCACGCGGGTGCAGAGGCCCAGCACCTCCTCCACCGCGCCCTTGCAGATCAGCGTGTTCAGCCCGGTCTCGTCCTCCACCACCACCGACATCCGCCGGCGCACGAAGTCGAACGGGATCTCGTCGATCTTGCGGTACTTCTCGTCCGCCTTGAGGTGCTCCCGCAGCTCCTCGTGGTCGAGGATCGCCTGGTCCAGCAGGTTCTTCAGCCCGGTGTGGTGGAAGCTGTTGAGGTAGCCGAAGTGCAGCACCTTCTCGCTCGGATCGCCGTGCGCGTCGAGGTACTTCTCGAGCACGATCCTGCCCTGGGTGAGGGTGCCGGTCTTGTCGGTGCACAGCACGTCCATCGCCCCGAAGTTCTGGATGGCGTTGAGGCGCTTGACGATCACCTTCTTGCGCGACATCGCCAGCGCGCCCTTCGACAGGTTGACCGTCACGATCATGGGCAGCATCTCGGGGGTCAGCCCGACGGCCACCGCCATCGCGAAGAGGAACGCCCCGAGCCAGTCGCCCTTGCTGAAGCCGTTGATGAGGAACACCGCGGGGACCATCACGGCGATGAAGCGGATCATCAGCCAGGTGAACTTGTTGATGCCCGTGTCGAAGCTGGTCAGCAGCCGCGGGCCGACGATGCGCGCGGCCAGCGAGCCGAAGTAGGTCCGGCCGCCGGTGTGGATGACCACCGCGGTGGCGGAGCCGCTCTCCACGCTGGAGCCCAGGAAGCAGATGCTCGGGAGCTCGAGCGGGTTCTGGACGTCCGCCGGGGCCGGGGCGGCCTTCTTCTCCACGGGGAGGGCTTCGCCGGTGAGGGCCGCCTGGTTCAGGAACAGGTCCTTGGCGAGCAGGACCCGCACGTCCGCGGGCACCATGTCGCCGGCCGCCAGCCGGATGACGTCGCCGGGCACCAGCGTCTTGAGCGGGACCTCCGCGTCCTTGCCGTCCCGCACCGCCGTCGCCGTGTTGCTGACCATCGCCTGGAGCTTCTCGGCCGCGTTGTCGGCGCGCATCTCCTGGAAGAAGCGCAGCACCACGCCCAGCACCACCATCACGGCGATGACCACCGTGGCCCGCACGTCCCCCGTGAGGAACGAGAGCACGGCGAGCGCGAGGAGCAGGAGGACCAGCGGGTTCTTGACGTTCATCAGGAGCCGCGTCAGGGCGGTCTGATGCTTCTCGCGCACGATGTCGTTGGCCCCGAACTCCTTCAGCCGGGCGTCGGCTTCGGCCTGGCTCAGGCCGGCCGCTCGCGATCCGAGCTCCTTGAGGACGGCGTCGGGCTCGGCGCGCGCCTGATCCGGCAGGTGTGCGGGAGGATGCGCGGGCGTGGCGTCGCTCATCGCCGGCACGGGGTGCGAGGGAGGGACCGCGGCGTCGGGCACGGCAACGGCGAAGCCCCGGCCATCGGTCG
>JADGQW010000089.1 GCA_017881505.1 Gemmatimonadales bacterium
GCCGCAGTTCGCTCTCGCGGACCCAGCCCTGCGTCTCCACCCGCACCCACTCGCCGGCGCGCGCCGTGATGCGGACCGGCATGTCGGCCTCGAGTGAGCCGGCGGGGGGCGCGTCGGGGGCGCGCCGCAGGTCCACGCGCCGGCGCACCACCGCGAGCCGCGGGTCGAGGTCCAGGGCGGCGGGCGCCGTCGTCTCGGCGGGCGCCGCGGCCGGGGGGGCCTGCACCGCCGGTGCGGGAGCGCCGTGCGCCGGCTGCGACGGCGGGGAGACCGAGGGCCGCGCGGGCGCCGGCGCCGCGGGACGCGCGGCGCTCGCGAGCGCCGCCGACGCGACCCACCCGGTACGGCGCACGTGCACCCAGCCGCCGCGGCGCTCCACCTCGTCGAGGAGCACGCCGCTGTTGAGGCGCGCGACCGCGGTGCCGTTCGGCTCCGCGCGCAGATTCTCCTGGCCGGCCTTGCTCACCGCCAGGGTGTGACCGTCGCGCCGCTCCGCGCGCAGCGACGTCCGCCAGATCCAGCCCTCGAGCGTGACCTGGGTGAAGCCGTCACGCGAGCCGGTGGCGCGGTAGCTGGCGCCGGCATCGGCACGGCCCAGCCGGACGCCCCCCGGATCGGCGAGGAGGACCTCGTTCGCACGCTGGATGGTGACGCTCTGCTGGGCCCGCGCGCCGGGCGCGAGCGCCCCGAGGAGGACCGCCGCCGCACCGAGGACACGCGCCGCGCGTGCGGCTGGTTGGGGACGCCGGGCAGGGGTAGATTGCGCCGTCTGATGCCGCACGATTCGCATTGTAGAGTCCGGGAGTAGCGATGTCAAACGCACCGCTCGCGCGCCGTGGCCCGGTGGTCCTCGTCGTGCTCGACGGCTGGGGCTTCCGCCCCGGCGGCGCCGGGAACGCCATCGAGCTGGCCGCCACGCCGGTGTGGACGAAGCTCTGGGCGGGCCTCCCGCGGACCCTCCTGCAGGCGTCCGGCCCGTACGTCGGCCTCCCCGAGGGGCAGATGGGGAACTCCGAGGTCGGCCACTTGAACCTCGGCGCCGGCCGCATCGTCCCGCAGGACATCGTGCGCGTCTCCGACAGCATCGCCTCGGGGACGTTCTTCGCCCTCCCGGCGTTCACGGGCCTGTGCGCGCGGCTCCGCGAGCGGGGGGGCACGCTCCATCTCTTCGGCCTGCTCGGGAACGGCGGCGTGCACGCCCTTGACCGGCACCTCGTCGCCCTCCTCGACCTGGCGCAGCGCGAGCGCGTGCCGCGCGTCGCGATCCACGGTGCGACCGATGGGCGCGACACCGCCCCCGACTCCGCGCGGGGCTTCGTGGCGGAGCTCGCCCGACACGCCGCGGGGCGGGCGGTGATCGCCACGCTCACCGGCCGCTACTACGCGATGGACCGCGACAAGCGCTGGCCGCGCATCCAGCTGGCCTACGACGCGATGATGTCCGGCGTCGGCACACCCGTCACGGACCCGGTGGCCGGCATCGAAGGGGCGTACGCGCGCGGCGAGACCGACGAGTTCATCAAGCCGCTGGTCGTGACGGACGCGGCCGGCCGGCCGGTGGCGCCGA
Organism: Gemmatimonadales bacterium; assembly: GCA_017881505.1. Lineage (GTDB taxonomy): Bacteria > Gemmatimonadota > Gemmatimonadetes > Gemmatimonadales > JACORV01 > JADGQW01. The sequence continues at coordinate 1,568 of JADGQW010000089.1, forward strand.
TCCGCGCCGGGGACGGGATCCTCTGCTTCAACTTCCGGGCGGACCGGATGCGGCAGATGGTCCGGGCCTGGACCCAACCGGACTTCGCGGGGTTCGACCGGAAGGGCGCGCCGCTGATGGACGTCGTGACGATGACCCAGTACGACCAGTCGTTCACGGTGCCCGTCGCCTTCGGCCCCTTCACCCTCGAGCGGATCCTGGCCGACGTCGTCAGCCGGAGCGGCCGCGCGATGCTCCGCACCGCCGAGACCGAGAAGTACGCCCACGTCACCTACTTCTTCAACGGCGGCGTGGAGGAGCCCTTCCCGGGCGAGGATCGGCGGCTCGTGGATTCGCAGAAGGTCGCGACCTACGACCTGATGCCCGAGATGAGCGCGCCCGCCATCACCGACGTGCTCTGCGAGGGCATCGAGGCACGGAAGCACGAGTTCATCCTGGTGAACTACGCCAACGGGGACATGGTGGGTCACACCGGGGTGCTGCCGGCGGGCATCAAGGCGGTGGAGACCGTGGACCGCTGCCTGGCGCGGCTGATGGCGTCGGCGGAGAAGGCGCGGGCGTCGGTGCTCATCACCGCCGACCACGGCAACTGCGAGATGATGATCGACCCCGTGACCGGCGGCCCGCACACGGCGCACACCAGCAACCCGGTGCCCTTCCTCCTCAGCGACGAGGGGTTCCGCGGGCTGCTGCGCGAGGGCGGATCGCTGCGCGACGTGGGCCCCACGGTGCTCGGCCTCCTCGGCCTCGAGCCGCCGGCGGTGATGACGGGCCGGGACCTGAGGGAGGTGGGATGACGATGCCCGTCGCCGCGCGCACGACGCCGGCGTTCCTGGCCGCGCTCCTGGTGGCCGCCGCCGCGCCGCTCGCCGCTCAGGTCGGCCACGCGCCCGACCGCTCGCCGTTCCACGACCTGACCACGCGCCAGACGTTCACCCTCTCCGCGGGCCTCTTCGGCGGGAACGAGGCGAACGCCGGGGTGGGGTGGCGGAGCGGCACGCTCTTCGCGGGGCGCCTCGACACGCGCCTGGGCGGCCCCTTCGACATCTACGTCTCGGTCGGCACCGTCGGGAGCAGCCGCTTCCGCATCAACACCACCCTCGACAGCGCGACCCGCAAGACGGGACCCGTCAGCCGGACGCTGGTGCTCGCGGACCTCGGGCTCATCCTGAACCTGACGGGGGCCAAGACGTGGCACGGCCTCGCGCCGTACGTCGGGTTCGGCGTGGGCGAGGTGCTGCCCACCAAGACCGAGGCCGACGTCGGCGGGTACAATGCCGGGACGAACTTCTCGCTGATCCCGATCCTCGGCACCCGCTGGTTCGTCACCCACACCCTCGCCGTCCGCGTCGAGGTGCGCGACTACTTCTTCCGCTACGAGTGGCCGCTGCGGTACTTCGACCCGCTGGACACCAACAACAACCCGATCACGCCGCCCGTCCTCTCGCTGGGTCTCAAGGACAAGCAGTGGACGCACAACTTCACCCTGAGCGTGGGCCTGGCCTACGGGTTCAACTTCTAGCGCGCCGTGCCGGTGCTGAACGCCGAGGTCCTCGGGATCACGGCGTTGTCCCTCCGGATCGCCGTGACCGCCACCGTGGCGGCCTGCGCGATCGGCGTGCCGCTCGGCTTCTGGCTGGGCGGCACGCGTTTCCAGGGGCGCCGCGGGGTGCTGGTGGTCCTCAACACCGCGCTGGCCTTCCCCACCGTCGTGATCGGGCTCCTGCTCTACCTCCTCCTCTCGCGCCACGGTCCCCTCGGCGGCCTCGGCCTCCTCTTCACCTGGCGGGCGATCGTCGTGGCGGAGGTCATCCTCGCCGCGCCCATCGCGGCGGCGCTCACGGCCGCGGCGGTGCAGTCGGTGGACCCGCGGGTCCGGCGCACCGCGCTCACGCTCGGAGCCGGGCCCCTCGCGACCGCCTGGGCGGTGGCGCGCGAGGCGCGTTTCGCGCTCGCGGCGGGCGTGGTGGTGGCGTTCGGCCGGGTCTTCTCCGAGGTCGGCGCGGCGATGATCGTCGGCGGGAACATCCGCGGCGAGACGCGGACCCTCACCACCGCCGTGGCCCTCGCCACGTCGCAGGGGGAATTCTCCCTCGCCATCGGCCTGGGCCTGGTGCTGCTCGCGCTCGCGCTGACGGTGAATGTGCTGATCCAGCTGCTGCAGGGCCGCGACGATGCTTGAGGCGCGCGGCCTGCGACACACCTACGAGCGACGGACGGTGCTCTCGCTCGAGCGCGTCACGCTCGCGCCCGGGACCCGCCTCGCCCTGGTAGGCCCCAACGGCTCGGGGAAGAGCACCCTCCTCCGGCTCCTCGCCTTCCTCGAGGCGCCCGAGGCGGGGGAGCTGACGCTGAGGGGCCTCCCGGTGCGCTCGGCCCGCGAGCGCCGAGCCGCACGGCACCGGGTGACGCTCGTCGAGCAGCGGCCGTACCTCTTCCGCGGGACGGTGCTCGCCAACGTCGCCTACCCGCTGCGGCTCCGCGGCACCCCGCGCGCGGCCGCCGAGGCGGCGGCCCGTGGCGCCCTGGAGCGCCTCCAGCTCGGCGTGCTGACCGGGCGCCAGGCCCGCTCCTTGAGCGAGGGCGAGGTCCAGCGCGTCGCCGTGGCCCGCGCGCTGGCGGCGCAGCCCGACGTCCTCCTCCTCGACGAGGCGGTCTCCGCCGCCGACCGCGCCGCCCAGCACGCCCTCTTCGCCGCGGTGGCCGAGGAACAGGGGCGGCGCCCGCTCGCCGTGGCCTTCGCCTCGCACCTCCTCGAGGAAGCGTACCGGTGGTCCAACGACCTCCTCGCGCTCCACCAGGGGGTGAGCGTCCCCGTGACGCCCGAGAACCTCTTCCGGGTCGAGCTCCCGGGCGGCGGCGGGATGCAGCCAGTCGCCATCGGCGGCATCACGCTCGACGTGGTCTGCGACCGGAGTGGGCCCGCCACCCTCGCGATCCCCCCCGAGGAGATCGTCCTCTCCCGTGAGCCCCTCCACTCCTCGGCCCGGAACACCCTCCCCGGCCGGGTGGTCCGGATCGCCGAGCAGGGTGCCGCGGTGCGGGTGACCCTCGACACCGGCGTCGAGCTCGTCGCGCTCGTCACCCGGCGCAGCGTGGAGGAGATGGGGATCGCCCTCGGAACGCGACTCTTCGCCTCCTTCAAGACCGTGGCGATCCGAATCTTCTGATCGCTTGACAGGCCGGGTGTCGCCCGGAGATTCCTTCCGCATCCCCCAGTCGTGAGCCGACCGTGCCGACCGCGTACCTCACACGGACCGTGCAGTTCGCCGCCGCCCACCGGTATTTCCGGCCGGAGTGGAGCGACGCCCGGAACATCGAGACGTTCGGGGCCTGCGCGTCGCCCCATGGCCACGGCCACGGCTACGTCTGCCGCGTGACCGTGAAGGGCCGCACCGACCCGATGACGGCGATGGTGGTGGACCTGCGCGCCGTGGACCGCATCCTCGACGAGGAGGTCGTGGGCCGCTACGACCACCGCCACCTGAACCTCGACTGCGAGGAGTTCGCCTACGGCGGGACGGTCCCAACGGGCGAGGCGCTGTGCGTGGAGATCTGGCGCCGCGTGGCGGCGCGGCTCCCCGCGGGGTGCGTGCTGACGGCGGTCCGCGTCGAGGAGGATTCCTCACTGTGGTCCGAGTACCGCGGGGAGGAGTGAGCCGGTGAGCGGTCCCGACGACGCCGACCGCCTGGCCGCGGTCGAGGAGACGCCGGTGTGGCTCGAGGTGAACCGGAAGCCGGCGGTCACCTGGATGTGCACCCCCGACCAGCTCGAGCAGCTGTGCGTGGGGTGGCTCCACGGGGAGGGGTACATCCGCTCCCTGCAGGACCTGCGCGCCCTCCGCCCCTGCGCGACCGACCTCGGCTTCTGGGCCGAGGTGGCCGACGAGGCGGTGGCGCTGGTCGCCGCCGACGAGCGCCGGCGGGTCCTGGCGTCGGGGTGCGGGGCCGTGAGCGTGGCGCTCGCCGACCCCGCGTCCCTCCCGGCGCGGGCGCCGCGCGGCGACCCGCCGCCGTTCGCGGTGATGCGCACCCTCTTCAAGGAGATGTTCCACCGCGGCGTGCGCTACGACGAGACCGGCGGCATCCACGCCGCCGCCCTCACCGACGGCGCCGCGCTCCTCGAGCACGCGGAGGACATCGGCCGCCACAACGCGGTGGACAAGGTGATCGGCGGCGCGCTCCTGCACGGCCGGGACCCCGACGGCCTCGGCCTCCTGGTGACGGGCCGCATCTCGGCGGAGCTCGCCTTCAAGGCGGCGCGCGCCGGGCTCGCGTGGGTCGCCACGCCCTCCGTCCCCTCCACCCTCGCGCAGGTGATCGCCGCGCGCGCCGGCGTGGTCCTCGTGGGGCGCGCCGTCTCGGGAGCGCCGCAAGTGCACCGCGGCGCCGCGGCGCCACCGGTTGGCGGGGGCTCCGCAGGGTCGTAGCTTCCTCTGGAACGGCCCGGTGCCGGCGGCGCGTGCGTGCGCCCGCCCGGCGGGGCCCCGACGATCCTCCTCGCGGGCGGTGGCAGCGTGAGATCGAACTTCCTACGGTGCGCCGCGGTCGGCGCGACCCTGTCGGCGGCGCTGGCCGGGCCGGCGCGCGCCCAATCCCCGGAATCCCCGTTGCTCACCCTCACCATACGCGGCGGCTGGATCAGCGGGCCCTCGCTCTGGCACATCGGCAATCAGCCGGCCCTTTCGGACGCGGGCCCCGACACCGTCGCGCTGGCGCGGTTGTTCCGGCCCGGCTTCGTCGCGGGGGTGGGCGCCGCGCTCTTCCGGTCCCCGCACATCGCCTACACCGCCGCGATGGACTTCCTCGGCATCACGACCGAGTCGCGCTGTACCGGGCCGACGGTGTGGGCCCCGAGCAGCAGGGGCGACAACAGGCAGGCGTGCGAGCGGGTCCAGGGCGCCTCCGTGCGCACCAACGCGGTGGCCCTCCAGGGCGGCCTCACCTGGCGCCCCCTCGCGACGGGGAGAGTGCAGCCGTACCTGCAGGGCATCGGCGGCATCGCCTTCCTCGGCGGGTCGTTCGTGGAGACGCAGTCCACCGTCTTCGATTCGACGGCCGATTCGACCCGCTCGCAGTTTCCCATGCGTACCCTCCTCGGCGACCCCAACCACCGGTCCATGACGTGGATCGCCACGCTCGCCGGCGGGCTCACCTTCGAGACCTCGCCGGGCACGCAGATCCGCTTCGAGGCGCGCGACGTCATCACCAGCATCCCGGTGGCGACCGGCGCCGGCAACGCCGCGTTGGACGGCACCCCCGCGCCGATCGGCAGCAAGGTCGTCCACCTCCTCTCGTTCGCCATCGGCCTCGACGTCGTCCTGGAGCAGTCCCGGCGGCCGCACCGCTACTGACCCCTCGCGGCGCCGTGATCGCCGGGGGACTCGCCACCCGCTACGGCGGCGTCCCCAAGGGGCTGGTCGAGGTCGGCGGCCGCCGCATCCTCGACCGGGTCGTGGACGCGCTCGCCGACGCGCTCGGCGCGCCCCCCCTCCTCATCGCCAACAGCCCCGACGCGGCGGACTGGGTGCCCGGGCTGGCCGTCCACGCCGACGTGGTGCCGGACGCGGGATCGCTCGGCGGCATCCTGACCGCGGTCGAGGCCGCCGGCGCGGTGGTGTGCGTGGCGTGGGACATGCCCTTCGTCCCGGCCGCGCTGCTCCGCGCGCTGGCCGACGGCCTCGCCGCCGCCGACGTCGTGATCCCCGAGAGCGGCTCCCGCCGCGGCGTCGAGCCCCTCTGCGCCGCCTACGGGCCCGCCTGCGCCCCGGCGATCCGCGCCGCGCTCGCCCGGGGCGACCCGCGAGCCGTCGGATTTCATCCGGACGTGCGCGTCGCCCGCCTCCCGGCGGGTACGGTGTTGAAGTACGGCGATCCAGACGTTCTATTCTTCAACGTCAATACCCCCGTGGACCTCCAGCACGCGGAGGAGCTATGCCGGATCCGCGACTCGTGGCAATAGTCGGCAAGAAGAACTCCGGGAAGACGACGCTCGTCGTCGCCCTCGTGCACGAGATGATCCGGCGCGGCCACCGGGTGATGACCATCAAGCACGGCAGCCATCCGTTCGACTTCGACACGCAGGGTCGCGACACCTGGCGGCACATGCACGAGGGGGGCGCCGAGCGGGTGGTGATGGAGACGCCGCATTCGCGCGTCCTCCTCGCGCAGCCGCGCGAGCCGATGGGGCCGCGCGAGATCGCCCAGACCTACCTCCACGACGCGCATTTCGTCGTCGTCGAGGGGTTCAAGCAGTCCGACCTGCCGAAGATCGAGGTGTACCGGCACGCGGTGCACCCGGCACCCCTCTACGACGCCGGCGAGAGCGATGCCGCCAATTACCTCGCGATCGTCACCGACGTGCGGGACTACCGCGCCAGCGTCCCCGTCCTCCGCTTCACGGACACCAATTGGCTCTACCGTCTGACGGACATCGTCGTGCAGGGCGCCCGCTGAGGCTCCCCGCCACCGCCCTCCTCGCGCTCCTCGCCGCGGGTTGCGCCCACCACGCGCGCCCCGGCCGGCTCGCTCCCGCCGCCCGCCACCTCGCCGTCGAGCTCGACAGCGCCTTCTCGGGCCCGGAATTCGACCGCGCGATGTGGGGTGTGGTGGTCCAGTCCCTCGACAACGGCGAGGTGATCTACCGCCGCAACGCCGAGCGGTTGGTCATGCCCGCGTCGAACATGAAGCTCCTGACCTCCTCGGCGGCGCTGGTGCGGCTCGGGGCCGACTTCCGCTACCGGACGACGGTGCTGGCCCGCGGGACCCGGCACGGCGACGTCCTCGACGGGGACCTCGTGGTGGTGGGTCGTGGTGACCCCACCTTCTCGCAGCACGCCTCCGGCGGGACCGACGTGCTCGCCAGCCTGCGGCCGTGGGCCGATTCGCTGCGGGCGCACGGCATCCGGACGGTGGCGGGACGCGTGGTGGGCGACGGGAGCTGGTTCACCGACCCGCCCCTGGGCGGCGGCTGGTCGTGGGACGACCTCGCCGAGTCGTACGCCGCCGGCGTCGGCGCGCTCCAGTTCAACGAGGGCTTCGCGCTCCTCCAGGTCGCGCCCGGCGACACCGCCGGCGCGCCCGCGCGGGCGGCATGGATCCCGGCCGCGGCGCCGATGCGGATCTTCGCCTCCGCGGCCACCGCGCCGCGGGACTCGATCCGCGCCCGGGTGATGTTCGACCGCGCCCCCTTCACCGACTCCGTGACGGTGTGGGGGCGCATCCCGGCGGGGCACGCGCCGGAGAGCCTCGAGGTCGCCGTCCCCGACCCGGTGAGCTACTTCGCGGCGGCGCTCACCCAGGTGCTGCGCGAGGCCGGCATCGCCGTGCTCGGCCAGGCGCCCACGCCGGCCGCCGCAGCGGCACCGGCAACACCCGCTCCCGCGGGGGCGGCCGTCCCGTTCGCGCCGACGTCCGCGCCCGGTGCGGCGGTGCCCGCGCCCGCCGAGACGCTCTTCGTCTGGCGCTCGCCGCCGCTCCGCGACATCCTGCCCCTCTTCCTCAAGCCGAGCCAGAACCAGATCGGCGAGACGCTGCTGCGCACCCTCGGCGGGGAGGTGACGGGTGTCGCCTCGGTGGACAGCGGCCGCGCGGCGGTACGCGATGTGCTGCGCGATTTCGGCGTGCCCGACGACGCATACGTCATCGCCGACGGCTCGGGGCTCTCCCGCTACGACTACGTCGCCCCCGAGACGCTGACGCGGATCCTCCTCGCGATGGCGCGGCGGCCCGACTTCGACGTCTTCTACCAGGCCCTCCCGATCGCCGGGGTGGACGGGACCATCGCCACCCGGATGCGCGGCACGGCGGCGGCGAACAACGTGCACGCCAAGACCGGCTCGATCGCCAACGTGCGCTCCCTCTCCGGCTACGTCACCAGCGCCGACGGCGAGCGCTTCGTCTTCGTGATGATCGCCAACCACTTCACGGTGTCGCGCCGGGTGGTGGAGATCGTGCAGGACCGCGTGCTCCAGCGTCTCGCCACCTTCCGGCGCCGGCCCGAACGCTCGCCGTGAGGACGGTTCGTGAGGCGCTCGACCACATCGTCGCCGGCGTGCACCGGCTCGGCGACGAGGAGGTCGCGCTGCGCGACGCGCTCGACCGCGTCCTCGCCGAGGACGTGGATTCCCCCCTCGATCTGCCGGCGCACACCAACTCCGCGATGGACGGCTACGCCGTGCGCGCGGAGGACGTGCGCAGGGCCTCCAGGGACACGCCGCAGCGCCTGCGGATCGTCGAGGAAGTGCAGGCCGGCGGGTTCCCGTCGCAGCGCGTGGGTCCGGGCGAGGCGACGCGGATCTTCACCGGCGCGCCCCTCCCGGAGGGCGCCGACGGCGTCATCCGCCAGGAGGACACGGAACGCGCGGGCGACGCCGTCGCGGTCCTCGACGGCCGCGACGCCGGCCGCAACCTCCGCTTCGCCGGCGAGGACCTGCGGCGCGGCGCGCGGGTCTTCTCCGCCGGGACGCCCCTCGGCCCCGCGCCCCTCGGCGTCCTCGCCTCCATCGCCCGGGCACGGGTGCGCGTCGTGCGCCGGGCCCGCGTCGGCATCCTCGCCTCGGGGGACGAGATCGCGGACCTCGACGAGCGCGATGCCATCGTCGCGGGCCGGAAGACCGCCTCGTCGAACTCGTACACCCTCGACGCCCTCGTCCGCCGCGCCGGCGCCGAGCCCGTGCCGCTCGGGATCGCGAAGGACACCCTGGACGATGTGCGCGACCGCTTCGCGCGCGGGTTCTCCACCTGCGACCTCGTGGTGTCCACGGCCGGCGTGAGCGTCGGGGAGCACGACTACGTCCACGCCGCCCTCGAGGCCCTCCGGATCGCGAAGGGGTTCTGGAAGGTCCGCATGCGCCCCGGCTCGCCCCTCGCCTTCGGGACGGTGCGCGGCGTGCCGTGGATCGGCCTGCCGGGCAACCCGGTGAGCACGATGGTCTGCTTCGAGCTGTTCGTGCGCCCCGCCATCCGGAAGATGCAGGGCCACACCGCGCTCTTCCGCCGGGCCGTCCCCGCCGTGACGGAGGAGCGCGTCACCACGCACGGGCGGCTCACGCACTTCCT
>JADGQW010000252.1 GCA_017881505.1 Gemmatimonadales bacterium
AGCCCGCCGAGTCGCCGACGCTGCGCACCGGGTGCAAGCTCGGGCGCCACCGGATCCAGGGGATCTCGGACGAGTTCATCCCGCACATTCTGGACCTCTCCACGCTCGACCCGGTGGTGGACGCCTCGGACGGCGACGCCATCCTGATGGCGCAGCAGCTTGCCGGGCGGCTCGGCCTGGGCGTCGGCATCTCGTCGGGAGCGAACTTCCTCGGGGCCGTGAAGGTGCAGGACGACCTCGGGAGGGACGCCGTGGTGGCGACCGTCTTCCCCGACGACAACAAGAAGTACCTCAGTACCGGGCTCCTGAAGGAGGAGCCGGTCCGGGACGAGTACCTGACGCCGCGGATCCGGCTGCTCGGCTACGACGCCCACAAGCGGGTCTGTCACACCTGTTGCGACTTCGAGGACTGCACCCAGCGCCTCTCCCCGAGCACCCCTCGCGCCTGAATGCGCTGCGGGCATCCGCGGCACGATGTGTGCGGTACCGGGACGACGGACGGCCCCCCCGCGGGACGCCCCGGCGACGCCCTCGCGCCTCCCCGGGCGGCGGCGGTCGGCCCCCAGCGCGCGGAGCGGGACATGGCGGAGATCGAGATCGGCGGCCGGACCTTCGCGGTGGACGAGGAAGGCTTCCTCCAACAGCCGGAGATCTGGAACGAGGAGGTGGCGCAGCTCTTCGCGTCGAGCGAGGGGATTGAGGCCATGACCCCCGAGCACTGGGCCGTGGTGAAGTACATCCGCGACTACTGGGTGGAGCACGGCACGGCGCCCCTGATCCGGAAGATCACCCAGACCACCGGACTGAACCTGCGGACGATCTACCAGCTCTTCACGTCCGGGCCGGCCAAGGGCGCGTGCAAGATCGCGGGCCTGCCGAAGCCCGAAGGGTGCGTCTGAGGTAGCCCGCGGCGCGATGACGCTTCCCTCGCTCGTCCTCTTCCTCGCGTTCGCGATCTCGCTGGCGAGCTTCGTGGTGCTGCGCCTCGGGCTCGGCCGACGGGTCGCCACGCCGTTCGCGCCGCCGCGCGCGAGTGCCGCGGCGGGGGTCCGCTACGCCTTCACGACCGCGTTCCTCCCCTGGGCCAAGGAGAGCGCGCGACAGCACCTGACCAGCTACGTCGCGGGCATCGTCTTCCACGGCGCCGTCTTCGCCGCGCTCGGCCTCCTGGTCCTCTCGCTCGTCCACGTCGCGCCCCCGCCGGGGGCGTCCACCGTCCTGGCCGTGGCGTTCGCCGCCGGGCTCGCTTGCGGACTGGGACTGCTCGGCAAGCGCGCCCGCACCGCGGCGCTCAGGGCCGTGAGCACGCCCGAGGACGTGGCGGCCAATCTGTTCGTCAACGCCGTTCTCGCGGCCGGCATCGCAGCGGTGCTGCGGCCCGCGCTCCTCCCCGTCTTCCAGTTGGTGGGCGCCGCGCTCCTTCTCTATGCGCCGCTCGGCAAGCTGCGGCACATGCTCTTCCTGCTCACGAGCCGGCGGTACTGGGGCACGTACTTCGGCCGTCGGGGCGTGCGCCCGTCGCCACGCCAGGCTGCGGGGCCCCGTGGCTGAGGCCGCCGCCGTCGAGCGGGCTCTTGGGGTCCTCACCGAGCGGCTGGACGAGCGTACGGCCGCGTTCCTCAACGCTTGCGTGCGCTGCGGCCTGTGCGCGGACAGCTGTCACGTCCACCTCGCCGACGGCGATCCCGCGTCCACGCCGGTGGCCAAGGTCGAACGGGTGGCGAAGCACTACCGCCGCTACCACACCCTCCTCGGCCGGGTGGTCCCGGGTCTGGTGGGCGCGGAAGACCTGACCGACGCAGCGTTGCAGGAGCTGGTGGCCGCGGCGTTCGGCCGGTGCACCCTGTGCGGCCGCTGCGCGCTGACGTGCAGCGTGGGCCTCGACCCCTCGGCGGTCATCCGCTTCGGGCGCACGATGCTCCTCGCGGCCGGCCTCGTGCCCAAGGGCATCCTCGCCAATCGCGACGCGGCGCTCGAGACCGGGAACAACATGCGGCTCTCCCGCGAGGACGTCGTCGAGACGATCCAGTGGCTCGAGGAAGACCTTCGCCAGACGCTCGGCGATCCTGCGGTGCGCCTGCCGGTGGACGAGGCAGGGGCCCGGGTCCTGTACGTCCTCAATCCCCGCGAGATCAAGTTCTTCCCCCTCTCGATCAGCGCGGCGGGCGCGATCTTCCACGCGGCCGGCGAGTCCTGGACGCTGACCAGCACGGACTTCGACATCACCAACTACGGCTTCTTCGCGGCGGACGCCGAAGCGGCGGGGGCCATCAGCGCGAAGGTGATCGAGCGCGCCGAGGCGCTTGGGGTCGAGGAACTGGTGGTGGCCGAGTGCGGCCACGGGTACCGCACCCTGCGGTGGGAGGCGCCGGAGTGGCTCGGTCGCGCGCCGAAAGTGCGGGTCGTGAGTTTCGTCGAGAAGATGGCCGAGTACCTGGCCGACGGGCGCATCCGGCTCGCCCCGACGAGGAACCCCCTCCCCGTCACTCTCCACGACCCGTGCAACCTGGTGCGGAACGGGGGCGTGATCGAGGAACAGCGGGTCGTGCTACGGAGCGCGGCGGCGGCGTTCGTCGAGATGACGCCGAACCGGGCCGAGAACTACTGTTGCGGGGGTGGAGGCGGGCTGCTGGCCGCATCGGAATTCGCGGCACAGCGCGTTGCCGCGGGGCGCATCAAGGCGGATCAGATCCGGGCGACCGGCGCGAAGGTGGTCACCTCCCCGTGCCACAACTGCATCGACCAACTGATGGAGCTGAACCGCCACTACAAGCTGGGCGTCGAGGTGAAGACGCTGGGCGAGGTGGTCGCGGACGCCCTCGTCCCCCCGCCGCCGGTCGCATAGCATCCCCCCGGAGCTGAGACGGCCCGCCGCGCGGGGTGCGCGGCGGGCCGTCGTGCGTCCGGTCCCGGTCAGGCCTTGGGCTTGGCCCGCTGCAGGGCGTCCGAGGCGATCTCCCCCACGGCGTGCACGGCCGCCTCGATGTCGCTCTCGACGTTCATCGGCCCGATGCTGAGGCGCACGGTGCCGCGCTTCCCGGTCCCCATCGCCTCGTGGACGAGCGGGGCGCACTGAAGGCCGGTCCGCGCGGCGATGTTGTAGTCCACGTCCAGCATGGTGCCGACGTCGGACG
>JADGQW010000253.1 GCA_017881505.1 Gemmatimonadales bacterium
CAGCGCGTCCACCAGCTCCGCCAGCTCGGCGGCCGTGGCATTCAGATGCACGAGGGACGGACTGCGCGGCGCTGGATCGCCCATGACCACTCTACCGGAGCACGGTGTGCGACGAGGGGACCTGATCCGCCCCAAGGTCGCGGGCGGCCGAGGTAGGGGCAAGAGCGGCGGCGCCGCGGCCGTCTCCCTGACGGAGCCGGACACCGCCGCGCCGTTGTGCCCCGCCCTCGCGGGGGATACACTCCGCTCCATCGGCCGCCCGCTTCGCGGGAGCTTCCCGCGGCGGAGCGCCGGGAGCCGTGGAGATGAGATGGCGCGTGTGCTCGTCGTGGACGATCAGCCGGACTTCCGGCGCGCGACGATCCGCCTCCTGGAGCGCGCGGGCCATACCGTTACGGAGGCCGCGGACGGCGCCGAGGGCCTCCGTCAGATCGCCGCCCACCCCACCGACCTCGTCGTCACCGATCTCTTCATGCCGGACATGGACGGCCTCGAGTTCATGCGGGAGCTGGCGCGCCGCCGGCCCGGCACACGGGTCATCGCCGTCTCCGGCGGCGGCGCCATGGACGCCGCGAGCATCCTGGAGGTGGCGAGCGCGCTCGGCGCGGTGCGCACCCTCGCCAAGCCGGTGGACCCGACGGCGTTCCTGGCCCTCGTGCAGGAGGTTCTCGGGGCGGATGCCGGCTGAGGCGACCCGCGGCGGCGCATCGCGCCGCCCTATGTCGCCGCCCGGCGCAGCGCCGCCTTGATGCGCGCGGCGAAGCGCGCCGGCTCGATGGGCTTCCGGAAGTAGTCGTCCGCACCTTCGTCCATCAGCTCGACCTCGACACCCTCCTGCTGCTCCCCGGTCAGCACCACGACCGGGAGCCCCGCCGTCGCGGCGGCGCCGCGGACGGCCCGCAGCACCGCCCGGCCGTCCATCTTGGGCAGGGAGAGGTCCAGCACCATCAGGTCCACGCTGTCCGGATCCGCCAGCTGCAGCAGCGCGGCCTCGCCGTCGGCCGCCTCGATCACCCGATAGCCCTGCCGCTCCAGCAGCGTGCGGGCGAGGGTGCGGACCACGCCGTCGTCGTCCACGAGCAGGATGGTCGGCGGCTTGTCGGGCGCGCCCGCCGGCTCCGGCGCGGTGGCCTGCGCCGACTCGCCGAGCACGCGGTCGATCTCCTCGAGCGTCGTGAGGCCGTTCCGCACGAGGTCCGCCGCGACCTCCCGCATCGGCCGCATCCCGGCGGCCCGGGCGGCCTCCCCGAGCTGGCGCGCCCCCACCCCCTGCCGGATCATCTCCGAGATCTCGGGCGTGAGCACGGCCACCTCGAGGATCGGGAGCCGTCCGCGGAAGCCGGTCATGCCGCAGGCCTCGCAGCCGCGCGCGTGGACCACCTGACGCACGCCGTAGAGTGCGGCCAGCTGCGCTTCCCGCTCGTCGTTCGGCGCCTCGTCGCGCACCTTGACCGCGCACGCCCGGCATATCCGGCGCACGAGGCGCTGCGCCAGCGCGCCCCGCATCGCGTCGGCGAGCAGGGCCGGGTCCACGCCCAGGTCGCGGAGGCGGGTGACGGACGCGAGCGCGTCGTTGGCGTGCAGCGTCCCCAGCACCAGGTGGCCGGTGATGCTGGCCCGCACGGCGATCTCGGCCGTCTCGAGGTCGCGGATCTCGCCCACCATGATCACGTCGGGGTCCTGCCGGAGGGCGGCGCGCAGGGCGCTCGCGAAGGTCACGTTGCGCTTGCGCTCGACCTGCACCTGCGTGATCCCCCGCAGCTCGTACTCGATCGGGTCCTCGACCGTCATGATGTTGATCGGGTGCGCCGACAGCTCCTTGATGGCCGCGTAGAGCGTCGTCGTCTTGCCCGACCCCGTGGGGCCCGTGATGAGCACGATGCCATCGCGATTGGCGAGGAGCCGCCGCAGCGCCGTCTCCTCCGGCTTCGGCAGGCCGGCGTCGGCGAGCGTGACCGCCCCTTGGGGGTCGAGGATCCGGATGACGAGCTTCTCCGCCTCCCGCGTGGGGACGGTCGAGACGCGCAGGTCGTACACCTTCTCCCGCACCCGGATGCGGGCGCGGCCGTCCTGCGGCCTCATCCGGTCGGCGATGTCGAGCTTGCTGAGGATCTTGATGCGCGATACCACCCGATTGAGGGCCGGCATCGGGAGGTGCATGAAGGGCATCATCACCCCGTCCACGCGGAAGCGGATGACGCCGCCGCTCCGGCCGGGCTCGAAGTGGACGTCGCTGGCCAGGTGGGTGACCGCCTCCTGGAAGATGGCGTTGGTCAGCTTCACCACCGGCGCGGACCCCGCTTCCCCGGCCCCGACCGCCTCCCCGCCCTCCTCCTCCAGGATGGTGACGCCCTCGGCCGCATCGGCATCCACGGTCCTGAGGATGGACTCGACCGAGCGGTCGGGGGCGTACTGCGCGTTGATGGCGCTCTCCAGGGCCTCCGGGAGCGCCACGACGAAGGTGGGGGTCCGGCTCGACGCGAAGCCCAGCATCTGCTCCGCGTCGTAGTCCGTCGGGTCGGCGGTCGCCACGACGAGGCGCTTGTCGTCCTCGCGGATCGGGAACACCAGGAACTGGCGCGCGACCTTCTCGGGCACCAGCTTCGCCGCGGCCGGCTCCGCCGAGCCGAGGTCGGCGACGTCCAATTTGAAGTGCCTCGCCACCAGCTTGGCGAGGTCGTCGAGCGAGACGTGGCAGGCGGCCGCCACGGTGCGCCACACCTCCGCCATCCCCGCGCCGTCCGGCGGCGGCGGGCAGTGGTGCCCCGCCCGCTCCACGACCCCGACCAGCCAGTGTGCGCCCACGGGACTCACCCCCCGCCCGGAACGGCGGCAGCAAGGAACGCGCAGACAGCCTTGTGTTCGTGCCGGACGACGCCAGCCAGTCCGGGGGCGCCCGCGAGGTCGCCGGCGCGCCCCGCCAGCTCGAGTGCCTGGAGTGCGGCGGCCAGCGCGTGCGCCCCCAGCTGGGCCGCGGAGGACCGGTACGCGTGGGCCGCGAGCCGGACCCGCTCGGCGTCGCCCGCGCGGACAGCATCCTCGATCCCGGCGCAGCGGCTCGGGGCGTCCTTCAAGAACGACGCGACGAGCGGTTCGAGCATATCCTCCACCCCACCAGCACGCAACGACCCGC
>JADGQW010000254.1 GCA_017881505.1 Gemmatimonadales bacterium
CCCCGACCTCGTCGTGGGACTGGTGCACGGCCGCCTCGCGGCGGACGAGCGCGACGACGTGATGCGGCGGTTCCGGGCGAACGAGGTGAACGTCCTCGTCTCCACCACGGTCATCGAGGTGGGGATCGACGTGCCGAACGCGACGGTGATGGTGATCGAGCACCCGGAGCGCTTCGGCCTCGCCCAGCTCCACCAGCTGCGGGGGCGGGTGGGCCGCGGCGCGGCGGAGAGCCACTGCATCCTGCTGCCGGGGGACGGCGCGAACCGGGAGCGACTGCGCCGCTTCGCCGCGACGCAGGACGGCTTCAAGATCGCGGAGCTGGACCTGCTGGAGCGGGGCCACGGCGAGCTGGTCGGGGCGCGGCAGGCGGGGCAGGTGGTGCTGCGCTTCGCGGACCTCAGCCGGGACGCCGACCTGCTCGACGTCGCGCACCGCCTCGCGCGCGAGGCGATCAAGGCCGACCCCTCGCTCAGCGCCCCGGCGCTGCAGCCGGTGGTGGCCGCCATCGGGCGGCACTTCGAGCGGGGGCTGGAGCTCTTCCGGGCGATCCCGGGCTGAGAGACCGGCAAGTAAAGTGCATTAGTCGGCATTCGGAGTGCCCAGCGCCTGACGAGTCGGTCGTTACCTTTACGCACCGTGCCCGGTCGCGCTTACGAGCCGTGCGTCCGGGACCCTGCGATCCCCCTGTCGTATCGCGGTTCGCGTGCACGTGCGATCGGTTGCCGATCCTGCCTTGGGGGACGAGGGGCCCATGCCCGGATTGGACGGCGTCGCCGTTCCCATCCTACTCTGCGTCTCGACGAGCGTCGCTCGCCGCGCCGCCGGCCGTCGTGGCCGGCGTGCAGGCGGCGTGTCGGCGGGCCCGTGAGCCAGTGCGTGCGCTGCCGCACCGACATCGGCGCCGGGCTGGTGTTCTGCGCGACGTGCGGCTCGATCGTCGGGGCCTCGGGGGAAGCGTGGGGGGACGAAGAGCTCCGCGTGCCGCTGGAGGAATTGCGCCGGGACCTCGCGAAGGACTACGAGATCGAGGAGGAGCTCGGGCGCGGCGGGATGGCGGTCGTGTGGCGGGCGCGGGAACTCGACCTCGGGCGGCGCGTCGCGCTCAAGGTGCTGCCCCGCTGGAGCGCATCCTCTGCGATGGCGGAGCGGTTCCGGCGGGAGGCGCGCCTGGCGGCGGGCCTCGAGCACGCCAACATCATCCCCATCTACCGCGTGGGCCAGGCGGCGGGGACCTGCTACTTTGCGATGCGCTACGTCGAAGGCCTCGCCGTGGACGCGATCATCGAGCGGCAGGGCCCGCTCCCGATCGCCGTCGTCGTCCAGATCCTCCGCCGGACGGCCGACGCGCTGGCCTTCGCGCACATGCATCACATCGTGCACTGCGACATCAAGGGGGCCAACATCCTGGTGGACCGGGACGGGCAGGTGATCGTCTCGGACTTCGGCGTGGCGCGGGCCTTCTCCGAGGATGCCTCGCTCACGGCCACGCGCTCGATCATCGGCACCCCGCAGTTCATGAGTCCCGAGCAGTGCGCGGGCCAGCACGTCGGGCCGCAGACCGACCAGTACTCCCTCGGCGTCCTCGGTTTCCAGATGCTGGCGGGCCAGCTGCCGTTCGAGGGCGACTCCGTCGTCGCGCTCATCCAGCACCACTACTTCTCGCCGGTGCCGGACCTGAGCGAGGTCCGGGAGGGGATCCCCGAGCGCCTGCTGGACGTGATCTACCGGGCGCTGGAGAAGGACGCGTCGAAGCGCTATCCGACCACGCAGGAGATGGTGAAGGCGCTGGGGGCGGTGCCGCTCCCGCCGGAGGAGAAGGCCCGGAGCGTCGAGCTCCTCCGCGACCTGGCAAGGGGGGAGGCGATCCCTCGGGTCCGCACCTACTCGCTGGCGCCGCTGCCGGACACACGGACCAGCGGGTTCGCGGCGATCGCCGCGGCGGCGGCGACGTTGGGCGCCGCTCCCGCTGTTGCTCCCGGGGCACCGCGGAGGCCGGTGACGCATGCGCGCCGCGCGAGGGCCCTATGGGTCACCGCCGGGGTAGTCGCGGCGATGGCCGTCGTGACGGGAGGGGTCCGGCTGGCCATCCGGGGGGCGCGCCCGGCCGCGCTCGCGTCGGCCCCCAAGCAAGAGCCGTCGGCCCACGTCGGGCTCTCCGGCGCCGAGCCCAAGGCCCTCCCGGGTGCGCCCTCGGCTCGCGGGCCGCGCGTTGCGCGCACGCCGGCGGCGCACCGGGCCGCCGTCGCGGTGGTATCGGGCCGGGAGGTGCTGCCAATGCCCGAAGTGGTCAAGGAGCGCGGCTCCCTCCGGGTGAGCGTGGTGCCGGCGACCGCCACAATCCGCGTCGACGGCCGGTTGGTCGGGAGGGCGGGGACCGCGACCGAGGTGAAGGTCGCGGCGGGGGTCCATCGGGTGTCCGTGGGCGCCGCGGGTTTTCGGACGTTCGATACGGCGATCACCGTCAGGCCCAACGCCAACGTGGTCCTCGACGGGATCAGGCTTCTCGAGGCGCGCCCCACGCGAGCGCCGTCGCCGCGACCCCCACGGCCCTGAGGGCCAGGGCGCACTAGCTCGGCAGATACCGCTTCGCCACGTACCACCCGACGATCATCCCCCCCAGCGATCCGACGAACATCCCGAAGAACCCCAGCGTCACCTGGCCGAGATAGCCGAGGAACGTCCCGGCGATGAAGCTCACGAGCATCTTCAGCATCAGACCTCCGGCGGGGCCATGCCCATGGCCGCCCACTCGTCCTTCGAGGGACCGTAGACGCCCGGGACCTTGAGCCCCGCCTGGCGCATCAGCACCGTCATCTGCCCGCGGTGGTGCGTCTGATGGGCGACGAGGATCGCCAGCGTCAGCGCCCGCTTCCATTTCTCTCCGTACATGTCCTCCTCGACCGCAAGCGTCGCGTCAGTCCACTTCGCCTTCATCTCCGTGAGGAGCGTGCGCGCCGCCTCGTCGTAGCCGGCGCGGATCGCCGCCGCAGTGGGGGGCACGGGGGCGTCCTCCGCGGGGCCGCCGACGTGCAGGCCGCAGCGGTGCATCATCTCACCCACCGAGGTCGTGATGTGCCACGCCAGGCGGCCGAGGGTGCGGTGATCGTGGTTCACCGCCTGTGCCAGG
>JADGQW010000090.1 GCA_017881505.1 Gemmatimonadales bacterium
ACAGCCGTGTCGGGGGCGCGACCACCGGACTCGCCGCCGGCTGCACGGGAGCGGGGGGCGGGGGCGGCGCCTGCGACTGCGCCGCGGCGGCCGTTGTACGCAAGGTCAGCGCGAGCGCGACGCCGAGGGCGCCCGCCCCGAGGGGACCGAGGCGCGTCAGGAACGTGCTCATGGCGTCACCGTCACCGTGTTGAAGTACGACCGGTAGTCCGCGTTCGTGATCGTCACGCTCCCCGACCCCGCACTCACGCCCTTCAGGTAGAACTGCACGAACTGTGCGTCCGCCGGGATGGTCACGGTCGTGACCACGGCGCCGCCCTGGTGGAACTCGATGTTCGCATTCGGGGCGAGAGCGAACCCGGTCGCTGCCACGACGTTCCGGCCGTTGTCGTTCGGATCGCGTGAATAGAGCGTGACCAGCACCGAATCACCCGCCACGATCGCACCCGGCCAGTTCGCGATCGGGTCCACGCGCCCCGAGTCCACCACCGTGAGCATCGTGGCCGGGTTGTGCACCGGCGACGCGATGGACGCCACCAGCGTGTCGGTGCCCCGCGAGAGCCCGACCAGGCGGAAGTACTGGTAGCTGCCGGACGCGGGGATCGTCAGCCCCGTGATCGGGACGTTCGTGAGATTCGAGTCCGTGCCCGTGCGCGCCGTCCCCGTGTGGGTCAGCGCCACGGCGACCGGCGCCGTCTGGTAATCCGGCGTGGCGGCGTAGACATAGTCCTGGTACTGGCCGAGGCCGAGCGCGCCCGGCGCGCTCCCGAAGCCGAGCGTCGGCGTCACCACCGTGACGTTCGCCGTGCCCGTCGCGTACTTGTACTGGACCGCGCGGACGTCCTGCGCCGAGAGCTGGGCCGTGCCCGGCGTCCCAGGGCTCCAGGTCGCCGTGTTGACGTAGTACGCGCCGCTCGGGATGGTGACCGTGGACGAATCGATCGCCGCCACTCCCGGCGCCGACGACTGGAGCGTCACCGTGACGTTCTCCGTCGTGTAGTGCGAGTTGCCGTTCGCATCGGTGGCGTAGACGGTGATCGCGTTCCTCGGCGACGTGGTGTTGAGCTGCCCGGACGTCGAGATGACGAACTTCGGCACCGTGACCTGGACGTTCATCGTGGCGCCGTTGTAGCCGAGGGCGGTCGCCTGGATCTGGATCGTGCCGACCGTGTCCTGGGCGGTGACGTCGAAATAGGCGTAGTTGGAGCTCGCCGCGATGATGACCGAGTCCGGCACCGTGGCGACGCGCGTGCCCGTGCTCAGCAGGTGCACGACCAGCGGCGCGACCACGCTGTTCGGCGTGTAGACGTAGCTGGAGTTCGTCCCCCCGTGCTGCCGCATCCCGAGCACCGACGACCCGTTGCTCAGCGCCAGCGACGGGCCGGTGACGGTCACGATGTTCGTGGTCGCCGGGAGGTAGCCGGTGCCCGCGGAATCGGAGTAGGTGATGCTCGCGGTGCCGGGGCCCATCACCGTCACCGTCGTGCTGGCGTAGTACCCGTCCGTCGGGATGCGGAAGAACGGCTGCGTCGGGCGGAGGACGGTCGTGTCGCTCGACACCGCCGCCACGACCACCGTGTCGGCCACGTAGTGCCCGTTCCCCAGGCTGTCCGTCGCGTAGACGTTGAGGCCGATGGGCGGGTTCGTCGTCGTGGTGCTGCCCGGCAGCCCGCTGGTCGTGAACTTCGGCGTCGTCACCGTGACGAACGCCGTGTCGGGGAGGTAGCCCGGCGCCGACACGATGAGGGTGTCGGTGCCGTTGATCAGCGCGAAGTCGCTCAGATAGACGTAGTTGCTCGACGCCGGTATGAGCGGCGACGTGGTCGAGACGGTGTCCACCGCGGCGTGGTTCTGCGTGATGGTCGCGGTGACCGGCGAGGTCCGGGAGTCCGGCGTGTAGACGTAGAAGCCGTTCGGGCCGGAGTTCTGGCGCCGGCCGTACATCGCCGTGTAGAAGCTGAAGTTGATCTTCGGCGTCTGGACCGTGATGGTCAGCGTGTCGAGGCTCGGGTGGCCCGCCGCCGTGAAGACGATATGGGCCGTGCCGACCCCGACCGGCGTGACGTGCGCCCGGCCGTTGTAGTAGCTGCCCGAGTCGATCGTGACGACCGACGAGTCCACCTTCAGGACCGTCGTGTCGGTCGAGACGACGGAGACGAGGAGCGGCGCGCTCCGGTAATGGCTGGTCCGCAGCGAGTCGGTGGCGTAGACGTAGAGGCCGCCACCCGCGTTGAAGTCGTTGTACGTCGCGTTGCAGCACGCGGTCAGCCGCGGCGAGGTCACCGTGTAGGCCGCGGTATCGGGCTGGTAGCCCGTCGCCGAGGCGATGAAGGTCGCCGTTCCGGGCGAGGTGCCCGCGACGGTGAAGTAGCGGTAGTTCGAGCCGGTCAGGACCGTGTCCACGGCCGGGAGCGTCACGCTCGCTGGGTTCGAATTGGCCACGGAGACGACCAGGGGCGCCGTCACGTTATTGGGCGTGTAGAGGTAGAGGTTCTGGTCGTACTGCCCCGCCCCGAGGAGGTTCTGGATCCAGCTGAACTGCAGCTTGGGCCCGACCACCGTGTACAGCGTGGAGTCGCCCTGGTGGCCGCTCGCGGTGGCGACAATGTAGGCCGTGCCGCCGAGCCCGGCGGGGATGATCCGGCCGGCGCCGCTGTAGTACTGCCCGTTGGCGATGGTCACCACGGTGTCCAGCACCTTCATCACCGTCGTGTCGCTGGAACTGAGCCGCACCACCAGGGAGCTGGTGCGGTAGTGCGACGTGCGCGTCGAGTCCTCGGCGTACACGTACACGTTGGTCTGCGGCGATGTCGTGTTGAGCGTCCCTCCGCCGGAGATGCCGACGTACGGCGACGTGACCGTCACCGGGACCGTGTGCGCGGCCGTCCAGCCGGGGGCCGCCACCGACACCGTGGCCGTGCCGGGGTTCCCGCCGCTGATGGTGAAGTACGCGTAATTCGAGTTCTGCGGGATCGTCACCGCCGGTGGCACGGTCACGACGGTCGAGTCGGTGCTCGCGAGCGTCACCGGGATCGGCGTGTCGGTGTATGCCGGGGTGTAGACGTAGGTGTTGGGGTCGTACTGCCCGGCGCCCAACCGCACGCTGGTCTGGCTCGGCGTGAGCACCGGCGCGTAGGCGGTGAAGCCCGACGCCGTGCCGTTCACCCCGATGGCGGTCGGCGTGATGTTCGTGCTGCCGGCCGCGAGGCCGCGGATCTGGACGTCCGCCGCCAGCTGGCCCGGCGGGATGAACGCCGGATCGGGAGAGACGGCCGCGATCCCTGGGGTGGTGTAGCCGAAGGAGACGTATGTGCCCCCCGCCGGCGACGGGTCGGAGAGGAGGACCTGCGTCGCGGCCACGTCGGTCGCGTTGATGGCGAAGTTGCTCGAGGCGAAGCGCATCGTCGCCGTGACGGCGAGGACCGCGCTGGTCGGCGCGTAGCCGAGCCCGCTCGAGTCGGTGGCGGTGATGACCGTGGTGCCCGCGTTGCGGCCGTTCAGCGTGGCGTTCACCGCCGTCTGGCCCTGCGGGATCGTGACCGTCGTCGTGCTCCAGTACGCGAAGGTGTCCTGCACCGCCAGCTTCACGATGAGGGGCGACGCCGCGGGCGTGCTGAGGAGGATCGGGACCTGCGTGCTGCCCCCGCGGCCGACCGAGAGGGTGTCGCGGCCGAAGGAGAGCGCGGCGGGAACCGAAGCGCTCACCGTGACGGTGTCGGGGGCCGAGGTGATGACGCCGCTCACGGCCGTGACGGCCGTGATGCCGAGCGACACGCCCGTCACCCGGCCGGTGACCGAGTCCGCCGTCGCGACCGCGGGCGTGGCGGAGTGGTAGACGAACGACCCGCCGGCGATGGACCGCCCGTTCGCGTCGAGGCCGTGGGCGACGAGCCCGACCGTGCCCGCGATGGCGATCGTCGGCGCGTTCGGCGTGAGCGCGATGGACGCGAGCACCTGCTGGATGGTGAGGGACGCGCCCGGCGCCGAGGTGAGGCCCTGGGCCGTCGCCTGGATCCGCGTGACACCGTTCGCCGCCGCCGTGGCACGCGCCGTGGTCGCGGTGATCGAGTCGAGCAGCGCCACGGAAGGGTTGGTGGAAGCCCACGTGAAAGTGACGCCCGTCATCACCGCATCGAGGGTGTCGTGCGCGATGGCGCGGTACCGGCGCGTCAGGCCGAGGGACGTCAGCGTAAAGGTGTCGGTGGTCGCCGCCCCCACGGTGTCCACCACCACGGCGATGCGCGTGATGGGCGTGAGCACGGTGAGGTTGGCGACGCCGGTGATCCCGCCCGACGTGGCGCGGATCTGCGAAGCGCCGAGCCCCATGGCGCTGACGTGGCCCGCCGTGTCCACCGTGGCGACCGACGGCGCCGTGGAGGTCCACGCGAACGACGTCACGCCGGGCATCGGATGGCCGAGCCCGTCCACCGCGGCGGCGCTGAAGGCGAACGTCGTGGTGAGGTAGAGGTTCCGCGTGCCGGGCGTCACCGTGATGGTGGCGACCCGCTGCTGCACCACGATCTGCGCCGAGTCCTTCGTCCCGCCGGCCTCGGTCGCGACCACGTACGTCGCGCCGTTGGCGATCGCGGTGACGAGCCCCGTCCCGCTGACGGTCGCGATGCCCGGCGTGCGGCTCGTCCACGCGAAGCTGCCGCTCATCGGGCTGCCGGCGCCGTCCTTCGCCTGTGCCCCGAGCGGGACGGTCGCCGCCAGCGCGGTGAGGGTGTCGAGGTGCGGCGAGACCGTCGTCGAGGCCACGGACGTGCCGGCGCTGGCGCCGATGGTGATGGGCGAGCCCGTCAGCCCCGTCGCCGTCGCGGTGATGGACTGCGCGCCCGCCGCGGCGCCGAGGGTCCAGGTGGTGCTCGCGAGCCCCAGCGCGTTCGTGGTCGCGTTCGGCGTGCCGACGCTGCCGCCGCCCGTGGCGACGGCGAACGTCACCGCCCGTCCGCTCACGCCGTTCCCGAGGGAGTCAGCGACCTTCACGACCACCGGCAGCGCCAGCTGCGTGCTCTGCGCCCCCGCCTGCGCGCTCCCCGACACGAGCGCGATCGTCTTCGCCGCGCCGGCCGTGATCGTGAAGCGGTTCGAAAGCCGGCCGATCGACACCGAGATGGCCGCGCCCAGGGCGTAGCCGGTATCGGCCTTGTCGACCGAGAGATTCGCGAAGGTCGCGAGGCCCGCCACGGCGTTCACCACCACAGTGCCCGACAGCGTGGCGGTGTCCGGGTTCGTCGACAGCGCGATCCCCACCTGCCCCGTGAACGTCGGCACCGTGACGCCATTGGAGTCCTGTACCGCGACCACCACCGCCGGCGTGAGGGAGAAGCCCGCGACGGTGGTCGCCGGCTGGACGAGGAACGCCACGCTCGCCGGAGCGCCTGTCTGTGCGGTGGCCGTGACGGTGAGGGGGGAGCCCGCCAGGCCCGTCGCGGTCGCGGTGATGGACTGCGCGCCGCCCACCGCGCCGAGGGACCAGGTGGTGCTCGCCATCCCGCTCGCGTCGGTGCTGGTGCCCGGCGTGCCGACGGAGCCGCCCCCCGTCGCCACGGCGAAGGTGACGGCCCGGCCGCTGACGCCGTTCCCGTACGCGTCGGTCACCCTGACAGCGACAGGCAGCGCGAGCTGCGCCCCGGGCGCGCCGGACTGCGCGCCACCCGAGAGGAGCGCGAGGGTCGTCGCGGTGCCGGCGGTCACGGTGAACGCCGACGAGGTGGCGCCGGCGAGGCCCGAGGCGCTCGCCGCCATCGTGTAGCCCGCCGCCGCCTTGTCGACGAACGGCGTCGCGAAGGTCGCGATGCCCGCCACGGCCGCGACGGTCAATGTCCCGCCCAGCGTCCCCGCGCCGGGATTGGATCCGAGCGCGAGGGTGACGTTGCCGGTGTACCCGGTGGCCGTATTTCCGTCCACGTCCAGCGCGCTCACCCGCACCGACGGCGCGACGGCCGCGCCCGCCGCGACGGTCGAGGGCTGCACGCCGAACGCCAGCTTCGTGGCGCCCCCGGGCGCCGCGAGGGCGCTGACCGGACTGGTGGTCAGGGCGCCCGCGGACGCCGTCACCGTCTGGCTCCCCGCCGTGGGCCCGAGGGTCCACAGGTCGGGGGCGTTCCCGTTGGCGTCCGTCGTGTCGGTGGTGGTCGAGAGGAAGCCCCCGCCCGCCGTCACGGCGAAGGTGACGACCACGCCCTCGACGCCGAGGTTGTCGGCGCCGGTCACGCGCGCCACGATCGGCTGCGGCAGCGGGCTTCCCACGACGGCGCTCTGGCCGGTGCCCCCCGTGAACGCGATGACAGCGGGCCGCGGCTGCACCAGCAGCGCCGCCGTGGCGGTCTGGTGCGTCAGCAGCTCCGCGACGACGTGCGCGTTCCCGCGCGCGGCCTTCGCGATCACGCGGCCCGTGTCGGGATTCGCGACGCGGGCGAGCCCCGTGTCGGGGGCGGCGATCCGGTAGACGATCGGCGTGCCCGGGATCGGATGCCCCGACGAGTCGAGCGCCTGCGCGGTGAAGAGCGTGGTGTCGCCGAAGAAGGCGCTGAGGGGGAGGGCGCCGGAGAACACCACCGACGCCGCGTCGAAGCCCACGCCCGTGTAGTAGACCGGGATGTCGGTCGGCGCCGTGGCGAGGGCGCCGGGGAACGCCGTCACGCTCGCGGGCCCGCCGCGGAACACCGTGTCGCCCGCGCTGTTGATCATCGCGAGCGTGATCGTGTACCCCTCGGACGCCCCGGTCACGGGCACGGAGAGGGAGAGGCTGATGCTGTCGACGGTCGAGGGGAACGCCACGACGGTGTCCACCGCCGCGGCCCCGCCCCCGCTCGGCACGAACCGGATGCGGATGCGATCGAACGCCACCACGTCGAAGGCGCGCGCATCGAACAGCGGCGCGATGGCGAAATGCGCGCGGCGCAGGGAGCGCGGGCCCGTCGAATCGCCGACGCAGCTGGCGAGCAACAGGGCGGCCACGACACCGAGAGTCCGGCGGGGTACCGAACGCATCACGATTCGCCTGGGAAATGAGGAGAGAATCGCTCCCAAATTAACCAGATGGGGCGCCGGGGGAAGTGACGCAGGCCACGCCGCCGGAGGGGGCTGGCGCACGGTGCCAGGATGGAACAGCCAAACAATTACCTTGCAATGGTTTACGCTACGGCTCCCGCCGACATCATTTCGCTCCTCTTGACACCTTCGCCCGCCATCCCACACCTAGAGGGATGCGAGACACCATTCGGTTCCGCCTGAACGGCGCTCCCGTGTCGCTGGAGACCGACGGCACGCGGACGCTGCTGTGGGTCCTGCGCACGGATCTCGAGCTCACCGGCACGAAGTACGGCTGCGGCGAAGGGCTGTGCGGCTCGTGCACGGTGCTCGTGGATGGCCGCGCGGTCCACTCCTGCCAGACCCCCCTCGCTGCGGTGCAGGGGAAGGACGTCACCACCATCGAGGGCCTCGCGCGCGGGGGACGGCTCGATCCCCTGCAGCAGGCGTTCCACGACGAGGGGGCGCTGCAGTGCGGGTACTGCACGCCCGGGATGATCCTTGGTGCCCGCGCCCTCCTGGCGGCGAACCCGCATCCCACCCGCGAGCAGATCGTGCGGGGGATGGAGGGTCACCTCTGCCGCTGCGGCGCGCACCAGCGGATCGTCGCGGCCATCGAGACGGCCAGCGGACGGCGGGGAGGCCGCGATGACTGACGCCCTGCGGATGCCGCGGCGCGACTTCGTCAAGGCGCTCGGCGGCGGCGTGCTCGTCCTGGTGAGCCTCCCGCCCGCCCTCACGGGCGCGGCGCCGGGCCCCGAGCAGGGGCGCGGCTACCCGACCGACGTGAACGCGTACCTCCACATCGCGGAGGACGGCACGGTCACGCTCTACTCGGGGAAGATCGAGATGGGCCAGGGGGTGGTGACGTCGCTCAGCCAGATGGCGGCCGAGGAGCTCGGCGTGGCCCTCGGGGCGATGCGCATCGTGATGGGGGACACCGCCACGTGCCCGTGGGACGCGGGGACGTGGGGCTCCATGACCACGCGCTTCTTCGGGCCGGCGGTCCGCGCGGCTGCGGCGCAGGCGCGGCTCCTCCTCACCGATCTCGCTTCCCGGCGCCTCGGCGTGCCGCGCGCGCAGCTCTCGGTGGAGGAGGGGGTCGTCTTCGTCACGGGCCACCGCGACCGGCGGGTGACGTACGGCGAGCTGGCACGCGGCCAGCTTATCACCCACACCGTGGACGAGCGCGCGGTGCTCAAGGCGGCGCGGGAGTTTGCGGTGATGGGCCGCTCCCCCAAGCGGCTCGACGGCGCCGAGAAGGTGACGGGGGCGGCGAAGTACGCGGCGGACATCCGCCTCCCGGGGATGCTCTACGCTCGCATCGTCCGGCCGCCGGCGCACGGCGCCACCCCGCGAGGGCTCGACACCTCGGCCGCCCAGGCGATGGCGGGCGTGACGGTGGTGAACCGGGACGGGCTGGTGGCGGTGCTGGCCCCGGACCCCGAGACGGCCGAACGCGCGCTGCGACTCGTGCGCAGTGAGTGGGACATCCCCGCGCCTCCGTTCGACACCGAAAGCGTGTACGACCACCTCGTCCAGGCGGCGCCCAATGCCCGGACCACGGAGTCGGCGGGCGACCTCGAGGCGGGGCGGCAGGGGGCGGCACGCACCTTCGACGTGACGTACCGGCATCCGTACGTCGCGCACGCGCCGATGGAGCCGCACGTGGCGCTGGCCGAGCCGAAGGACGGGAAGCTCACCGTCTGGGCGTCCACGCAGTCGCCCTTCGGACTGCAGGGGCAGATCGCGCGGGCGACGGGGCTGCGGGTCGAGGACGTGCGGGTGATCACGCCGTATGTGGGGGGCGGGTTCGGGGGGAAGTCGTCGGGGCCGCAGGGCGTGGAGGCGGCGCGCCTGGCGCTGGCCGCGGGGCGGCCCGTGCAGGTCGCCTGGACCCGGGCGGAGGAGTTCTTCTACGATACCTTTGACCCTGCGGCGGTCGTGCGCCTGATCTCGGGGATCGACGCGGCGGGGCACATCACCCTGTGGGACTACCAGGTCTACGGCGCCGGGGATCGTGCCACGGAAGTGTTCTACGACGTGCCGAACAAGCGGGTGCGGATCGCGGGCAGCTGGGGGGGCGAGGGCTCGGGCCCGGCGGCGGGAGCCGCGCGGTATCATCTCTTCGGTGTCGGGCCGTGGCGGGCACCGGGGGCGAACACCAACCGCTTCGCGGCGGAGCAGCAGGTGGACGCGATGGCGGCGGCGGCGGGGATGGACGCGCTGGAGTTCCGGCTGCGGAACACGACCGACCAGCGTATGCTCCGTGTGCTGCGCGCCGTGGCGGAGGCCTCCGGATGGCGTCCGGGCGTGGCCCCGCGCCGGGAGAGCCGCGGGCGCGGGCTGGCGTGCGGGATCGACGCCGGGAGTTACGTCGCCCACGTCGCCGAGGTCACGGTGGATCGTGCCACGGGCGCGGTGCAGGTGGAGCGGGTGGTGTGCGCGCAGGACATGGGGATCGTCGTGAATCCCGACGGCGCGCGGATGCAGATGGAGGGGTGCGTGACGATGGGCCTCGGCTATTCCCTCAGCGAGGAAGTCCGCTTCGAGGGAGGGCGGGTGGACACCGCCAGCTTCGCGACCTATCCGTTGCCGCGCTTCTCGTGGGTACCGCGGATCGAGACGGTGCTGGTGCCGAACGACGCCCTGGCGCCCCAGGGGGGTGGCGAGCCGGCGATCGTCTGCATGGGAGCTGTGGTGGCGAACGCCATCTTCGACGCGACCGGCGCGCGGATGCTCCGCCTGCCGATGACGCCGGAACGAGTCCTGGCCGAGATGAGGAGAGTCTAACCGGATGCCGCAGACGACCGATCCCGCCGCGCTGCTCGGGACGCTCCGCGAGGCCCTCGCCAAGGAGTATCAGGTCGAGGGGTTCGTGGGGCGTGGGAGCTTCGCCCTGCTGTACAAGGGCGTGGAGAAGACGCCGAAGCGGGCGGTGGCGATCAAGGTCGTGCCCGCCGACTTCGCCGAAGGACTCGGCGAGCGGGTGCGCCGCGAGGCGCGCGTGGGCACCAACCTGGTCAACGCCAACATCATCCCGATCTACAAGGTGGGGCAGGCCGCGGGCACCGACTATTACACGGTGAAGTGGGTGGACGGCTGCACCCTCGACTTCGTCCTCGCCGACTCGGGCCCCCTCCCCGTGCCGTTGGCGCTCTCGGTCCTGCGGTCCGTCGCGCGCGGGCTCGCGTACGCGCACGACCGCCGCGTGCTCCACCGCGACCTCCGCGGCGCGAAGGTGCTCGTGGATCGCGACGGGACGGTGGCGCTCGCCGACACGGGGATGGCGCGGGCGCTGCGCGAAGGGACCTCGGAGGCCGCGATCGGCTCGCCCCTCTTCCGCAGTCCAGAGCAGTGGGCCGGTCAGCAGACGGTGGCGCAGTCCGACCAGTACGCCCTCGGCGTGCTGGCGTACCAGATGCTGGTGGGGCGGCTGCCCTTCGAGGCGGACGACGAGAAGGCGCTCCTCGAGCTTCACGCCACGGCGACCCCGCCGGAGATCGGCCAGAGCCGCTCCGACGTGCCACCGGAGCTGG